>VXNF01000058.1:53773-146530 GCA_009840735.1 Acidimicrobiia bacterium | reverse complement strand
GAGTGTGCGCGGCCGCCCCAGGAGTGTGCGCGGCCGCCCCAGGAGTGTGCGCGGCCGCCCCAGGAGTGTGCGCGGCGGGGGCCAACGCGAGGATCGGAACACCTTGGAGCGCCAACGACGGCCGGCGGCGCGGGGCGCCGGACTGCGCCGCTCAGCGGGAGCGGAGCCAGTCTCCGACGACCTCCCGGTGACGCCGCCGCTCGGAGATGAACGGGAAATGGCCGCTCTCCTCGAAGATCACCAGTTCCGATCGCGGCAACGCGGCGTGCATGTCCTCGTGGCTGGCCGGACCGCAGAGGAAGTCCCGCCCTCCGCACAACAGCAGCGTCGGGATTTCGATGCGGCCCATCTCCTCGAGGACGTCGTATCCGGCTAGGGCCGGCATGGTTCGATTCCAAGCCTGCGCCCGGTAGCGGGTGCGGCGGTGCATGTCGGCGGCGACCTCCCGGTCCATGCCTGGCCAGTACAGCGGCAGCGCCCGATGCCACGTCTCCGCCCATTCGCCGTCGGAGCCCATCGGCTCGCCGAACAGGGCGCCGAATGCGGCGACTGCGTCCGGATCAGCGTCGGCGGGAATGTTCGGCGGATGCCGGAGATTGGACGCAGTGCAGGCCAGGATCAGCCCCGACAGGTGCCGCTGGTGCCGCAGGGCGTACCGGATCGCCACGAAGCCGCCGAAGGAGTGGCCGTACACCACGATCCCCTCGAGTCCGAGCGCTGAGCGGAGCGCGTCGGCGTCGTCGGCCAAGGACTCCAGCGTGATGGGCCCCCAGTCCTCGACCGGAGCGGACTGGCCGTTGCCCCGATGGTCGTAGAACACGAGTTCGGCGCCGCCGGCGAGGTCGTCGAGCGCGGGCCGCAAGTACTGATGGTCGAGCCCCAGACCGCCGTGCATCACGAGGACAGGGGTGCCCTCGCCGCAGGTCTCGTAGTGGATGCCATCTGCGGAGGCCACGGCCACATCCTCGATCTCTCCGGAACCGATCTTTCCCGGCGTCTACTGCGATCGGTTCACCGTGGAGGTGAGCGGACTCGAACCGCCGACCTCTTCGTTGCGAACGAAGCGCTCTAGCCAACTGAGCTACACCCCCGAACGGGCTACGGAGTGTACCGGCACCGGCTAGGTCTGCTGCGCCGGGTTGGCCCCGGCAAGGCTGCCCGGTGCCCTCAGCGCCCACCGGGCGCGCTGGCCGGAGGCCGACGCGACGGTGCGCCGCTAGGAGCGGCTGCCCGAGAGGGTGATGAAGCTGATCGCGGCTTCGTCGCCTGCGGATTGCGGCCGGCTGTTCGAGGAGTGCGCGGCCAGCCGAGCCAAGGCGATGTCGGTGACCTTGGCGTGGCGCTCGAGGACGCGCCGCTGCCGCGCGGCGAGCGCCCCGACGTATGCCACGAGGAGGACGTCGACGAACAGATGCACGCCGATCATGGCACCGCCGGCGGCCATGGCCGCAGCCAGGGTGATGGCGGCGAGAGCGAGCAGTCCCAGCAGGATGTTGCGGCGGCGCACCCGGGCCTGCTCGCGCTGCAGCCGAGACAACCCGTCGCGGTCCACGCCGATTCCCGGCGTGACCAGAGCGGCGCGCGGGGGCGGGGTCAATTGCACGACGCCGGTGAGAGGCACGACGTTCTGGTACCGAGAGGATCCAGACAGCAGCGGAGATGACGACGCGTACTTGCGCTCTCCCTGGAAACGGGAAAGGCGCCGTAAAAGCCTTGGCGCGAGCACGGCCACCCATAACGCTGCGAGGATCAGGGCTGTTTCCATGAATGCGGGCACGGGGCCTCCTACTACAAGTATGTCATTTGATGGGGCCTAAGTTGTGGATATCTTGTGATTGCTCGTCGCGCGCCGGTGCGCCTGCTGATGTGCGAGCCGAGGATCGACTAGGAGGCGTCGTCCCGGCGATAGGTCCCCGAGCGTCCGCCCGCCTTCTCCCAGAGGCACACGTCACTGATCACCATCGAGCGGTCCAGCGACTTGCACATGTCATAGATGGTGAGGGCGGCGACCGCGCAGGCCGTCAGCGCCTCCATCTCGACGCCGGTGCGGTCCAGCGTCTCGACTTCGGCCTCCACGTCGATGTGGCTGTCCTCGATGCTGAAGTTCACCAGCACCGAGCCCACCAGCAGCGGATGGCAGAGCGGGATGAGGTCGGGGGTGCGCTTGGCGGCCTGGATGCCGGCCACCCGGGCGACCGCTAGAACGTCGCCCTTGCCGATAGCGCCGCGGGCGACCGCCGAGGCGGTCTCGGAACTCATGTTGACGCGGGCGCGGGCGATGGCGCGGCGGTGGGTGGGATCCTTGGCCGAGACGTCCACCATGCGCGCCCGCCCCAGCGGGTCGAGGTGGGTGAACCCCAGATCGCTCACTGCGCCGAGCCCAGCGGCCGGCCTCAGCCGCCGATCTGAGACATCGAGCGGGCCGGCCGGACGAAGTGCACTTTGCCGATGCTGTGGCCCGCCCACTTGTCCCCCACGGCGCCGCGCACGATGTCAGCCAACTCGTCGTCGCCGGCGCCGCGGCGCAGCGGGCCCCGCAGGTCGTATTCCTCGAGGCCGAATAGGCAGTTGCGGAACTGACCGTCGGCGGTGAGGCGGATCCGGTCACAGGACCCGCAGAAGGATTGGGTCACGCTGGCCACCACCCCGAAGGAACCCTTGCCGTCGAGGTAGCGGAAACGGCTCGCGGGCTCAGAGCCCCTCCGGACAGCCTCGAACGGGAACGCCGCGCCGATGCGCTCGGTGATCTCCGCGAGCCCCACCACCGACCCGGCGCGCCATCCCTCCTCGGCGTCGAGGGGCATGTACTCGATGAACCGCACCTCCACGCCCTTGCGGCGCCCGAACTCGGCGAAGTCCACGAGCTCGTCGTCGTTGCGGCCAGCCATGACCACGACGTTGACCTTCACGGGGTCGAATCCGGCGGCTAGGGCGGCGTCGATGCCGTCGAGCACCCGGTGAAGGTCGTCGCGCAGCGTGAGCTCGCGGAACCGGGCGGGCCGCAGCGAATCCAGGGAGACGTTGATCCGGCGCAGGCCGGCGGCGGCCAGATCCCCGGCCAGGAGGCCGAGCGTGGCGCCGTTGGTGGTCAGGGCGAGATCGGTCCCCAGCGGCGCCAGCATCCCGATCAGGTCCGCGAGACGGGCGCGCACCGTGGGCTCGCCGCCGGTCAGCCGGATGCTCTTCACGTCGAAGCGCTCCACAACTAGCCGGGCGACGCGCTCGATCTCCTCGAACGTCAGCAGTTCCGACCGGGGAAGCCATTCCAAGCCTTCGGGCGGCATGCAGTAGGTGCAGCGGAAATTGCAGCGGTCGGTGACGGAGATGCGCAGATCGCGGTGGACCCGACCGAAGGTATCGACGAGCCGCTCCGCCATCGCCTCAGACTACCGGTGCCAGCCGCCGCGGCTGAACTCGTGCAGGCGGATCAGTTCGACGACGTCGCCGGGTTCGGCGCCGTGCCCGTCCGCCAGGACCGCCAGACCGTTGGCCGCAGCCAACGCGGACAGCTGATGTGAGCCCTGGCCGCCCGCCGAGCGAACCTCGTAGCGGCCACCGCTATAGGACCAGACCACGCGGGCGAAGTGGATCTTGCCGTCGGGGCGGCGGCGCAAAGGGGCGGCGGCGGTCGCCTGCACACGGGGGCGATGCAGCTGGGTGTGTCCCATCATCTGGCGGAGCGCAGGGCGCGCCAGCAGTTCGAAGGACACCATAGAACTGACCGTGTTGCCCGGCAGGCCGAACACCGGCGTGCCGCCCACGAGCCCGAACGCGAACGGCTTGGCCGGCTTGATGGCCACCTGCATCCAGGACATCTCGCCCATCTCGTCGAGGACGACTTTGACGCAGTCGTAGTCGCCCATGCTGACGCCGCCGCTGGTGAGCACGGCGTCGCAGGTCTCGAC
Source organism: Acidimicrobiia bacterium (assembly GCA_009840735.1). Classification (GTDB taxonomy): domain Bacteria; phylum Actinomycetota; class Acidimicrobiia; order Acidimicrobiales; family CATQHL01; genus VXNF01. The sequence continues at coordinate 142,625 of VXNF01000058.1, read as the reverse complement.
GCCCCGGGCGATTGCAGCTCGGATGGCCTCCGGGTCGTCGCGCACCAGGCCCAGGTCGACGCCCTCGAGACCGGCCTCGCTCACCAGGCTGAGCAGCGAGTAGCGGTTGGAGTCGCGCACCTGCCCCAGCGCCAGCGGCTCGGGGCCGTCCACCAACTCGTCGCCGGTGGAGACCACGCCCACCCGCGGGCGGCGCACCACCTCGACGGCGTGGATGCCCAGCCCGGCCAGCACGCCCACGTGGGCGGGCTGCAGGACCTCGCCCGGCTGGAACACCACGGTGCCCGCCTGAAGGTCCTCGCCCGCTCGGCGAACGTGGTTGCCCGCCGGCACGCTGGCCTCGGCGACGACCCGCCCGCCGCCTTCGAGCGCTCGAGTGCGCTCAACCATGATGACGGCGTCGGCACCGGGCGGGATGGGCGCGCCGGTCATGATGCGCACCGCCTCCGAGGCCCCGACAGCCCGCTCGGGGGCTGCTCCGGCCGCCAGCGTGCCCACGACCTCCAAGGTCACCGGCGCCGAAGCGGTGTCGGCGGCGCGCACCGCGTAGCCGTCCATGGCCGTGTTGTCGAACGCCGGGACCGCCTCGGCGGCGGTTACGGCGCCGGCAGTCACACAGCCGAGCGCTTCGACCAACGGCAGCGTGACCGTACCCAGCGGTGCGCAGCGGTCGAGGACGACCTGCTGCGCCTCGGTGAGGGGGATCACAGAGTCGTGGCCCGCCGCCGCGTGAAGACGTTGGGGAGCCTCGCTTCCTCTCCCCGGCTGAGACGCACGATGTTGCGCCAGTGCATCCCCACGATCACCATCGCCACCGCCGACAGCAGGACCGGCTCCCACCAACCCACCGAGCCGAAAACCACCTGGATGCCGACGCCGACCGGCAGCAGCGGCACGGCCACCAGCGACCCGACCGAGGGACGTCCCGACCACTTCGTGATGACGAGGAACAGCACGACGGCGCCGAGCGCCGCGAACGACCACATCGCCAGCGACGCCCCGCCGTAGGTGGCGACGCCCTTGCCGCCGCGCAGGCGGCGAGTCAGCGGCGCGATGTGGCCCAGCACGGCCGCCACAGCGCAGCCCATGGCCACCGGCCGCCCAGCCAGCAGCAACGCCACCAGCGTGGGGGCCAAGCCCTTGATCAAGTCGCCGAGGAGGACGAGGGCGCCGGCACCCCGGCCCGCCACGCGGTACATGTTGGTCGCCCCCGGATTGCACGATCCCTCGTTCATGGGGTCGTGGCCGACGAGGCGACCCACGAGGTGCGCCGTCGGGAAGGTGCCCAGCAGGTACGCCAGGGGGACCAGCAGCCACCACGCGCTCACGGCATCATGTTAGATCAGACCTGCGGCTCATGTCACAGTCACACCGCGGCGCCCGGTGCGGCGCGCCCGGAGGTCCGAGCGGGTCGCCGGCGTGGCGCGCAATGGCGGCGGCTATAGGGTTGGCGGTCGGTCCGTGAGTCGTTCCCGTCGCCCCACGGCGTCGAACGCGAGGAGCACATGCCCACCTACCAGTACCGCTGTCGAACCTGTGACGCCCGCTTCGAGGTCCAGCAGAGCTTCAGCGACGACAGCCTGACGACCTGCCCCACCGCCGCCTCCGAGCACAGCCCGCCCGCCTGCGCCGCCCCCGGCGAGGGCGACGTTCGCAAGGTCTTCACCGCCCCCTCGATCACCTTCAAGGGCGACGGCTTCTACAAGACCGACAGCCGCGCCGCAACTGGCCGCACCGGCAACGGGAGCAAGGACAAGGCGCCCGCCGAGGCCGCCTCGGAGTCCGACGGCAGCGGGGCCAAGACCGCAGCCGAGAAGACAGCCGACGGGGACAAGTCCCCGAGCGGGGCCAAGGAACCCTCCCGCGGGGACAAGGCGAAGGGCGACCGCACTCCCGCAGGCGCCGCCTCGCCGTGACGTCTCCCGGTCCGGCGGCACAATGACCGCCCCCGCCGGCGCGCTGGTGGGGATCCTCGGCGGGAGCGGCTTCTACTCCCTAGCCGAGGGGCTGCGCTCCGTCGAGATCGACACGCCGTACGGCCCACCGGCGGCCGCGCTGCGTCTCGGGCGCTTCGCCGGCCGGGACGTGGCATTCCTGGCGCGCCACGGCGAGGACCACGAGTACCCGGCTCACCGGGTGCCCTACCGGGCGAACCTGTGGGCGCTGCGCTCGGTCGGGGTGTCGACCCTGCTGGCACCGTTCTCCTGCGGCTCGCTGCAGCGGCACATCGCGCCGGGTGACTTCGTGGTCTGCGACCAGATCGTGGACCGAACCCAGGGCCGCAGCCAGACCTACTACGACGGACCCGAGACCCATCATGTGACCTTCGCCGACCCCTACTGTTCGGCGCTGCGGGGCGCCGCCGTCGAGGCGGCCCGCGCCGAGGGCATCAGCGTGCACGACGGCGGCACGGTCGTGGTCATTCAGGGCCCGCGCTTTTCGACTCGCGCCGAGTCGGCCTGGTTCGGCGCGCTCGGCGGCGACATCGTCAACATGACCCAGGTGCCCGAGGCGCCGCTCGCAGCCGAGCTCGGCATGTGCTTCGCCGGGATCGCACTCGTCACCGACTACGACGCAGGGGTGATCGGCGACACGGGCGCCGAACCGGTCAGCCACGAGCAGGTGCTCGCTGTCTTCAACCAGAACCTCGCCCGTGTGCGCCGCCTCATCGGACGCCTCGTGGGCGACCTCGCCGCCGCCCGGCCCGCCTGCTGCGGTGATCGGGCGGGGCCTCCGCTCTCCCCCGACATTCCCGCCCAGCGACGCTAGGCACCCCGCGCCGGGCGGCTGTAACCCCGAGCGAGCGATCCAGCGACACGCCGCTCGCGGAACGCCGGGCGACTGCCGGTACGATGAGCCTCGGCGTCGAGTGGCCGGCGCGGCTTCCCCCCCAATCCCCACCGGCGAGAGGAAGCCTGCTATGCCGCCACCGTCCCCATTGCGCCGCCGTGCCGAGTCCCCCGCCTGGCACCGATCCGCCCTGTACCGCTGGCTGCGCCGCCCGCTCGTGTACTGGAGCGCTGTGGCGCTGCTCGTCGTCGCCACCGTCGTGGGGGTGACGCGCCAATCCGACCGCCAGCGCGGACTCGAGGAGGTCTACGGCGACCTTCGCCAGGTGCCCGTGGCGGTCAGCCTCGTTCGGGCCGGCGAACCGCTGAACTCTGAGTCCGTCCGCTGGGAGTCGCGGCCTGCCGCGGCGGTCCCCCCCGGGGCGGTCGGCGAACTCGCCGCGGGCGCGGTCGCCGCCGCCGCGATCTATCCGGGGGAGGTGGTTCACGGCGAGCGCGTGGCGGGCCTCAGCGGCGGGCTCAGCAGCCGCCTGCCCCCGGACGTGGCCGCTGTGTCTGTGCCGACGGCCTACGGGGTGCCGCCGGTGCGCCCGGGCGACTCGGTCAGCCTCGTCGCCGTCTTCGACAGCTTCGCCACCGATGCGGCGCCCGCCGCCCACACGGTGGCGCGCCGCGCCACCGTCTTGGAGCTCGACGAGGAGGCCGTGACAGTGGCGATCCAGGCGAGCGAAGTGGAACCGACCGTCTCGGCGCTCGTCTGGGGCGCCGTCACCGTCGTCGCCGTCAGCCCCCCGCCCGCTGAGGCCACGAGCTAGGACGGCCGAACATTCCGCGCCCGCCGGCGCCAGACCACGTCGCCTCGTGGGGCGGCTCAGAGCCAGGGGGTGTTGCGGAAGGAGGTCGCCATGAGCGCCAGCACCGAGACGCCCAGGACGACCCGGTACACCGCGAACGGGGCGAAGCCGACGCGGCGCACGAGCGCTACGAGGAGCGCCACCGCCGCCCAGCCCGACAGCGCCGCCGCGACCGTCCCGGAAATGAACGCCGCCCGCGCCTCGGCGGGAATGCCCGAGAAGCCGCCCAGGTCAATCAGTTTGTAGACCGCAGCCCCGGCGATGACCGGAACGCTCATCAACATGGCGAGCCGGGCGGCTTCGAGGCGAGAGTGGCCCCGGAGGCGGGCGGCGGTCATCACCGCGCCCGCCCGGGACACCCCGGGGACCAGCGCCAGCGCTTGCGAAACGCCGAGCGCGACGGCGTCGGCGCCCCCCAGGGCAGCCTCGGGGCGGGTCCCGCTGCGGCGATCGGCCCACCAGAGCCACACCCCGAAGACCGCCAGCGTGCAGCCGGTGACCCAGACTCGTTCGTTGCGTTCCAACGCGGTCCCCGCCGCGGTGCCCACGATCCCCGCCGGCACCGCCGCCAGCACCAGCAGCCAGGCCCGGCGGCCCTCAGCGCTGCGCCGCCCCGCGACGTGGCGAGCGCCCGCCGACACGAGCCCGGCGACCTCCCGCCCGAAGGTCGCCAGCACGCCCGCCAGGGTGCCGACGTGCAGGGCCACCTCGAAGGCCGTCCAGAGGCTCGGATCGCCGTCGAACGGCACCCAGCCGGCCAGCCACGTGACGAGCTGCAGGTGGCCGCTGGAGGAGATCGGCAGGAACTCCGTGAGCCCCTGCAGGATGCCGAGGAGGATCGCCTCGAGAACCGACATCGCTCGCCCGGCGCCGGTCAGCCCACCGGCGCGCTCACTCCCCCGAGACCGTCACGTCGGCGACGACCAGGGTGACGCCGGCGGCCGTCATCGGCAGCCGAGTGAGGTCGCTGCCCACCGCTACGACGTCCAGCAGCATGCGTTGCAACGTCGAGGCCACCGTGAACTCCCGGATGGGCTCAGCCAACTCGCCGTTGCGGATGCGCAGCCCCTCGGCGCCGGTCGAGAAGTCCCCGCTCACCAGGTTCACGCCCGAGTGCAGCCCGCTCACCTCTTGCACCAGGACGCCGTCCTCGATGCCGGCGACCAACTCGGCGGCGCCGCAGTCGCCCGGGGCCACCGCCAGCGCCATGGCACCCACGCCGGGGACCGAGGCGTAGCCCCGCACCGCCGAGCCGGTGGAGGCCGTGCCGACGCGGCGGGCGGTGTAGCTGTTGTGCAGGAAGCGCTGCAACACACCCGCGCCGATCAACTCGTTGCGGCGGGTGGCCAGTCCCTCGCCGTCGAAGGGACCGGCGCCGAACGCGGCGGCGTCGGTGGGGTCGTCGGTCAGCGACAGCCGAGTCGAGGCCACCGGCTCGCCGAGCCGGTCCGCGAACAGCGAGCGGTTCGTCACGACCGCCTCGCCCGAGAGCGTGGCGCCGACGAGTCCCAGGAACTGCGCCGTCACCCACGGGTCGAAGACGACGGTGGTGCGCGTCGTGGCAGGCTTGCGGGCACCGAGCAGCCGCACAGCCCGCTCGACGGCGCCCTCGGCCGCCTCTTGAACGTCCAGTTCGTCGAGGCCGCGGCCCACGCTGAAACCGAATCCGGTCTGTGTGTCCTCGCCAGCGGACGCAACGGAGAACACCGAGAGATGGCAGCCAGAACTCCGGTCGATCGAGCGGATGCCGCTCGTCGTGACAACCGCCCCCACCGACAGCGTGTCGGCGTAGTCGGCGGACTCCACGCCGCGGATGCGCCGGTCGCCAGCCAGCGCCGCCCGCTCGAGTTCGAGGGCCAGGTCGATCTTCGTCTCGGGCGCCACCTCGGCCAGTTCCGGGCGCCAGAGTTCCAGATTGGGAGCAGACACGCCGTCGGGCGCCGCCACGCCGAGGAACTCGTCGGGGGTGCCGAAGGCGGCGTTGTCGCGCGCCTCCGCCAGGGTCTCGGCCACGATCGCCTCGTCGTGACTGCCGCAGTGTGCGAAGCCCTGCCGCTGGTCGATCACGACTCTGATGCCCACGCCGTCCGCGGTGGCGGAGGCGAACGACTCCACCCCGCCGTCCCAGGCGCGGACGTCGGTCTCAGCAGACCGGACCGCCACGACCTCGATCTCCTCGCCGTGGCGGGCCTGGGCCACGACTCGGTCGCCTAGCGCCGCTAGGGATTCGCCCGTCAGGTCGTCGTGCATGGCGATGCCCGGTGGCGGTCGCGGCGCTCGGCTGTCTCAGGCAGCGGTGCCCCCCACGGTGAGGCGCTGGACGCGGAGTGTCGGTGTGCCGTCGCCGACAGGCACGCCCTGGCCGTCCTTGCCGCAGGTGCCCGGCGACCCCATGGCGAAGTCGTTGCCTAAGGCGTCGATGAGCAGCAGCACTTCCGGGCCGTTGCCGATGAGGTTGCCGTCGCGGATGGGCGCCGTCAGGCGTCCGTCCTCGATGAGGTAGGCCTCGGTCATGCCGAACACGAAGTCGCCGGTGGCGGTGTTCACCTGTCCCCCTCCGAGGTGCGCCACGTAGACCCCGTGGGGGGTGTCGGCCACGATGTCGTCGGGGTGGCTGTCGCCGTTGGCGATGTAGGTGTTGGTCATGCGCACCATCGGCAGATGCTGGTAGCTCTGGCGACGCCCGTTGCCCGAGGAGGCGTCCCGCCCGTCGCGGTCGGCTCGCAGCCGATCCCACATGTAGTCCACGAGCACGCCGTCAGCGATCAGCACGTTGCGCTGCGCGGGGCGTCCCTCGTCGTCGATGGCGTAGCAGCCCCACTCGCGGGGCATCGTGCCGTCGTCGATGAGGGTGACCATGGGGTTGGCCACTTGCTCGCCGACCCGCCCCGTGAAGACCGACACGTCCTTGTGGATGTGGTCGGCCTCCAGCCCGTGCCCGCATGCCTCATGGAAGAGCACGCCTCCTCCCCCAGGTCCGATGACGACCGGCATCGTGCCGCTAGGCGCCGGCACCGCCTCGAGCTTGCGCAGCGCTCGCCGGGCGGCCGTGCGCGCCAGGTCGGTGACGTCGACGGTGTCGAACAGCTCGAACCCCGCGGTGTGTCCGACGGTCTCCCGGCCGCTCTGCTTGCCGCCGTCGCCCACCGCGTCCGCCGACACCGAGAAGAAGGTCTTCACCTGCTCGTCGCCGGACAGCAGGCCGTCGCTGTTGGCCACGAGGATCCGCCGCCGGCTGTCGCCGTAGGTGCAGGCCACTTGGAAGACGGCGGACCCCTCCGCTCGCGCCGCCTCCTCAGCGACGCGCAGCAAGCCCACCTTGCGGTCCTTCGCCACGTTGTCCGGAGCGGCGACGACCTCGTTGGGCGCCGGGACGTCGCGGCGGCTCAGCGGAACTCCCGGCGGTTGCACGCCTCCGGCGCGGGCTGCGGACGCGGCCACCTCGGCGGCGTCGCGCAGGCCGGTTGGCGACAGGTCGGTGGTGTGGGCGAAGCCGACTGACGCCCCGGCACGCACCCGGATCCCCGCACCCCTCGACCTGCCCGAGACTGGTTCCTCGACCCGTCCGTCGTCGAAGCTGGCGCGGAAGCCGCGCCGATCCTCGACGAACACCTCAGCGAAGTCGCCGCCGCTGCGCAGAGCGGCCCGCAGCGTGGCATCCAGAACATCTGCGTCCGGCATGCTGGTCGTCATCGGGGCCTCCCTCGCTGGACTAGCGCCGAGCCGAATTCTGCGCCGAATTCGCCGTGCGGTCGCGGCTCGATCCTCGCCAAGGGTACCAACCGCCGGTCCCGAACCCGGAACGGCGCCGAGCCGCTCCGCGGCAGGATCCGAGCCGCCGCAATCGTGCCGATACTGCCGACGGCGATCTCGTGCGCCGCCGTCACAGCGCGTCGGGGCGGTCGGGTCGGTCGGGGCGGCGCGAGACCTGGCGCAGCACCAGCGGGTACCCCACAACGGCGATGGCAGTGAAGATGAACCACTGGACCGCGTAGCCCAGGTGCGGGCCGTCGCCGGGCGCCGGCAGCGCCACCATCACCGGATAGTCGCCCGGTGGCGGGTCCTGGCCGGTCAGCTGCAGGTAGAAGGGGTACACGGGGTAGTCCAGTTGGGCGGCGTACCGGTCGATGTCGGGCCGCGCCAGGCTCGCCAGTCGGCCGCGGGCCGGATCGGCCACGCCGAGGCCCGTCCGCTGCTGGCTGAGGCGCACATGGCCCCGGACGGTCACTTCGCCGTCGGGCACCGGCGAAGGCGGCCGGCCCGCCGGGTCGCTTCCCGACTGCGGCACCCAACCCCGGTTCACGACGACGGCGGGACCCTCAGCCAGCGCCAGCGGGGTCAACAGCCACACGCCGGGCAGGCCGCCGAACGTCCGGTTGCGCACCGCCACCTCATCGGCGGCGCGGTAGCGCCCGGTCACTTCCACCACCCGGTACTCGACAACCTCCACGCCGCCGGCGGCAGCCGCGGCGACCAGCTCACCGGGCACCACGGCTTCCTCCGCGGTGCGCTCGGCCTGCAGGGTGTTCAGATCGCGCCGCTCCTCCAGCCGCCGCAGCTGCCAGAACCCCAGGTTGAGCATCACCACGATGAGCGCCAGCACCAGCACATGCGACACCACCCACCAGGGCCGCAGAAACCGCCGCATGCCCGTGAGTATGCCGGACCACCTCTCTCCGTCGCCCGGACGGCGGCGACTGTCGATCAGGTCTCGGCCCAGAGGCGGTCGACGGGTAGGGCGACGATTCGCTCGTCGTTGTAGCGGATGCAGTGTGCGCCGGTGTGAAACACGACGCCGCCGCGGAATCGTTCGCCCAGCAGGTCGCGAAGCCTCCGCAAGCCGCGCCGGTCGCGTGGGTGCACCCTGCTTCCGGCCTTCACTTCGACTCCGACCACCGAGCCGTCGCGGCCGTCCTCGATAATCACGTCGACCTCAGCGCCGTCGTGCGTGCGCCAATGACCGACGTGCGGCGGATACTCCATCCAAGAGGCCTGCTTCAGGATCTCGCCCACCACGAAGCTCTCCAGCAGGTGCCCGAGCTGCGCGAGCACGGTCGGTTCCGGTGCGGCGAGCCGTTCGGGAGGCAGCCGCAGGAGTCGGGCGGCCAGAGCGGAGTCGACGACATGCACCTTCGGGCGGGAGGCGGTGGCGGCGCGCAGCGTCTTGCCCCACGCGGGCAGCCTCCGCACCAGGAACGCCGCTTCCAGCAGGTCCACGAGCGCGGTCGCCGTGCTGGCGGAGAGCCCCACGTCGGCGCCTGCCGCGCTGACGTTGAGCACCTGCGCCGTCTGCATGGCCAACCGCGACATCAACGGACCCAACTCGGCTGGTCGGCGGGTCCGGCCCGGGTCGATCAGGTCGCGCTCGAGGCAAAGCGCCAAGTAGTCGTCGAACCAGCGGTCTCGTGCGGCGCCAGAACGTGCGAGCGCCATCGGGAACCCGCCGCGGGTGATGCGCTCCACGTAGCCCGCCCGCGTGGTGGTCGACGCCTCCGATGAGATGGCCTCATGAGGGTCGCGCAGCAGGGTCTCGATCAGATTCTCGCGCCGCGAGTCGATCTCGCCCTGCGACAAAGGGTGTATCTCGAGGCGGTGCAACCGGCCGGTCAGAGACTCCGCCACCAGAGGAAGCGAATCGAAACGCACCGAACCGGTGAGCACGAACCTCCCCGGGGAGCCGTCGCGGTTCAACTCAGCCTTGATCGCCGCCAGCAGTTCAGGGGCGTGCTGGTACTCGTCGATGAGCACCGGCGGCGGCGCCGAGGCGAACAGGGCCGGGTCGTCGGTCGCCGCCGCCCGAACGGCCGGATCGTCCAAGTCCACGACAGGCTGCCCGTAGGCGCCTGCGAGCAACCTCAGCAGCGTCGACTTACCGACCGAGCGCGGGCCTTGCAGCAGCACGACCGGCGCTTCGGCCATGCGTGTACGCGCCACCGCCTCGAGCCGTCGCCCGATCAACTCCGTCACGCTCTCTCCCGGAAAATTCTGATGTTAGCTACCGTGAATATTAGCTATCGCCTACCGGGATTTCAAGAGCACGCGGCGGGGATTCTTGATGGCCAGCCGGCGGGATTGCCCAGTGTTCGCCAATCTCGACAGCCGGGGAGATTGATTCGGTCCATGCGCATTTGCGGCTTGTATGCCGGATAATTGGGCTCTCTGTCCGATGTTGGCGGATATCGTGATCCTATTCGTCGCTATAGTGCCTTGTTATTGTGTTCTCGGGCCGTTAGTGTCGGAATATGGCACGAACGGTCTCAACGCCTTGGCCAACCGAGGCGCGCACCGTGTTCTTCGACAATGTGGCATCGCGGGACACCCTGGGACGGGCGGTGGCCAGCGGCCGGATTCGCCGGCTGGCGCCCAGGCTCTACAGTGCCGATCTCCTCAGCGATCCGGATGAGCTCGTGGTGACCAACCGCTGGCAGATTGTGGGCCGCATACTCCCCGGCGCCGTCATCACGGACCGTTCCGCGGCACAGAACGGCAGTGTGACCGAAGGCGCCCTGTTCGTCGCGTCCCGAGGGACCCGCAAAGTCGTGCGCCTGCCCGGAATGGAGATACGGATCCGCCCCGGCGGACCGCTCGGCGAACCGTTCGAGGACCTGCCCTGGCCAAGCGGGCTGCGGATGTCGAGCCCCGCTCGCACATTGGTGGACAACCTGGCGATCTCCCGAGGACGGGGAGGGCGAATCTCGCGGACCCTATCGCTGGAGGAACTGGAGGACTGGCTGGCTCGCAAAGCCATCGTGTGGGGCCCCGAGCGCACGGCTCGGCTGCGCGGCGAAGCGATTGCTCTGGCAGATGCGACAGGAGCAGCCGAACGGGTCGAACGCCTGAACCGCCTGTTCGAGCAACTGGCAGGCCGCGTGCCGCCTCGCCCCGGCGCTGGCCGCCTGCTGCAGGCGTTCGCCGCCGGGCGGGCCTGGGACCATGGCCGCGTCGAGATGTTCAACCGACTGGCCCGAGGCCTGGCTGAGTACCAGGATCCAGACGTGCCGGATTGGCTCCCCGCCGGACCGGAGGCCGAGGGACTCCCCTTCTTCGAGAGCTATTTCTCCAACTACATCGAAGGCACAGTGTTCAGCGTCGCCGAAGCCCGGCGGATCATCGACACACAACGGCTCCCGGCCTCCCGGCCGGCCGACGGCCACGACATTCTGGGCACCTACCGTTGCGTCGCCGACATCGTCGGCCGCAGGGCCACCTACACCGACCCAGAGGAACTGCTGGACCACCTTTGCGAGCGCCACCGCATGATCATGGCGGGTCGCCCAGAGATGGGTCCTGGCCAGTGGAAAAAGGCCCCCAACCAGGTCGGCGCATACCTGTTCGTCGACCCTGAACTCGCCGAAGGCACGCTGCGGCGGGGCTTCGAGCTGGCGGCTTCGGTTCCCGCCGGGTTCCGGCGAGCGATGTACGTGATGGTGGTGGTCGCTGAGGTTCACCCCTTCACCGACGGCAACGGGCGTGTCGCACGGGTCATGATGAACGCTGAACTCTCCGCCAGCGACGCTGCCCGGATCGTCATTCCCAGCGTCTACCGGAATGAGTATGTCGCCGGTCTACGGCGCACCTCCCTCGCCGGCGGTGCCGACGTGTCCGCCCTCGTGAGGGTGATGGGCTTCGCTTGGCGCTGGACCGCGGCGATGCCTTGGGAAGACCCTGCCGCCACTGAAGGCCAGCTGGAAGCCACCAACGCGCTCCACGACCCCGACGATGCCCAGCTCGGCGGTGTCCGGCTCGAACTGCCCTGAGCGGCGAGCCGGCGCCTCGCGCCCGGAGGCGGGCGGTGGGCCGTCGGCGGGGGCTGTGGGGATAGCCTGAGCGGGTGGCGGAGCGGGCAACGGCCTGAGGCGGACGCGTCGATGAGCACCACGAACAGCGCCACCGTCGGCTACGAGGCCGAGCTCTGGGAGATGGCCGACGCGCTGCGCGGCAACATGGACGCGGCGGAGTACAAGCACGTCGTGCTCGGACTCATCTTCCTGAAGTACGTCTCGGATGCCTTCGAGGAGACCCGCGCCCAACTCACCGCCGAGATCGACGAGAGCGCCGACCCGGAACACCCCGACGAGTACCGCGCCCGCAACATCCTCTGGGTGCCGCGCCAGGCGCGCTGGGAACGCTTGCAGGCTCAAGCCCGCCAGCCGACCGTCGGCCAAGCCGTGGACGACGCCATGGAGGCTGTCGAGGAGGCGAACCCCGCACTCAACGATGTGCTGCCGAAGATCTACGGGCTGCCGGCTCTCGACAAGCAGCGGCTGGGACGGCTGATCGACGTGATCGGCAACATCACCGTGGGCGACGCCGAGGCCCGCTCGCGGGACATTCTCGGGCGCGTCTATGAGTACTTCCTCTCCGGCTTCGCCGGCGCTGAGGGCAAGCGCGGCGGCGAGTTCTACACGCCGCGCTGCGTGGTGCGGCTGCTGGTGGAGATGCTGGAGCCCTACGAGGGGCGCGTCTATGACCCGTGCTGCGGATCATCGGGGATGTTCGTCCAATCCCTCGAGTTCATTCGTGCGCACACCTCGGGCAACGGCAACTCCGGGGGCGCCGCCGCCCCGATCTCGATCTGGGGCCAGGAGTCCAACTACACCACTTGGCGGCTGGCAAGGATGAACCTGGCGATCCGGGGCATTGAGGGCCAGATCGCCCACGGGGACAGCTTCCACAACGACCGCCACCCCGACCTGCGGGCCGACTACATCCTCGCCAACCCCCCGTTCAACGTCTCGGACTGGGGCGGTGAGCGACTGGCCGACGATCAGCGCTGGCAACACGGCGTCCCGCCGCCCGGCAACGCCAATTTCGCCTGGGTGCAGCACATGGTGCATCACCTTTCCCCGCGGGGCACAGCGGGAATCGTGCTGGCTAACGGCTCGATGTCCTCCACCCGCTCGAACGAGGGTGAGATCCGTGAGCGCCTGGTGGAGGCGGACCTGGTCGACTGCATGGTGGCGCTGCCCGGCCAGCTCTTCTACTCCACGCAGATACCGGCCTGCCTGTGGTTCTTGGCGCGGGACCGCTCGCCGGCCGGCGGGTTGCGGGACCGCCGCGGCGAGGTCCTGTTCATCGACGCCCGCCGCCTGGGCGAGATGGTGGACCGCACGCACCGAGAGCTGACCGACGAGGACATCGCCCGCATCGCCGACACCTACCACACCTGGCGCAGTGCGGACAGTTCCGACGCCTACAGCGACGTTCCGGGCTTCTGCAAGTCTGCCGACCTCGCGGAGGTGCGGCGCCACGGCCATGTGCTCACCCCCGGCCGCTACGTCGGCGCCGAACCCACCCCCGACGTCGGCGAACCCTTCGCCGACAAGATGGCTCGCCTCAGCGCCCAATGGCGCCAACAGCAGGCCGAGGCCAACCGCCTCGACGCCCAGATCGAGGAGAACCTCAAGAAGCTCGGCTTCGGCCCGGCGTCCGCCAACCCCGACCGATGACGGCACTACCATGACACAGGCCACCTCAGAGGAGTTGCAGCAGCCCGTGGAGTACACCGTCGCCATCGAGCGGTCACCGCGGAACTATGCCGCCTGGGTGCCCGATCTACCCGGCTGCGTGGCCACCGCCGACAGCCGCGAGCACGTACTGGAGGAGATTCGCGAGGCCATCAGCTTCCACATCGAGAGCATGCGGGAACACGGCGAGCCGATCCCCGAGCCGCGAAGAGCCGCCGTGGTGGACGCTGCCGCAGCCCCGGCCGCTCCGAAGGAGCATCCATGCCGCTGGAGTTGACCACCCTGCGGAACTCGCTCACCGCGCTCTCGGCAACGCTTGCCGTCACTGCGGACGAGGAGCGAATGGCGCACTACGACGCTGTCCTGCAGGAGGGGATGCAAGCCGGGGCGATCAAACAATTTGAGATTACGTACGAGTTGTCTTGGAAGCTGATGAAGCGCTGGCTGAACACAAACGTCACGCCGGGCATCGCAGACGGCGTCACGATGCGCCAACTCTTCCGCCTCGCCACAGAGAACCGACTGATCGCCGATGTTGACGTCTGGATGTCGCATCACGAGGCGCGCAACAAGACGGTCCACATGTACGACAGCGACATTGCCGCGTCGGTCTACCGTGCGGCCAGGGAATTCGTGCACGACGCCCGCAGCCTGCTGGACGAGTTGGAGGCTCGGAATGATTGACCTCACTCAGGCTCATCCAACGTCGTGCTATGCTCAACCAGTGACTGGCAAAGAATGGGCACTGTCAGAGGTCCGTGATTGGAAATGTCAGTCGACCTAACGACCCTCCGAACGGTGCTGCAAAACCTTGAGGAACAGCACGATAACCTGCTCCAGCAGCAACCGGATGTTCCCCGCTTGGATCGCGAGGGGATAATGGAATCTGTGATCCAGCGATTCGAGATCTGCTACGACATGGCTTGGAAGGTGGTTCGCCGCTACTTGCACGTCGAATTGCGGCTCCCCGATATTCCCAACAGTCCTAGACCCGTCCTCCGCCTCGCAGCCGAGAACCACTTACTCGGCGACGGAGGTCAACGCTGGCAGGACTATTCGAGTACGCTCATCCAGACAACGCATATGTACAGTCAGGACATCGTGGACTCGGCGATGGCACTCATGCCGACATTCATTCGCGATACCGCTGATCTCATTAAGCGTATGGAGCCGAGCACTCAGGATGACTGACCTTATCGACTTGAACCCTCGAAGCCTGCGGACGGTACAACGAATTCTCGCAGATCACGTACCGGAGTGCGAGGTGCGGGCCTATGGCTCGCGGGCTAGATGGGAGGCCAAGGACTATTCCGACTTGGACTTGGCTGTCGCAGGGGATGGTCCGACCGACCGTGGGATCCTGGGAGACCTGCGAGAGGCCTTCGAGGAATCCGATCTGCCGATACGCGTCGAAGTTGTCGACTGGCACACAATAGACGAAGCATTCCGCGCCAGGATCAAGCCGGACTCTGTTGTCATTCAGCCGTCGACGGTCGCGGCTGGCAAATTGATGTCTGGACATGTCCCGACCGGTTGGCATCAGCAAGAGCTTGGAGAATTTGCCCCGTTCAGTTATGGCCGCGGACTTCCAAAGGCTCAGCGATCACTCAATGGCGAATTCCGAGTTTACGGCTCCAACGGGGTCGTCGGCTTCCATGACGAACCCCTTACGCGAGGCCCGACCGTAATCGTTGGACGAAAAGGGACGGCAGGAGCTGTACATTACTCCCCCCAGCCCTGTTGGCCTATAGATACGACATTTTATGTCGAGGGTGAAGATCTCACCCTTCAGCGGTACATCTACTATGCACTGCGCTCCAGCAATCTTTCCGATATGAACTCCGACAGCGCTGTACCGGGGCTCAATCGCAGCCAAGCGCACGCTCAATCCGTTCTGATACCTCCTGTTGGAGAGCAGCGCGAAATCGCACTCGTGCTAGGGGCGTTGGATGACAAGATCGAACTCAACCGGCGGATGAGCGAGACGCTTGATGAGACGGCGCGGGCGCTGTTCCGGTCGTGGTTTGTGGACTTCGATCCGGTCCGCGCCAAGGCCGAGGGCCGACCCTCCGGCCTCCCTCCCGACCTTGACGCCCTGTTCCCCGACGCCTTCGAACCCTCCGAACTCGGCTCCATCCCAGCTGGCTGGCAGATTGACAGCCTGAGCGGAATCGCGAAGTTTACGAACGGGCTGGCACTTAAACGATTTCCACCGGCGGAAGACTCTTGGCTACCAGTCATCAAGATCGCCGAGATGCGGCGCGGCTTCACCGGACGGTCTTTTAAGGCGTCTGCCGACATTGGAGAAGACTTCATTGTCGAGGACGGCGACGTTGTGTTTTCCTGGTTCGGCAGTCTGGATACGGTGCTATGGGGGCATGGGCGTGGTGCGCTTAATCAACATCTGTTTAAGGTCACTTCGAGTCGAGTCCCTAGATGGTTCTATTGGAATTGGATTCGCGAACATCTTCCAGAGTTTCGAGCTATCGCGTCGGACAAGGCAACAACCATGGGACACATTCAGCGCCACCATCTGGACGAGGCGATGGTTATCGTGCCCCCGGCCAAACTCCTAGAGTCGCCCGACCTCCTGTTCTCGAGTCTTATTGAACGCCAGGTAGGCAGCGCCACCGTGTCCCGCACGCTCGCTGCCCTGCGGGACACGCTGCTGCCGAAGTTGCTATCCGGTGAACTGCGGGTGCCGACCGCCGGGGTAGCGTGACCGCCCGTGCGTAACCGCGTACCCACCGCGGTGGACCCCGGGCCGAGCCCAGCAGCCGCTCAGGTGCATGCCGCACGTACTGTCTCACCCCTGTGGTGAAGTAGCTTGACAGGCAGTGACGACAATAAGGCGAGTTGGCGTGCTGAGCAGCACTGAGGGACCAAGATGAGCGTTGACATCGCCCTGGCAGACTTTTTCTCGGGCTGTGGAGGCACAACGCGGGGGTTCGCCGACGCGGGCATCTCGCCGTTGCTGGCCGTCGACTGGGACCCTGACGCGGTCGCTACCTTCCAGCTGAACTTCTCGGGCACTCCTGTCATCGAGCGAGACATCCGCGAGGTGAGCGCCGAGGAGGTGACCGGGCTACTGCGCCCAGCGTCAGAGTCGGTGATGCTCTTCGCGGGTTGCGCTCCCTGCCAGCCGTTCGCCGGCCATCGGCAGCAGCCGCCCGCCCGGGACCGCCGATCGTTCTTGCTGGTGGAGTTCCTCCGGTTCGTGACGGCACTCAACCCGGAGCTGGTCTTCGTGGAGAACGTGCCGGGAATGCAGCGGGTCTCGGCTTCGGAGGGTCCCTTCGCCGAATTCGTGCAGGAGCTGGGCAGGACACACCACGTCAGCTACGGCACAGTGTGCAGCGCCGACTACGGCGTGCCTCAGACGAGGCGCAGGCTCGTCCTCGTCGCGAGCCGCCTCGGACCGATCAGCCTCCCGGACCCCACCCACGGCCCGGCGGCCGGGTGCCCGCGCTCGACAGTGAGAGAATGGATCGGCTCGCTCCCTCCGATCAAGGCCGGGCAGAGACAGTCCGGCATCAGCAGCCACCGGTCCATGAGGCTCTCGAAGCTGAACCTCGAGCGGATCCGGGCCACGCCGGAGGGCGGCGACCGCCGGGACTGGCCGGACCGGCTCTGGCCCGACTGCCATCGCGACGGTTTCGCGGGGCACACCGACGTCTACGGCCGGCTGAGTTGGGACAGGCCAGCGCCCGCGCTGACCACGAGGTGCATCAGCTACAGCAACGGGCGCTTCGGCCATCCGACCCAAGACCGGGCGCTCAGCGCACGCGAGGCGGCACGGTTGCAGACCTTCCCTGTCTCATTCGAGTTCACCGGCAGCCTCACCTCTCAGGCCAGGCAGATCGGCAACGCCGTGCCGGTCGTTCTCGCGCGCCACTTCGGGCGGCACCTAGTGGAGCACGTCAACCAGGCCCGCCGTGCGGCTAGTGACCGGGGCTCTCCCGACGCTGCCGTCCCGGGGCCGCTGATGCACGCCTCGGCATGACTCGTTTCCGCGCCCGCGCGCGGGCGGTCGACATGCTCGGGCGGCAGCAGATCGCCAGCCTGCCGACAGCGCTAAGCGAGCTGTTCAAGAACTCCTACGACGCGTACGCCACCGTCGCGATCGCGGACTTCTTCCGAACTCGCAACGTGCTCGTGGTGAGCGACGACGGCCTCGGCATGGACCGGGCGACCTTCGAGAAGCAGTGGCTCACCATCGCCACCGAGTCGAAGCTGGAGCGCGGCTCGACGCCGCCGCCGCCGGGAATGCGGCCGAGGGTGCAACTCGGCGAGAAGGGCATCGGGCGTCTCGCCATAGGCGCTCTCGGCAGCCAGGTGCTCGTCGTGTCCAAGCGGATCGGGCATCCCGCGGTCGCCGCGCTCGTCAGCTGGAAGATGTTCGAACTGCCGCGCGTCGACTTAGACGAGGTGCCCGTGGGACTCGTCGAGTTGGACTCCGGCGGCCTCACCGCGGACAACGTGGCACAACTGAAGGCACCGATAGCTGAGGCCGTGGCGGACTTCCGTGCGCTGGACAGCTCGGCATCCTGGTCACAGCGAGTGGATGAGATCCTGAGGACTCTCGACTCCATGCCGGACGATCCCTACCGGTCGCTGCCCGACCTGGAACCGATCCAGGATAGCGGCACGGTGTTCTTCATCTCCCCGGTATCCGAGGACCTGCCCCCCGACCTCCAGAGCCAACGACCGACGGACGCCTCCTTACTGGGCAGGACGTTGCACGGCTTCACCGACGTGTGGCTCGGGAGCCCGACCACGCCCGAGTTCTCGGTCGACTTCGTCGATCGCCGCGGCGGCGGTGACGACGAGAGCCTCCTGCCGCCCAACGACTTCTTCAATATGTCCGACTTTGAAGAAGCCGATCACCACGTCCTCGGCGAGTTTGACGAGAACGGTAACTTCCTGGGAACGATCCGAATCTTCGACGAAGAGCCAACCGACGTCAACATCCCATGTCCAGAACGGCTACAGCCACGATGCGGGCCCTTCGCGTTCGAACTCGGAGTGGTGCAAGGCGAACGACCCGATTCGCGACTCGATCCAGAAGCCTTCGCGACCATGACGACCCGGCTTCGGCAGCTTGGTGGCCTCTACGTCTATATGGATGGCATCCGCGTGCAGCCGTACGGCCGTCCCGACGTGGACTATCTGGAGATCGAAGAACGGCGAACGCTGGGCGCGAGTTACTACTACTTCTCCTACAGACGTATGTTCGGTGCCGTCAGCCTGTCGAGCAAGCACAACGCCACGCTGCAGGAGAAGGCGGGCAGGGAGGGGTTCACGCAGGGCCGGGCATATTCGGCCTTCAGGGATCTGCTCATCAACCTCTTCGTGGAACTCGCGGCGACATTCTTCCGAGCCAAGAGCCCCCGGGCCGATGCCTATGAGAAAGGCCGGCAGCGGCTCGCGAGGGAGGATGCACTACGCAAGGAACGAGACAAGAGAGCCAGGGAAGGGCGGCGAACATTGCGCCCCCAGCTCGCCAGCGCGATCCAGCACCTCAACGAGACGGACTTCCAGCATCAGGCGTCAGAAATCGTGCAAGCCCTAGCGACGGAACTCGACACATGTGATCGGCTCCAGCCCGCCTCTCAGCGTGTCGCCGCGGCGAGGCGAGAACTGCGCCAGCTCGCGACATCGCTGGAGTTCGACGAGCCGACGGGCTTCGCTCCGACCGAGCCGATGCGCCGGGACATGCTGACCCTCGAACGCGGCCTTGAGGAGATCGAGAGATCGTACGTCGGCCCGGCCCTGGAGGCCGTCGACGAGTTGGTCGCGGCCGCCGAGAGTCGGCTGGCCGCGAAAGCAGCCGACGAGAGGGAGCGGCGCGAGTTCGTCGAGGGCCGCGTCGCGCAGGCGAGGAGCGCGGTGGGCGAAGCTCAACAAGAGGCCGACAGCGCGTTGGCGGGGCTGACCAGCGCAGTGCGCGCCACTCTGGCGGGACTCCGCGACGACTTCGACACGCGACTCAGCACGATAACCGTGCCGACCGCCTCGGCCAGCAGCGGATGGATCCAGGATCAGGCCCAGTTCGAGCAGGCAGTGGACGATCTGGCAACCGACTCGCGGAGAGCACTCAAGCGAGTCGTCAACCTCGTCCACTCAAGCCAACTCGTCTTCAGCAGCGGCGCCCCCGATCCCACCGATTTCGCCGCCGCCGCCGATGCCGAGATCGTCGAACTGCGCGCCCAAGCAGACGCGCAGCTGGAACTCGTGCAACTCGGCATGGCTCTGGCAGTCGTCGACCACGAGTTCCACGCCACCGTCTCGAGCATCCGCAGCGACGTGCGCAGAGTCGGGGCATGGGCGAAGAAGAATCCACAACTCGTCAGGCTTTACGAAGACCTGCGGCGAGACATCGACCATCTCGAGAGCTACCTCACGCTGCTCACCCCTATGCAGCGCCGGCTGCGGCGCACCCCGACGACCATCAAGGGAAGCGACATCTCGCGCTACCTCGACGAGCTGTTCCGGGAACGCCTTGCAGACCTGGATGTTGAGATCCGTCCGAGGCGGGAGTTTCAGGCCGCCAGGCTCGAAGGCTACACATCCACGTTCTATCCGGTGTTCATCAACTTGGTCGACAACAGCCTGTACTGGATTCGGCGCGACTCGCCCGGACGGGCTCAGGTCATCGAACTCGACAAGCGCGGCGACACGCTCGTCTACCGTGACAGCGGTCCCGGGATCGCGGCGGACGTAGCCGACCGGGTGTTCGACTTCGGCTTCACCACCAAGCCCGGTGGCAGCGGCCTCGGGCTAGCGATTGCAAGCCAGGTACTGGAACGGGCCGGGTGGTCGATCCACCTAGGCGACGCCAATGACGGCACCGAGTTCTTGATCCGCCCGACGACAAAGGAGGCGTGAGGGCACCGATGACCGCAGTCAGCGACTACTTCCGCACAGCGCTGGTCATAGACGACCGGGTTCAGGGCGACTACGGCCCGCTGGAGGAGCTCAGCACCGACGAGCCGTTTGATCCCGACGGCGAGCCGCAGCCCGGTCTCGATCCCCCGCGGAACGACGACGCGACACCGGTCCACCCGTCAGAGCTCGTCAGCGCGTTCATCGACGAAGGGATCGTGTGCGGCGTGCTCCAGCCGGACGAGCAAGATTCCGATCTCGTGGCTCTGGCCCGCCGGGGATCTCAAGTTTCTGACCTGCTGATACTCGACTGGCTGCTGTTCGGAGACGACACCAGGACTATCGAGATGATCTCGGCGGTCACCGAAGCGAACAAGGGTCGTCTGACGGTCGTCGTCATCTTCACCGGGACGCACAACCTGCGCCGCGTCGTCGAACGACTCACAGAAGCAACGAACTTTGAGGAGACTCAGGATTTCGTGTTGCAATACGAGCACACGGTCGTGCTCGTCTTCGGGAAGCCAGGAATCCCGTTGGTCGGCGGGGAGGATCGCAGGACTGCGCCGTATCGCGATCTTCCGAAGCGGATCCGAAACGACCTTGAAACGATCTTCGCGGGACTCATGCCTCAGTTCGTGTTCCGCGGCGTCAACACGGTGCGCGACTCCACGCCGAGGATTCTGGCGAGCTTCAGCTCCAGTCTGGACGCCGGAGCCCTCGTACACCGAGCACTGCTGCCCCAAGCCGACGACGCGGGTCCCCAGTTCACCCGCCTGCTCGCCAGCGACCTCGAACAGGCACTCCACGACGCAGGGGTCAGCGTCGTCTGGGACATCGACTCTGTCGCCGAGCCGCTAGCGCGAGCAACGAGCGGCGGGAATCCGAGCGCGCTAGTCGAGAGGTTGAGGAATCCCGACAATAGAGTCCCGCAGCAGGTGAAGGATCTTCCTGACGAGTCATTGGCACACGAGGCAATCGCCTGTGGCCTGAGCGGCATCGGCTTGGGTGACTCGGCGACAACCAGGGCGGTCGATGATCTGACAGCCGCGTTCGGTGACGACGGTGCCTCGAGCATGGCGCTCGCCGTCATGCTGAGCAGCAGCGACTGCGGCCAGATACCACCACGGCTCGAACTTGGCATCGTCCTTCGCGACGACTCTGGCGACTACTGGCTGTGCATCCAACCACTGTGCGACAGCGTTCGGCTCAAGGGCCGCCGCGCCTTCCCGATGCTGGGCCTCCTCCCCGACAATCGACGCCCAGTGGCCATGATTCGGTCCCCGGAAGACAAGCTCGTCGGCGTCCGGTTCGACACGGCCCCGTACAAGCTCGTCATGCCGAGGTTCGAGCCGGGGAGCGCCGGCGCAGTGGTCGCCGACGGCCAGCCGCCGGACTGGCGCTTCACCGACGTCGGCGGCATCGAGTACCGAGCCATCACCCGACTTCGGCCCGAGCTGGCAGCGCAGGCTGTCCAAGCGCTGACCTCAGCGGCGGCCCGCCCGGGTTTCGACGCCTCCGAATGGCTCCGGCGGAAAGCCAGCCAATAGAGTCGGGTCCAGCCTGCGACCTATGCTGGCGTAGGCCGCGGGCCGGAGGGGACATGGCAATCACGCGTCTCTCACCCCGGCCTGCTTGGACCTTGGCCGAGGCGAAGGCACGGCTGTCGGAGATCCTGCGGCTGTCCAAAGAAGAGGGGCGGTGGGGTGACAAGTCCGCTTCCCTGCCTCCTGCTGCCCAGAGACGGCTCGTAGCAGCGATCACCGGCGGTGGCCGCGCCTAGCGACTACGTAGGCGATACTGTATCGCTATGGCACTACAGGACACTCACCCGCGCCGGCCGACGTCGTTTCGCCTCTCGGAGGAGTTGCTGACACGCCTCGATGCCGAGAGCCGCGCTGCGGACGTTTCGATGACACGCCTGGTTACGGAACTACTGGACGAGGGGCTGAAGCTGCGTCGGTTCCCTGGAGTCGCCTATCGGAGCGGTCCTGCCGGGCGACGTGCGGGTCTGGTCAGCGGCCCCGATGTCTGGGAGGTCATCCGAGACCTCCGCAGCGCGCCCTGCGAAGGGATGGAGCGGGCGCAGTTCCTCGCCGACGAAGCCGGACTCCCGGTGGATTCGGTGCTGCTGGCAGCGGACTATTACACGGAGCACCCCGAAGATATCGACCGCCTCATCGAGGTGAACGAGCGCGCCGCCGAAGAGATCCGAGCCCAGCTGGACCGCCGCGAACGCCTCCTGTCCCAGTGAGGTGGTTGCTCGACGAGATGCTGCCGCCGGCAACCGCGGCCGAGTTGCGAAACCTCGGTCACGATGCCACCACTGTCGTGGAAACGGGACTCGGAGGCAGCGACGACGCCGCGGTCTACGAAGCCGCACGAGAGCACGGACGCGTCATCGTGACCGAGGACTTCGCGGACTACGCAGCGCTTGCAGCGCACTCGCAGGCCGCTGACGAACAGCCCGCGACGATCGTCTTCGTACGCAAACAATGCCATCCCCGAGGCTCGGCGCTCGGACCCGCACTAGCGCGGCAACTGCACACCTGGGCGGTCGACAACCCGGTCCCCTACCCCGGGGTCCACTGGCCGTGACCACGGTCCCACCACAGTGGACCCCGAGCCGAGCCCAGCAGCCGCTCAGGTGCATGCGCCACATGCTGTCTCGCCCGTGTGGTGAAGATTGCGGCGTACATCCTGGCGCTTCCTCCGTCAAGTGTGGCCTTGGCGCTTGGCAACCTCGTTCAGCCGTTTAGGCCAGCGATGTGGTCCAGTTAGCGGCCTATACTGGACTAGGTAGCTGATCGGAGGAAAATGGCAATAGAGCATCCCGCACCCCGCCCTGCTTGGACCGTGGCCGAGGCGAAGGCACGGCTGTCGGAGATCCTGCGTCTGGCTGAGGAAGAGGGGCCGCAGCGCATCGGACGGCGGCAGACGTTCGTGGTTCTACCGGAGCGGCTACTGCATGAGGACGAGGACGGAGCAAGTCTGCACTTTGGCCGGTGGCTGGTCGACAACATTCCTCGCGGCACGAACCTGGAGATCCCAGATCGCAGCCTCGACAAGCCTCGCCCACCGTTCTGGCGCGACTGGACCGACGAGGACTGGGGCGTGGAGGACGAATGAGCAGGTTCCTCCTCGACACGAACGTCGTCTCGGAGCTGACCAGGGACACCCCCGAGCCGAAGGTCCTCGCGTTCTTGGATCGAGCACCCCGGCCCAGGCTCTCGGCAATCGTGGTTCATGAACTCCAAGTCGGGGTTCAGATTTTGCCCGCTGGTCGGCGCAAGGATCGGCTGCAAGCCGCCGTCGCGAGCCTGCTCAACGCCTTCGGCGACCGTATCCTGCCGGTGGATCGCACCGCCGCTGAGTGGGCAGCCAACATCCGGGCCGACCTGATTCGCTCGGGACGAACGCCGGGCCTCGCGGACATGCTCATTGCCGGGACGGCTGCCGTCCGCAACCTTGCCGTGGTCACACGCAACGTGCGCGACTTCGAAGGATTGGGTATCGGGGTCGTCAATCCGTGGGAGACGGCCCCCTGAGAACCGGCTCGGGCACCCTGACGGAGGCCGATGTTGAGCGGGTGGCGCTGGACTGGCTGGTGGGTCTCGGCTGGGCAGTCGCGCACGGACCGGAAATCGGACCCGACGGTGTGCAACCGGAGCGTGCGGACTACGGGACCGTTGTGCTGGAGGGGCGGCTGCGTGACGCTCTGGCGCGGCTCAACCCTTCGCTCCCCGATGAGGCGCTGGAGAATGCTCTCCGCAGGTTGACCCGGCCGGAGGGCTCGACCCTCGAGGCTCGCAACCGGGCGTTCCATCGAATGTTGACCGAGGGGGTCACCGTCGAACACCGCACTGCGGGCGGCGCGACCCGTGGCGCGCAGGCGACCGCCATCGACTTCGAGGACCCGGGCGCCAACGACTTGCTGGCGGTCAACCAGTTCACCGTCCGCGAGCACAAGCGGACGCGGCGACCCGACGTCGTGCTGTTCGTGAACGGACTGCCGCTTGGTGTCCTCGAACTGAAGAACCCCGCCGACACCGACGCCGACATCTGGGCCGCGTGGCGGCAACTCCAGACCTACAAGGCGGAGCTGCCGACGCTGTTCGGGATGAACGAGCTGCTCATCGTCTCCGATGGGCTCAACGCGCGCCTCGGGACGCTCACAGCGGGCCGGGAGTGGTTCAAACCGTGGCGCACGATCTCCGGCGAGGAGTTGGCCGACCCGAGCCTCACGGGCTTGCAGGTGCTGCTGGAGGGCGTCTGCGCTCCCGAGCGGCTGCTTCCCCTGATTCGTGACTTCATCGTCTTCGACGACGACGGGAGCGGCGTGCTGGTCAAGAAGATGGCCGGGTACCACCAGTTCGGTGCCGTGCGGACCGCGCTCGCCGAGACCCTGCGGGCCGGCGGGCAGCCCGGCGATCGCCGGATCGGCGTCGTCTGGCACACGCAGGGGGCTGGCAAGAGCCTCACCATGGCGTTCTACGCCGGGGCGATCATCCGTGAGCGGGCAATGGACAACCCGACGATCGTGGTGCTGACCGACCGTAACGACCTCGACGACCAACTCTTCGGCACCTTTTCGCGCTGCGGTGACCTACTGCGCCAGACGCGGTGCAGGCAGAGAGCCGAGCCGACCTGCGACGGAAGCTCTCGGTCGCGTCGGGCGGCGTGGTGTTCACGACGATCCAGAAGTTCTTCCCCACCGAGCGCGGCGACACGCACCGGGCGCTGTCGGATCGCCGCAACATCGTCGTCATCGCGGATGAGGCGCACCGCAGCCAGTACGACTTCATCGATGGCTTTGCCCGGCACATGCGTGATGCGCTGCCGAACGCCAGCTTCGTGGGATTCACCGGCACCCCCATCGAGTTGCGGGATGCCAACACCCGCGCCGTCTTCGGCGACTACATCAGCATCTACGACATCCAGCGGTCCGTGGAGGACGGCGCCACCGTTCCGATCTACTACGAGAGCAGGCTGGCGCAGCTCTCACTCGACGAGAGCTCGCAGCCCTATCTCGACGATCAGTTCGAGGATGCCACCGAAGGCGAGGAGGTTGAGCGCAAGGAGCGTCTCAAGACCCGCTGGGCCCAACTCGAAGCGATTGTCGGAACCGAACAACGGATCCAACAGGTCGCTGCCGACATCGTCAAGCACTTCTCACAGCGCTGAATCGCCCTGGGTTTTTTTGGAGGCTCCTGAGCTTGGAAGCGAGAATGGAGTCATGGCATCTGGACATTCAGCAGGCAGGGGGTCTTCGCGCCGGTATTCGGAGGTGGAGAAGGCCCAGGCGGTGCGGTTGGTGCGGGCGTTGCGCGCCGAGTTGGGCACGAGCCGCGGGACGGTGCGGCGGGTGGCGGACCAGTTGGGCTTCGGCGTCGAGTCGGTGCGCAAGTGGGTCGCGCAGGCCGACATCGACGAGGGCGCCGCGGCGCCCATAGAACGTCGAGGGGGCCACCCCCAGGGCCCGGCAGGCCACCGCGTGAGGCACACCGTGATCGGTCCTTTGGGCCGCGATGTGCTCCGTGAGGCTCAGCGCGTCGCCTCCTCGACCTGAAGGACCACCGATCGTTTGAGGACATCACGCTCCATCTCCAGCTCGGCGCAGCGCTTGCGCAGCCGCGCCAGCTCGGCGCGCTCGTCGCCGTCGAGCGCCGCGCCGGAGGCCCGGGCGCGGTCCTTGCGGACCCAGTTGCCCAAAGTGCCCTAGCAGATCCCCAGCTCGCGGGCCACCTCAGCGACCGGCCTGCGAGTCTCAGAAACGATCCGCACAGCACCGGCGCGGAACTCCGGGTCGTACTGTCTTCGTGTCTCGGACATGGCATCCCCTCTTAGACGATGCCTCCAAGAAACGGGGGGATACTCATCGTCCGGACGCGCTCCTCGAAGCTGATCCTCTGTGCCATGCTGGACACCTCCATCGGTCGGTTGCGGTTGCTAACGACCGGCCATCATGGCCGATCAGTCGCAACCACCAATGGAGATCGCCCCGCGACTGGCGATCCGCCCACTATGGAGCAGCACACTTCGGGCGCGGATGCGCACAAGCCATTCGAAATCTCGCCACGCACAGGACTGATGATCGCACCGAACAAGTCGCGCTCGAATACCTCGCCGCTCTCAGCGTCCTTGCCCGATGGAACTCACCCACGGCAACTCTCGAGGTCGGCTAGCTGCGTGCGAATGCGAGCAGTTCGTCGATCTCTCCCGCGTCTGCTCGCTGGAGGGCTTGGTGGTAGGCGGCCCTCAAGTCCTCGGTGTTGACGTCGAGACTGATTCCCCAACCGAAGCGGGGATGGCCGAGGGCCGTCACGAGGTAGTCCGCTGCGATCCGGCTGTGCCGGCCGTTGCCGTTGGGGAAGGGGTGGATGGCAACTAGGCGGTGGTGGAAGCGCACGGCTAGCTCGTCGGGCTCGTACGCCTCGTGGTCGACCCAGGCGATGGCGTCGTCGACGAGCGTCCTCACAGATACGGAGATCTGCGACGGATCGATGCCGATGTTGGTCGCGCGGAGGCGGTAGCGGCCGGCCCAATCCCAGACCTCGCTGAACATGTCCCGATGGAGATTCCGCAGGTAGCCGTCGTCGAGAAGCGAGCGGACTGACGGGGGCCGGCGGAGTAGCGCCAGGGCGATGTTGCGCTGCTCCGCGGCGGACAGGTCACCGCGAGTGATGATGTGGCTGGGGATCAGCCCGACACGATCATCCTCGGTGAGTTCCGTGTGGCCGTCACCGACGGGAAGGAGCGGATCGCTCACGTGGTCTGACCCTCGATCCACAGACCGCGGTGGTCGGCGAACCAGGAGGCGAGTTCCTCCACTTGGGCTGCAAGCTCGTCCTCGGAAACCTCCTGGGCCTCCAGGCGTCCGTGATGAACGACGTGAGCCAGATGCCGCACGGCCTTGCGTCGCGCCTGGGTACGGACGATCTCCTCCAGTGTCGTGCGCGGTACGAGGGCGTAGACGAGTTCGCAGTCCATTGCCTCCGCGGCCCGCGCCAGAGTTTCGAGCTTCGCCGTGGCCAGCCGCTCGTTGCGTTCGATCTCCGACACCACCTGCTGGCTGACCCCCATGCGCGCGGCCAGTTCGGTGCCGGACATTCCGAGGGCGTCGCGGATTGCCCGGATCCATCCCTTGTTCGGGCGGTCGAGGTCGCCGAGACTGCGGACCGACTCGTAACGATCGTCGAGTTGCCGTCGAGCTTGAAGTTGGGTGCGCTCCATGAAACAAAGGCTACAGGTTCTAGACTGTATTTGCCAGAAGTGCTACAGTGTAGAGCCTGTAGCTCCTGCTCTGGATTCCGGCCTTCGCCGGAATGACGAACGGGAGAGGTGGGACGACGAACGGGCGTGAGCGCTCGATTTGGGGGGGCCGGTTACAGGCCGAGGAGGAGTTCGAGGCCGGTGGTTAGGCCGGGGCGGTTGGCGACTGCTCGGATCGCCAGGAGGGTTCCTGGCATGAACGAGGAGCGGTCGTAGGAGTCGGCGCGGAGCGTGAGGGTCTGGCCCTGAGCGCCCAGGATGACCTCCTGGTGGGCGACCAGACCGGCCAGGCGAATCGAGTGGACCCTGATCCCGGCTGGGCCGAGCCCGCCACGGGCACCGGCCAGCACCTCGGTCCGGGTCGGGTCGGGGTTCCATTCCCCTGAGGCGGCAGCCATGCGGTCCGCCGTCGTCATGGCGGTGGCCGAGGGGGCGTCCAGCTTGGCGTCGTGGTGCAACTCGATCACCTCGGCGCTGTCAAACAGCGGCGCCGCCAACTCGGCGAAGCGCATCATCAGCACCGCGGAGATGGCGAAGTTGGGGGCGATGATGCAGTTGCTGCGATCAAAGAGTCCCGCGAGGCGCGCCAGGTCATCCTCGGTGAATCCGCTCGTGCCGACCACGGCGTGGATGCCGGCCGCCGCGAGGCGAGGCAGGTTCTGGCGGGCCGACGCCAGCACCGTGAAGTCCACGGCAACCTCCACGCCCGCCTCGACGAAGTCGTCCGGCGAGGCGGCCACAGTCACCGAGGCGGAATTGCCGGCGGTCTTCTCGCCGATCAGTTCAGCGACGGTCGCGCCGGCCGCGGCGGGGTCTGCCGCCGCGACGAGTTGCATGTCCCCCGCCACCGCCACGGCCGAGCACACGGTGCGCCCCATGCGCCCGGCGGCGCCGAGTACGCCGACCCGGATCATGAATTCACCGTCGTCCGGCCGCGCTGGGCCGGATGCCCGCACCACCGGGCGCTGGCCTCACGTTGCCCGAACGCGGCCCGGCGGTGATCAATCGTGGTCCCGCTGAGTCAGTTCCGGCGGCGGCGCGGGCCCCTGGGGGCGTCCGGGGGGCCGAGGTCGCCGAAGTCGGCGGCGACCATCCGGTCGAACTCCTCTGCGAAGGAGACCTCCTCGAGGCCGCTGGGCGGCTCGGGCGCCGAGCGGTCCGACCGCGGTCCTTGACGGTCCCGCCCGCCGCCGCGGCCACCGTCACGACCGCCGTCGCGGCCACGGTCACGGCCACCGTCCCGACCACGGTCACGGCCAGCGTCGCGACCTCCGCGGCCGCCGTCGCGGCCGCCGTCGCGACCTCCGTCGCGGCGTTCGGTGGGGCGGCCCTCAGCGGAGTCGCGCGTGGGGCGCCCGCCGCCCCCGTCGTCACCCTCATCGTCGCCGCCCACGGGGATCAGGCTGATGCGGTTGTTGCCGTCCACCGAGTCGACCCGCACGGTCATCTCGTCGTCCAGCGACAGCACCTCCTCGACGCGGTCCAAGCGGCGCCCGCCGCCCAGCTTGGAGATGTGTACCAGCCCGTCGCGCCCCGGCAGGATGTTCACGAAGGCACCGAAGCCGGTGATGTTGACGACCCTGCCGGTGTAGACCGCGCCGATCTCGACCTCAGGCGGGAACACGATGGCGCGGATGCGCTCCTCGGCGTCGGCCACCGCGGCGCGGTCGGCGGCGGCGATGGCGACCCGAGCGCCGGTCTCGTCCTCGTCGACCATGATCTCAGCGCCGGTCTCGTCCTGCAGAGCGTTGATGACCTTGCCCTTGGGGCCGATGACCTCGCCGATCTTGTCGGTGGGAATCTCGAAGGACAGGATCTTGGGGGCCGTCTCACCGACATCGGGGCGCGGGCCGTCGATGGCGCCGCGCATCACCTCCAACACCTGCAGCCGCGCCTCGCGGGCCTGCTCCAGGGCGGCGGCCAGCACCGAAGCGGGGATCCCGTCGATCTTGGTGTCGAGCTGCAGCGCCGTGACGTAATCCTCGGTGCCCGCCACCTTGAAGTCCATGTCGCCGAAAGCGTCCTCGGCGCCGAGGATGTCCGTAAGGGCCACGAAGCGCTCACCCTCGTTGACTAAGCCCATGGCGATTCCGGCGACCGGCGCCTTGATGGGCACGCCGGCGTCCATGAGCGACAGGCTCGAGCCGCACACCGAGGCCATGGAGCTCGAGCCGTTGGAGGACAGCACTTCAGAGACCAGCCGGATGGTGTAGGGGAACTCGTCGATGCTCGGTATGACCGGTAGCAACGCCCGCTCGGCGAGCGCTCCGTGGCCGATCTCCCGCCGACGCGGCCCGCGCATGAAACCGGCCTCGCCGGTGCTGAAGGGCGGGAAGTTGTAGTGGTGCAGGTAGCGCTTGCGTTCGGTGGGGTCGATGCCGTCCACGATCTGATCCATGCGCTGCGTGCCCAGCGTGGTGACGTTCAGGACTTGCGTCTCGCCGCGCTGGAACAGCCCCGAGCCGTGGGTCATGGCGATGACGCCCACCTCGGCCGACAGCGGCCGCAGGTCGCGGGCGCCCCGGCCGTCGATGCGCCGACCCTCATCTAGGATCCGCTCTCGGACGATGCTCTTGGAGAGCGCCCGGACCGCCGACTTGGCCTGCTGCTCGATGCCGTCGGCATCCTCGAAGCGTTCGGCTGTCGCCGCGACGATCGACTCGGCTGCGCTGCGCTCGGCGGCGAGGCGCGCCGCCTTGTCGGCCACCTGCAACGCCTCAACGAGCTGGGAACGGCCCACTTCCGCGACCGCCTCGGCGACCTCGGGGCTGTAGTCGACCATGAGTTCGTGGCCCATGGTGGGCTTTACACCCGCCATGGCGATGAGACGGCGCTGCAGGGCCACCGCCTCGGACACCCAGCGTTTGGAGGCCTCGAGCCCCTCCGCGAGAACCGCCTCGTCCACCTTGGGGGCGCCGGCCTCGTAGTGGCCAACCGAGCCCGGCGTGCCGGCGGCCTCGACCATCATCACCGCCACGTCGCCGTCGGCCAGCACCCGCCCGGCGACGACCATCTCGAAGGTGCAGTTATCGGCCTCGGGATAGGTGGGGTGGGGGATCCATTGGCCGTCGGTGCTGTAGCCGACGCGCACCGCGCCGACGGGACCGCCGAAGGGGATGCCCGACATCCCCAACGCGGCCGACGCCGCGTTCAGAGCCAGCACGTCGTAGGGGTTCTGCTGGTCGGCACCCAGCACGATGCCGACGACATGCACGTCGTTGCGGAAACCGTCGGGGAAGGCGGGACGCAGGGGGCGGTCGATGAGGCGGCACGCCAGGGTGGCCTGCTCGCTGGCCCGGCCCTCGCGGCGGAAGAACGACCCCGGGATCTTGCCGGCGGAGAACATGCGCTCCTCGATGTCGACGGTGAGCGGGAAGAAGTTGGCGCTTTCGCGCGGGTGCTCGGAGGCCGTCGCCGTGACGAGAACCTCGGTCCGCCCGAGCCGCCCCAGCACGGCGCCTCCCGCCAGCGGGGCCAGTTGGCCGGTCTCCAGGGTCATCTCTTTGTCGTCGGCGCCGCCGATGGGTCCCGAGACGCTGATTGCGTCGTTCATGGTTGATTCCTTTCGGATAAGTCAGCGCAGCAGCCCCCCGCCGCGCCTTGCGTGGGAGACGGTTGTCGAAGCACCGGGACACGGCCTCAGCCGGGGTGCTCTCGGGTTGCGCCAGGTGTCTGTGATTGTCAGCGACGCAGGCCGAGGTCGGTGATCAGCGCGCGGTAGCGCTCGATGTCTTGATTGCGGAGGTAGTCGAGCAATCGACGGCGGCGACCCACCAGCATCAGAAGTCCACGACGGCTGTGGTGGTCCTTCTTGTGCACCTTGAGGTGCTCGGTGAGGTGACTGATGCGATCTGTGAGGAGCGCCACCTGTACTTCGGTGGAGCCCACGTCGGTCTCGTGCCGACGGTGTTTCGCGATCGTGTCGGCCTTGGGAGGCAGATGTTCGGCCATTGTCCCCGGCGGCCCGCAGCTTCGCGGGCCGATTCCAGCTCGTGCGTTTGATTCCGCGTCATCGTCTCTGCGTTGCGGCTCTCAGGCTAGCGGTCCGCTGGCCCCTCTCCACCACCGGGCGCCCCGGACGCCCCCGACGTCGTCGCCAGGACGACAGTCGGCTGCAGACAGTCGCCACGGCGCTCGCACATCGCCAGGAGCGACCCGGACTCGTCGAGCACCGCCCACGGGCCCGGCCCAGCCAGCCCCGTCGCGGGCAGCCGCTGGCCACAGGCGACGGCCCGCGCCCCCGACTCAGGCACCGTCAAGGAGGCGTAGTCCCGGACACCGACCGACGGCGCCAGCAACTCCAGGCGCTCCAGCGGGCGCGCCTCAGCGACAGTGAACGACCCGACGGCGGTTCGGCGCAGCGCCGCCAGATGCGCCCCCCCGCCCAGGGCGGCGCCCCAGTCGGCGGCCAGGGTCCGCACGTAGGTCCCCGCGGAGCAGGCGACCGTCACCGTCGCCCAAGGCCGGTCACCGGCGCCGAAGCCGGTCATTTCGAAGCGCCCGACGCTGACCGTGCGGGGCTCACGGGGCACCGTCCGGCCTTCCCGCGCCAGCTCGTGCAAGCGCCGCCCGCCCACCTTGACCGCCGAGACCATCGGAGGGATCTGCTGGATATCGCCCACGAAGGCGGTCGCCGCGGCCCGGGCGCGATCCTCGGTCAGGTCCGACATGTCCCAGGCGCCGACGGCGTCACCGGCGGCATCGCAAGTGTCGGTGGCCACACCGAAGGTCACGGTGGCCTCGTAGGTCTTCCCGAGGGCGGTCAGGTAGCGGAGCAGGCGGGTGGCCCGCCCCACGCCGAGGATCAGCACCCCGGTGGCGTCGGGGTCCAGCGTGCCGGAATGGCCCACCTTGCGAGTGCCGAGCAGCCGCCGCGCCTGCGCTACCACGTCGTGGGAGGTGCATCCCGGCGGCTTGTCGATCACCGCGATCCCGTCGCGTCGACCGGCCGGGCCGCTCACGGCGCCGCCTCGGGGCGCTGCGGAGGGCCAGACTCCCCGCCAGACTCCCGGCGCAGGCTGCGCAAAATCTCTTCCACTCTGGCGCCGGCGTGCATACCTTCGTCGGCGTGGAACCGCAGGTTCGGAACCCGCCGCAGGCGCGCTTGACGGCCCACCGCCGACTGCAGCCGGCGCCGGTGGCGACGCAGTGTCTCCGCTGCGGCCGCCTCGGCCGCAGCGTCGAGGTCCACCGTGGAGAAGTACACGTCGGCGAACGCCAAGTCGCGGTCCACCTCCACGCCGGTGACGGCTACCAGCGCCAGACGGTCATCGTCGATGC
This sequence comes from Acidimicrobiia bacterium, assembly GCA_009840735.1. Classification (GTDB taxonomy): domain Bacteria; phylum Actinomycetota; class Acidimicrobiia; order Acidimicrobiales; family CATQHL01; genus VXNF01. The sequence goes on along the minus strand of VXNF01000058.1, from coordinate 110,081 downwards.
GACCGAGCTCTTCGGCCAGGATCTCCCGGAGCAGCTCACCGAGCCGATCTCCGCGCTCGTAGCCGCGTCGCCGCTCGGCCACGTCAGTCGGCCTCCAGCCAGCGGCGGCGAGCCTCGATGACCTCGATGTCGGCCTGCGCCCAGACGTAGCGCTCCACGTCGTCCAACAGGCGCTCGAGGACCGCAGTCGAGCTGCTGACCGCAGCCACGCCCAAGCCGGCCCGCTGCCAGAGGTCCTGGTGGTCCACCTCAGCGACCGACACCTCGAACCGGTGCTGCAGCCGCTCCAAGATCGGGCGCAGCACCGACCGCTTATCCTTCAGCGACCGGCAGCCCGGCAGGCGAACGTCGAGGATCAGCGCCGCCACGGTCGCTTCGGTCACCCGGGCCTACCCGCCGAGTCAGGTGGGGAGGACCTCGCGCTCCTCATAGGTCTCGATGACGTCGCCCGACTTGAGATCCTGGAAGTTGGACAGGCCGATGCCGCATTCGAAGCCGGACCGCACCTCGGGGACATCGTCCTTGAAGCGGCGCAGCGAGCGGATCTCGCCCTTCCAGATGACGGTGCCGTCGCGTAGGAACCGCACCTTGGAACCGCGGCTGATGGCGCCGTGCTGTACATAGCAGCCCGCCACGGCGCCCACGCCCCGGATCCGGAACACCTCGCGCACCTCGGCCTCGCCGGTGACGTGCTCCTCGTAGCTGGGTGCCAGCATTCCCACCAGCGCGGCCTGGACGTCGTCGATGATCTGGTAGATCACCTCGTAGGTGCGGATCTCGACCCGCTCCTCATCAGCGAGGCCGCGCGCTTTGCGATCGGGCCGGACGTTGAAGCCGATGATCGTGGCGCTGGCTGTGGCCGCCAGCTGAATGTCGTTCTCGGTGATGGCACCGACGGCCCGATGCACGAAGACCATCTTGACGTCGTCGCGCTCGATCTTGCGGAGGGCGTCGATCACCGCCTCGAGGGAGCCGTTCATGTCGGCCTTCACGATGAGCTTCAGCGCGGCCGTCTCGCCTGCCTGGATCTCCTGGAAGATGTCCTCGAGGCGACCACCGCTCGCCACGGTGGCAAGGTCGCGCCCCAACCCGGCGACCCGCTGCCAGTGCTCACGCGTGCTCGCCACCCGGGCCGCTGTCTTCTCGTTCGGCGCCACCACGAACGGTGCGCCGGCCGCTGCGACCGCCGACAGACCGAGCACACGAATCGGGGTGCCCGGCGAGGCTTCCGCCACCTGATCGCCCCGGTCGTTCATGAGCGCCCGCACCCGGCCCCAGGCGGCGCCCGCCACGACCGGCTCCCCGACGCGCAGGCAGCCGTCCTGGACTAACAGGGTGGCCACCGGACCTCGCCCCACGTCGAGGTGGGACTCCAGCACCACGCCCTCTGCCCGACCGCTGGCGTGGGCTTGCAGCTCCTCCAGCTCGGCCACCACCAGGATGTGCTCGAGGAGCTCGTCGATGCCGAGGTTCTCGAGGGCGGAGACCTCCACGGTCACGGTGCTGCCGCCCCACTGCTCGGGCACGAGATCGTGCTCGGCAAGCTGCTGCATGACCCGGTCGGGATTGGCGTTGGGCCTGTCGATCTTGTTCAGCGCCACCACGATCGGCACTTCGGCCTCATGGGCGTGGCTGATGGCCTCGACGGTCTGAGGCATGACGCCGTCGTCGGCTGCCACCACCAGAACCACAATGTCGGTCGCCTCGGCGCCGCGCGCCCGCATCGCCGTGAAGGCCTCGTGGCCAGGCGTGTCGATGAACGTGATCCGGTGACCGTTCTTGCGCACCTGATAGGCGCCGATGTGCTGGGTGATGCCGCCCGCTTCGCCGGCGACGACGTCGGCGTTGCGGATCTGATCCAGCAGCTTCGTCTTGCCGTGGTCGACGTGGCCCATGACCGTCACGACCGGAGGGCGCTCGGCCAACTCGGTGCCGTCGTCGCGCTCAATGGCGAGGAGAGCCTGCAGTTCGGTCTCCTTCTCCTCGCCCGGATCCACCAGGCGGACATCCACGCCCAGATCGGCCGCGAAGAGCTCGATCATCTCGTCGGGCAGCGACTGCGTGGCCGTAACCATCTCGCCGTTCTGCAAGAGGAACCGCACCACGTCCGCGGCTGTCCGGTTGAGTTTCGGTCCGAGGTCTTGGGGGGTGCAGAGCCGCTCCACCACCACCTCGCCGGTGGGTACCGGCACATTCTCGGGGGTGTAGTCCGGGGCGTCCACGGGCCGCAGCTCTTCGACGAGGCGGCGACGGCGACGGGTCTTGCGGCGTCTCTGCGGCTGGCGTCCCAGCCCACCCCGGCCCGGGCCTCGCCCTCCGGGAGGGCCGCCGGGGCCGGTGCCCGGCGGGCGCGGCGCTCCCGCTCCAGGGGGTCGCCCGCCCGGGGGGCCCGAGGGGCGCGGACCGCTCGGCGCCGAGCGCCTCTCGCCGGGCGGGCCGCTGCGCCGTGACGGCGCGCCGCCACGTCGGGCGCCAGGAGCCTCGGGGCCCCGGGTGCGCGACACCGGAGGGGGCGGGATCGGCTTGCCGCTCAGTGAGCGCGGCGGAGGCGGGATCGGCTTGCCCGCGGGGCTCAGGGGTGGCGCCGCGGCGGCGTCGGCACGCGGCTGCGCACGGGGTGTCGGTGGCACTGGCGGCGCAGCGACAGGCGGGGCTGCCGGCGGCGGTGCAGCGACAGGCGGTGCAGCGACAGGCGGGGGCGCGGGGGCGCGCGGTGCCATGGTCGGCGCCGCGGGCGGCGACGGCTCCACCGGCGGGCGCAGCGGACGGGGCGGGGCGTTGCCGCTGGAGGTGACGACCCGGCGATCGGCGGTCGGCGGCGCCTCGGGCGCCTGCGCCGCTGCCGGGCGCGCCTGTTGGGGAGGCGCCGCCGGTCGCGGCGGCGGTGGCGCGGCACGAACCGGCGCCTCCGCCGCAGGCACCGCGGCGGGCCTTGCCGGCGGCGGCGGGCGCAGCGGCTTCGGCTCGGCGCGCCGGATCGGCGGTGGCCCGTCGGAGGTCGTCGTGGCGGGCGGCGGGGAGGCGGCAGGTTCCTCGGACGGGGCTTCGCTGCCGATCAGGTTCTCACGCTCGGCCAGCTTGCGGACCCGGTAGGCGTGCGGCTCGTCCATGCTCGACGAGGTGGCTCGCACACCGATGCCCAGGCTCTTGCAGAGATCCAGGCACTGGTTGTTGGAGATTCCCAACTCCCTCGCTAGGTCGTAGACCCTGATCTTCTTCGCCACGGCGTTCCCCTGCGGTCGCTGCGCTCAGCGGGTGTCGGCTGGGGTCTCGGGTGCGGGCACTGCGCCGGCGCCACCGGTCCATTCGTCCACGGAGATCGTGGGGCCGCCCTCGGCGGGTCGCCAGACCTGCTGGCCCGTGTCCGGATCGATCACCCACTCGCCCTCGGCCCAGTCGACTTTGCCGTAGGCCGCCTCCGCGGCGACCTGGGTCTCGCTCTTGATCTCGATCCGCCAGCCGGTGAGCCGGGCGGCCAGCCGGGCGTTCTGGCCTTCCTTGCCGATCGCCAGGGAGAGCTGGTAGTCGGGCACGATGACCTCGGCGGTCCCGAGCTCCTCGTCGATGCGGACCTCCTTGACCCGCGCCGGCGACAGGGCCTTCATGACGAAGTCGGTGGCGTTGTCGGCGAAGGAGACGATGTCGATCTTCTCGCCGCGCAGTTCGTTGACCACGTTGCGGACCCGGGCGCCCCGCGCGCCGACGCAGGCCCCGACCGGGTCCACGTTCTCGACGTTGGACCAGACAGCGATCTTGGTGCGGTGCCCCGGCTCGCGGGCGCACGCCTTGATCTCGACGGTGCCGTCGGCGATCTCGGGAACCTCGAACTCGAACAGCCGCTTGATCAGGCCTGGGTGGGTTCGGCTGACGACGATCTGGGGACCCTTGGCGGTCCGGCGAACCTCGACGATGTAGGCCTTCAGGCGACTCGACGGGTCGGGCCGCTCGTAGGGGACCTGTTCGGACTGCGGCAGCAGGGCCTCCACCCGGCCGAGGTCCAACAGGGTGTAGCGCGAGTCGCTCTGCTGGATGATGCCGGTCACGATGTCGCCCTCGCGCCCGGCGTACTCCTCGTACTTCAAGTCGCGTTCGGCCTCGCGGATGCGCTGGGTCATGACCTGCCGAGCGGTCTGGGCGGCGATGCGCCCGAAATTCGCCGGCGTCACGTCGAGTTCGGGGCCGGTGGGCTCACCGTCGCTGTCGATCTCTTGGGCGAGCACGCGGATGTCCATGGTCTCGGGGTCGATGGTGACCCACGAGTACTCGTAAGCGCCCGGCATGCGCTTGTAGGCCGACTCGAGCGCGTCGGCCAGAGCGCCGTAGAGGGTGTCAACCGAGATGCCCTTGTCGGCGGCGAGCGCCTGCATGGCCTCCAGCATGTCCAGGTTCACGAGACCGGAACTCCCTTGCGGGTAGCCGTCGCGGCGGCCCCGGCGCCGTTGCCCCGCCCATCGCCCTGGCCCCAGTCGAAGACCGTCCGAGCCCTTTCGACGGCCTCGAGGCGGATCTCCCGACGCTCGCCGGCGGCGGTCTCCAGGGTGATCCGCTCGTCGTCGGCTGCGACGAGCCGGCCTGCGGTCCGGCGTTCGCCGTCGTCGCCGGCCCGGAGCTTGACCGACACCTCACAACCGACGGCCTTGCGGTACTGCTCGGGTCGCCGCAGCGGCCGCTCGACGCCCGGGCTGGTCACCTCGAGGGTGTAACGCCTCGGGATCGGATCGGCCACGTCCAGCTCGGCAGAGATTGTGCGGGTCACCAGGACCAGGGTCCCGCTGTCGACGCCGTCGGCGGTGTCCACGACGAGGCGCAGCCGGCCGCCGCCCCACTGCACGTCCTCCAACTCCACCCCGAGGGGCGCCAGCAGCGGCGCGGCGAGGGAGCGGACGCGCGCCTCGATGCCGCTGGCGTCTTGGGTGCCATCTGCCATTGCTGTGCCGCCCTTTGGGGTCTCCTTCGGCGGTGCGGGCCCCGACTCGGATGCGTCGGCGCTCGCCTGCTGCCACCGGCCACCCATCGACAACAAAGGCGTGGGACCCGCCCACGCCCTGTCCGCCAGTTGACCTGAAGCGCCTACAAGTATACCGCTGAGCGGTTCCCGAACACTGCGGGCACAGCCCACCGAGGCGGTCGGCGCGGGCTCAGCCCGAGGCGGCGCGACGCACGATGTCGACCCGAGCTGTCACCTCGTTGGCGTCGGTTCCCTGCACATCGAGCAGGGCTTTGCGGTCTCGCTCCGCCTCCCGGCCCGCCCGCTCGACGTCGGCGCGGGCGAGTGCCGCCTCGACCCCCTCGGCGCAGATCAGCTCGGCCCAGGACACCAGGGACTCCACCATCTCCCCCTCGGGGACCACGGCGACGTTCTGGCCTTTGACGAAGAGGTGGCCCCTGCCGCGCCCTGCGGCGATGCCCAAGTCGGCGTCACGCGCCTCGCCGGGGCCGTTGACGACGCATCCCATGACGGCAACCTGCAGCGGGATCTCCCGCTCGCCGAACGCCTCCAGCGCGTCGGCGGCGATCTTGAAGACGTCTACCTCGGCCCGCCCGCAGCTCGGGCAGGCGATGAGGTCCACGTTGCGGCGCTCCCGCAGCCCGAGCGCCTCCAGCAACGTCCGGCCCGCCCGGGCCTCGGTGACGGGGTCGGCGGTCAGAGAGTAGCGAATGGTGTCGCCGATGCCCTCGGCCAGCAGCGTGGCGATCCCGGCGGTGGACTTCACCACACCGGCCGGGGGCGGGCCGGCCTCGGTGACGCCGAGGTGCAGGGGATGGTCGGTCACCTCGGCCAGTTGCCGATAGGCGTCGATCATCAGCGGCACGCTGGAGGCCTTGACGGAGATCTTCACGAGGTCGAAGTCCACCTCGGCGAAGTAGTCCAGTTCCGCCAGCGCTGACTCCACCATCGCCTCGGCGGTCACCTTGCCCCCGTGGCGGGCGTAGAGGTCCGGGTGCAGCGACCCGCCGTTCACGCCGATGCGGATCGGCACGCCCCGGTCCCGGCACTCGGCCGCCACGGTCTTGATGTGCTCGGGGCGGCGGATGTTGCCCGGGTTGAGCCGGAGGCACGCCACGTTCGCCTCGAGGGCCGCCAGCGCCATGCGGTACTGATGGTGGATGTCGGCCACGATGGGCACCGGCGACCGCGGCACGATCTCCGCGAGGCCCTCGGCGGCCTCGAGCTCGTTGCAGGTACACCGCACGATGTCCGCCCCGGCGGCGGCGAGAGCGTAGATCTGTGCCAGGGTGGCTTCGACGTCGGCGGTCTTGGTGGTGGTCATCGACTGCACCGAGATCGGGGCGCCGCCGCCCACGGCCACCTCGCCGACCATCACCTGACGGGTGGGGCGTCGCGGGAACGTTGCCTGGACTTCCACTATCGCATCCTTTTGGGCGCCCCGCCTCGCTATCCGGGCAGGTTCAAGGGATCGACGATGTCGCGCGACAGGGCCAGGAGACCGACGGTCACCAGCACGAGGACGAACAAGTAGGCCGCGGGCAACATCTTGGCCACATCCGCCCGGTAGGTCCGCCCGCCGAAGGAGCGCAGCCGCTCATAGGTGGCGATGACCACATGCCCGCCGTCGAGGGGCAGCAGCGGGAACATGTTCAGAACCCCGAAGAACACGTTGATGTAGGCCAGGAATCCCAGCAGAGCGGCCACGTCCTCTTGCGCCAGCGAACCGCCGATCTGCGCCACGCCCACGACCGAGACGACCCGGTTGGGATCGACGGCGCCTACCTCGCCGACCGCCACCTCGTTCGACTCGAAATCGACCAGGGGCCCGAGCAGCCCGTCGAGCCCCTGCAGGCTGAACAGGGCCGCGATGCCCTCCGCCGAGGCGCGCACCACGAACCCGAAGTCCGACAGCGAGCGTCCGAGGCCGGCCAGCGGGTTCGCCCGCGCCGGGGGCGCCAACTCGGGCCCGACGCCCAAGAATCCCGACACGCCGTCGCGCGGCGCGGTGCCGATCGTGCCGTTGAGGGTGACCGTCTCACCGTGGCGCACGACCGTCACGCCCACCGGCCGGTTCGCCAGGTCCGCCAACGCTCCCCGCAGGTCCCCGAAGCCCTCTATCGCCCGGCCCTCCACGGCGGTGACCCGGTCACCCGGCCGCACCCCCATGGCCGCGGCGGGGCTGTCCGCCACAACCCGGGCGACCTGCCAGTTCGGGGTCTCGGTGAGGTCTGGGCGGTCGAAGCCGTGGTAGCCGACTCCCGAGAAGAGAACCCACAGCAGCAGGATCGCCAGCAGGAAGTGCATGGCCGAACCCGCCACGGCGACCGACATGCGACGCCAGTAAGGCTTGGAGCGGTAGGTGCGATGCTCCTCGGCCGGGTCTACTTTCTCGAGGTTGTTCATGCCGAGAATCCGCACGTAGGCCCCCGCCAGGATGGCCTTCACCCCGTAGGTGGTCTCGCCCCGGCGGATCGACCACAGCCGCGGCCCGAAGCCCACGTAGAACTCGCTGACCTTCATGCCCGCCCAGCGAGCCGTCCAGAAGTGCCCCAGTTCGTGGAGGATCACGATGCCGATGAGGGCGCCCACCACGATGAGGACGGGCACCCCGGCGAAGACCCCCAGCGCCGCCAGCGTCCCCAAGACCAGCGCCAGCCTGAGCCAGCTCGACGCCGCGGCGAGCCATGGCGGCCTCGGCGCCGCTCGGCGGCGGCCGCCTGGCCAGGTGACCCAGCCCCGCGGCCGTCCGGGCGCGCCGGAGGGCGCCGGCGAGCGCCGGTGCCGGTCGCCGGCGGTCATGCCGCCGCCTGACGCGCCACGAGGGCCTCTGCGGCGCGGCGCGCCCGGCCGTCGGCCTCCAGCACTGACTCCAGACTGTCAGCTCGCTGCACCGGGTCGCCCTGCAGGACCCCGTCGATGATCTCGGCGATGGCTGTCCAGGGCACCGCACCCTCCAGAAACGCCTCGACGGCCACCTCGTTGGCGGCGCTGAGCACCGCCGGCGCCGTCTCGCCGCGCCGCCCGGCCGCATACGCCAACGGCAGGCAGGCGAACAGGTCCTGGCGCGGCGGCTCGAAGTCCAGCCGCGCCAGTTCGGTCCAGTCGATCCGGCCGTAGGCGCTGGCGAGCCGGTCGGGGTAGCCGATCGCGTAGCCGACGCAGAGCCGCATGTCCGGCAGCGAGAGCTGTGCCACGGTGGCGCCGTCGACGTACTCCACCATCGAATGCACCACCGACTGGGGATGCACGACGACCTCGATGCGGTCGTAGTCCACGCCGAACAACTCATGCGCTTCGATGACTTCGAGCCCCTTGTTCATCAGCGTGGAGGAGTCGACGGTGATCTTGGGCCCCATGTTCCAGGTGGGATGCGCCAGCGCCTCGCCGGCCGTCACGGACGCCAACTCGGCCCGTGACCGTCCCCTGAACGGCCCCCCGCTGGCTGTCAGCAGGATGCGGGCGACCTGACTGAGGCGGTCGGGGCGACCCATGGTGCCGTTGGCGCGCAGGCACTGGTGGACCGCGCAGTGCTCGCTGTCCACCGGGACGATCTCCGCGCCCGGCGTCGCTAGGGCGCGCGCCACCACGGGTCCGGCGGCGATGAGCGACTCTTTGTTGGCCAGGGCCAGTCGCCGCCCCGAGTTCAGCGCCGCCAGGGTGACCGGCAGCCCGGCGAAGCCCACCACCCCGTTGACCGTCACGTCCGCGGCGGTGGCCGCCTCGGCCAAGGCGTCGGGGCCGGCGAGCAGCTCGGTGCCCACCGGCAGCAGCCGTGCCAGGCGCGGCGCGGCGGCGTCGTCGGCCAGAGCGACGAGCTTGGGTCGCACCGCCCGGGCCTGCGCGGCCAGTGCCTCCACGGACCGCCCGGCGCCCAGCGCGGTGACCTCGTAGCGGTCCGCGCAGCCGGCGGCCACTTCCAGCGTCTGGGTGCCGATGGAGCCGGTCGATCCCATCACGGCGAGGGTTGTGCCCATGGCCCTCCTTCAGGGCCAGTGTACGGGCGATGAGATGCGGGGTATCTCTCGGCGGCGCTCCGGGGCGTCGCCGCGGGGTCCGGCCTCCTAGACGAGGTCGATCAGCAGCGCCAGCCCCCAGGTCGAGGGCATGGCGAAGAGCAGCCCGTCGAAGCGGTCCAGCACGCCCCCGTGGCCCGGCAGCACGTTGCCCATGTCCTTGATGTCGAGGTCGCGCTTGATCATCGACTCCGCCAGGTCGCCCAGCGTGGCCGCCACCGCCACCACCACGCCCAACACGATGGCGTGCGACACCGATCCGGGGTTGTCGCCCCAAGGATCGATCCGTCCCACTCCCAGGATCACCGCGCAGGCCACGATGGCGAGCACCACGCCGCCGATGAGGCCTTCCACGGTCTTGTTGGGGCTCGCCGCCGCCAGCCGGGTCCGTCCGAACAGCCGCCCCACTGCCCAGGCCCCCACGTCGTAGCCGACGGTGCCCACAACCGCGCCGAACAGCAGCCCCGTGCCCTTGTCGTAGCTGAGCATGAGAGCGCCGAAGCTTCCCAGCAAGGCCACGTACCCCACGCCGAAGAGCGTCACGGCGACGTTCGGCACCGGCCTTTCGGTGGTGGCGCCGACGAGGTGCCAGCAGAGTGCGGCCATCACCACCAGTCCGAGGGCCAGCGGATAGGCCTCGGCGCCGCGCCAGTACACCGCCACCGGCAGTCCCACCGCGGCCATTAGCCCCACGAGGGTGGCCGGCTGGTAGCCGACCTGGCGCAACGCGCCGAAGAATTCGCCTGCCGCCAGCACCATCAGCACGCAGAGCAGCACGAGGGTGAGGATCGGGCTCACCCAGAAGCACACGACCGCCACGGCGCAGAGTGCTGCGCCGGTGAGGATCGCCGGCCCGAGCCGCCGATCCGACCCACGCGGGGGCATCCCGATCGGCGGGGGCTGCGCCTCGCCGTGCCACATCTCATCGTCCACGCCGAAGAACTGCGCACCGGCGGCGGTGTCGGTCACGCCGACCTCCGCTGCCTGAGGGTGCTGTTCGGTGAGGTACCCCACGTCGAGGCCTTCCTCGCCCACCTCGGCGGCGCCCCAGGTGGGGCTACCCTCGCTGAAGGTGTCCCAGGCGGCCCCCTCGGCTGGCGCCGCGCCGGACCCGAGGTCCCAGACGGCGTCGTCGTCTGCGGGTTGACCCTCGTGCGCTTCGGCGGCGCCGGCGTCCCATTGCTGAGGTTCGTCGGAGTCGTAAGGGTTGTCTCGATCCACGGGCGCGCTCCTCTGTCAGACCTTCATCAGTTCGGTTTCTTTGGCCTCAAGGGCCGTTCCGATCGCCTCTTCGTGTTCGTGGGTCAGCTCGTCGAGGCGACGCTGCCCGCGCCTGTTGTCGTCCTCGGAGATGTCCCCGTCCCGCTTGAGGGCGTCGAGGTCTTGGCGCGCCGCGCGGCGTGAGCTGCGCACCGCCACGCGACCCGACTCCGCCATGCCCCTCACTAGCCGCACCAGCTCGCGGCGGCGCTCCTCGGTCAGCGGCGGGAAGTGCAGCCGCACCACCGAGCCGTCGGTGCTGGGGTTGAACCCCAGGTCGGCGCGCTGGATCGCCTTCTGGATCGCCTCGATGGAGCGCTTGTCGTACGGCGAGATCACGAGCATCTGGACGTCGGGGACGCTGAACCCAGCAATCTGCTGGAGGCTCACCTCGGCTCCGTGGTAATTGACCGTCAGCCGCTCCACGAGCGCCGGGGAGGCTCGTCCGGTCCGCACGCCGCTGAACTCCCTGCGAGCGTGCGCCACGGCCCGCTCCATGTTGTCGCGCGCCTCGGAGACCACGATCTCGATCAGCTCTTCACTCATGCGGCACTCGCCCCGACGTGCATCTGGGGTCCCTCAGGCCACGATGGTACCTATCGGGCGACCCTCGATGATGGACAGTACGTTGCCCGCCTGCATGAGGTCGAACATCACGATCGGCAGTTTGTTCTCCATGCACAGGGTGGCGGCGGTGGCGTCCATGGCGCGGATGCCCCCGCTGACGAGGTCGATGTAGGTAATCCGGTCGAGCTTGACGGCATCGGGGTTGGTGCGCGGGTCGGCCGTGTAGATGCCGTCGGTGCCGGAGTGGGTGCCCTTCAGCAGCGCCTCCGCCTCAACTTCGACTGCCCGCAGGGCGGCCGCCGTGTCGGTGGTGAAGAACGGGTTGCCGGTCCCCGCGCCGAAGATCACGACACGGCCCTTCTCGAGGTGGCGGATGGCCCGACGGCGGATGTAGGGCTCGGCCACCTGCGCCATGCCGATGGCGGTCTGCACCCGGGTGGGCTGATCGAGACGCTCCAGGGCGTCCTGCAGGGCGAGGGCGTTGATGAGCGTGGCCAGCATGCCCATGTAGTCGGCTTGGGCCCGGTCCATGCCGGCGCCGCCGTGCTGCTCGCCGCGCCAGATGTTGCCGCCGCCCACGACCACCGCCATCTCGACGGTGGTCTGGTCTCGCACCGAGGCGATCTCGGCGGCGATGGTGTTGACGGTCTCGGCGTCGATGCCGTAGCCGGCCGATCCGGCGAACGCCTCGCCGGAGACCTTGAGCAGGACGCGGCTCCAGCGGGGCATCGCTAACCGAGGTAGGCCTGCTCGAAGCGCACGATCCTGCCGTTGCCGACGCTCTTCGCCACCGAGACCTTGTCGCCGTGAAGGCCCTGCTCCAGCAGCACGCTCTCTCGGAACCAGCCGGTGAGACGTCCCTGCACGATCTTGTCCCAGGCCGCCTCCGGGCGTCCCTCGGCCTTGGTGATCTCGGTCAGTGAGGCGCGCTCGCGTTCCACGTCCGCCTCGGGCACCTCATCGCGGCTGAGATAGCGGGGCTTGGCGAACGCCACGTGCAGCGCGACTTGATGGAGCACGTCGGGATCCACGTCGCTGCCCTCCACGATCACACCGTTGACCCCGCGGCCGTCCTGGCGGTGGAGGTAGGCGTCGAGCCGGTTGCCTTCGCCGGCGCGTACCTGCAGCGCCGTCCCCAGCGAGATGTTCTCCTTCTTGGCCAGCCGCAGCTCATCGATTCGGGCGGCGAACCGCTCGGCGGCCGCGGCGCCGTCGTCGCGCACCGCCTCGGCGATCTCCGAGACGCAGGACAGGAAGTCGGCGGCCTTGGCGGAGAAGTCGGTCTCGGCGCGCAGATGCACCAGCGAGGCTATGCCTTCGCCCACCGCCACGGCGATCGCCCCTTCGGCGGCGGTCCGGTCGGCGCGCGCCGCGGCCTTGGCGAGGCCCCGCTGCTTGAGGATCTCCGCCGCTTCAACGGGGTCTCCCGCGGCCTCGATGAGGGCGCGTTTGGCGTCCATCATGCCCGCGCCCGTGGAGTCACGGAGCGCCTTGACTTCCCGCGCCGATACCTGCACCATCAGCCTTGCCTCGCTTCGTCTGCGGGGGCACCGGAAGTCTCCTCCGAGCCCGGCGCCTCATCGGACCGTTCCGCCCCAGCCGCCGGGGCGCCGCCTGGAGCGTCGGGCGCCGCGGCAGTGTGTTGGCCGTCGTCGGCGGGCTGCTGCGTCTCGTCCTCGGCGGACTCCTCGAGCCGGCGCGCCACTCTGGCCTCCCGCTGGCGCATGTCGGCAGCTGCCTCGGCGGCGGCCTCCGCCTGCCGGCGAGCCACCTCTGCCTCCTCCTCGGCGGTGCGCTGGGGGGTCGGCGCGACGTTGCCGCGCAACTCGGCCAGCCGCCGGCCCTCGCCGACGGCATCGCTCATAATGCGGCACATGAGCTCGCCGGCACGGATAGTGTCGTCGTTACCGGGGATCACGTAGGTCACCACGTCGGGGTCGCAGTTCGTGTCCACGACGGCGATGAGCGGGATACCCAGTTTGTTGGCCTCACTGACGGCGATGTGCTCGGCCTTGGTGTCCAGCACGAACACGGCCTCCGGAGGCGTCTCCATCTGACCTATGCCGCCCAGGTTGCGCTCCAGTTTGGCGAGCTCGCGCTGCAAGCTGAGGGCCTCCTTCTTGGGCATCGCCTCGAATCCGCCGCTGTCTCGAAGCCGCTGGTACTCCTGCATCTTGTGTACGCGCTTGAAGATCGTCTGGATGTTCGTCAGCGTGCCGCCCAGCCACCGCTGGTTGACGAAGGGCATCCCGCAGCGCTTGGCGTGCGTCTCGACGCTGGGCTGGATCTGCTTCTTGGTGCCGACGAACAGGAGCGTCCCCCCGCCGGCGACCATGTCGCGCACGAAGGAGTAGGCGGCCTCGATGCAGACCAGCGTCTGCTTCAGGTCGATGATGTAGATGCCGGCGATGTCGCCGTGGATGAACCGCTTCATCTTCGGGTTCCAGCGGCGGGTCTGGTGCCCGAAGTGGACGCCTGCCTCCACGAGCTGGCTCATGGTCACGACTGGTGCCATGGTCTCCTTCCCATCGGTTGGGTCACAGCCCGCGCCATGCACCGCTGAGGCGACCGTGGGAGCGCGCGGACGGGGAATCGTCGGATACGGATGGCCCGAGGGCCGCCGGGGAGTCTACCGGCGCGGCGCCGAGCGCAACGCCCAGCCGGGCCGCGGCACCGGCGCGCCGACCGATCCGAGCCGTCGGGGCACCCACCGGCCCCTCAGCGGAACGAGCCGGACCGGCGCGAGGTCACCCAGCAGGACAGCCGGATCCACGTAGGCCTTGCCGATGCGCGCCCCGAAATGGAACGACCCGCCGGAGGTGCCGACGACCTGACCCGCCTCGACCCGCTGGGTGGCATCGACCGCGACGCTGGCCAGGAAGGAGTAGCTGGTACGCACGCCGTCGGCGTGGGCGACGGTCACGTGCAGGCCGTCGGCGACCCGGCCGGCGAAGCTCACCACGCCCGCCGCAGCCGCCCGCACGTCGCTGCCAGCGCGGGTGGCGTACTCCAGACCCCGGTTGCCGGGAGCGCCTGGGTGCGCCGGCGGCCTGAAGGGATCGACGACGATCCCGTCGGTGGGCGCCTGGTAGTACACGACGGGGACAGGTGCCGGCGCCGCCGCGGTCTGGGCGCTGGCCGGTGCGGCCATGACGAGCTGCCCCAGCGCCGCGCCGAGGGCCGCTGAGGCGGCCAGCGCCCGCCACCTCAGCCGCGCGGGTGGGCCTCCTCGATCACCGCGCGGAGCCGGCGGCGGCTGACGTGGGTGTACACCTGAGTGGTGCCGAGGCTCTCGTGGCCGAGCAGCTCCTGCACCGACCGGAGGTCGGCGCCGCCGTCGAGGAGATGGGTGGCGAAGGTGTGCCGAAGGGCGTGGGGGTGGGTCGGCTCGGGGGCTCGGCGATCCATGATGCGCCGCACGTCGCGGGGACCCAGCGGCCGGCCCCGCAGGTTCCGGAACAGCGGTCCGTCCTCGGCGGTTACCGCCAGCGGGTCGGCCGCCTCCCCGGCCCCTGCGGCGGCGGCCTGCGCCTGCCGGTACCGCTGCACGGCGCGCACCGCGGGCGCCGAGAGCGGCAGCAGCCTCTGCTTGCCGCCCTTGCCGGTGACCTGGACCCTCGAGCGCTGGAGGTCGAGGTCCGCCGGGCGCAGCGAACACAGTTCGGCCACGCGCAGACCGCTGCCGTAGAGCAGCTCCAAGACCGCGTCGTCGCGCAGCCGCCTGAGCGGACAGTCCCCGGAGGCTGCCGCGCTCCGGCCGGCCAGCAGCGAGGCGACCGAACGCTCCGAAAGTACGTCGGGCAGCCGGGCCGCCCCCGCCGGCACCGACAGCCCCACGCAGGGATCGCTCCGGCACCGACCCGTCTCGGTGGACCAACCGAAGTAGCGGCGCAGCACCGAGGCCTTGCGCGCCACAGTGCGCGCCGCGTAGCCCTGGCGAGTCAGGGCGGCCAGGTAGCGGCGCAGGTCCTTGCGCGTGACCGTCGCCGGTCCCTCCAGCGCCTGCTCGGCGGCCCAGTCCACGAAGGCTTGCAGGTCGCGCCGATACACGGCCACCGAGGAGGGAGCGAGGCGCAGCAGCGAGGCCAAGAACGCATCGGACGCCCACGCCATGCCGCGAGGCTACCAACCGGGCTAGCGGCGCCCGGGAACCGCGCCGGCGGCGGGGCGTTCGCCTCATCCCCGAGAGCCGGTCGGCGCCGTTGCGCCGCCGCGTCGCTCGTACCACAGTCCGCGCCGCGCTAGGTGGCCCGAGGCGCTGAGGCCCTCGAGGTGCCACGCCAACTCCCCCAGCTCGAGACCGGTCCGCGCGGCCAGCATCTCCATCGTGGCGGGCATCCAGTCGAAGGCGCCCAGGATGGCGCGCGCCGTGGCGTCGTCGACCGTGGCGTCGTCAACCGGGGCGTCGTCAACCGGGGCGTCGTCGACCGGGGCGTCCCCGTCCGCCTCGGCGGCGGCCGTGGGCGAGGGCAGCTTGGTGCGGGAGATGTCGAGCAGAACAAGCAGGTCCTCAACGTCGCAGAGCACGCCGGCGCCTTCGGCGATCAGCCGGTTCGATCCGGCCGAGGCGGGGCTGCGGATGGGGCCCGGAACCGCCGCCACCGTGCGGTCCCGCTGCGCCGCCTCGGTGGCCGTGCCGATGGCGCCGCCGTCCTCGTGTGACTCCACTACCACGCAGGCGTCGCTCAGTGCCGCCATGATCCTGTTGCGGGCCGGGAATCGCCAGCGCTCCGGCGGCGCCCCGAGCGGCGCCTCGGCGAGCAGCAGCCCGCGCTGGGCCACGATCTTCCACAGCACGGCGTTCTCGCGCGGATAAATGCGGTCCAACCCGCTGCCCACCACGCCCACCGGCGGCGCGCCGTCGGCGGCGAGAGCGCCGGCGTGGGCGGCCGCGTCGATGCCGATCGCCAGCCCGGAGATCACCGTGACCCCGTTGGCCGCAGCGGCTTTGCCGAGATCGAACGCCACATCCGCGCCGTAGCGGGTGCATCGGCGGGTTCCGACGATGGTGACCGTCGGACGCTCCAAGAGCTCCACCGGACCTTGACTGAACAGCACCGCCGGCGGTTCGGGATCCCCGATGAGACGTTCGGGGTAGGCGGCGGTGCCGCGCCGCCGCAGCGTCACCCCCGCACGGGTGTGTCGCAGATAGATCTCGGCGGGGTCGGCCCGAGCGGCGTCGCTGATCCAGCGGCGGGCGACTTTCTCGCCGACCCGCGCCGCGGCGGCAGCCTCGGCGAGCCGTCCAGAGGCCAGGGCGCGCCAGGCCTCCTTCGGCGCCCAGCGCGCCAGCAGCCGCTCGAGGCGCGCCGGACCCATCCCGGCCAGACTCGACAGCGCAGCCAGATAGGCCACCTCGCCGCCGGCGTCTGCCGCGGCGGCGGACGCGGACTCACTGGCGGGCCGCTCGGGGACGGCAGCGGCAGCGCCGGGAGGCGACAACGGCTCAGGCGACATGGCTGCCCGCGTACGAGCGGTCCAAAGGCACGGGGTTGTTGCGCAGCTGCAGCGCCAGAGCGACGTCGGCGCCCCGCAAGGGTGGTCGCCGGCCCCCCAGATCGGCGATCGTCAACCCCACGCAGCGGATGCGCTGCAGGCCCCTGGCGCTCAGCTCACCGGAGGCCACGGCCCGCTCGGCCAGCGCGGCGGCCTCGAGGCTGAGCGGCGCCTCCCGCTCCAGCGCCCGCGAGCCGAGCATGCTGTTGTAGCGCACGCCGCGGCGCGCCGCCCGTCGGCGCGCCGCCAGCACCCGCTTGCGCACCGCCGCAGAGGACTCCCCCGGTGCGCCCCGGAACAGCTCGTCGGCCGAAGGGCGCTGCACGAACAGCCGCATGTCGAAGCGGTCCAGCAGAGGCCCCGAGAGGCGCCGGGCGTAGCGGACGCGCGCCGCGTCGCTGCAGCGACAGTGGCCCGGACCGCCGGCGTTGCCGCAGGGGCAAGGATTCATGGATCCCACCAACACGAACTCAGCCGGGAAGCTGATCGAGCCGGCTGCCCGGCTGACCCGGATCACACCCTCCTCCAACGGCTGGCGCAGAGCGTCGAGCACCACTGGGGAGAACTCACCCAACTCGTCGAGGAACAGCACGCCGCCGTGGGCGGCGCTGATCTCGCCGGGCCGCAGCGTCCGAGATCCGCCGCCGACGAGGGCCACCATCGTGGCACTGTGGTGCGGGGCGCGGAACGGGGGCCGAGTGATGAGCGCGCTGGTCGGCACCCCGAAGTCGCCGGCGGAGTAGATGCGGGTGACGACTCGGGCCGCCTCGGTGTCCAACGGCGGCAGCAGGCCGGGGAGCCGTCGGGCGAGCATGGTCTTGCCGGCGCCGGGCGGGCCGACCATGAGCAGGTGATGCCCGCCCGCGGCGGCGATCTCAAGCGCCCGACGCCCGAACGGCTGGCCGCGGACGTCCCGCAGATCCTCGGCCACGTCCGCATCGGCAGCCGGCGGCGCCGTCGGCGGGAGGCCGAAGTCAGCCTCACCCTTGAGGCATCGCACCAGCTCGGCGAGATTGGGGGCCCACTGAACCTCCAGATCGCCGCCGAGGGTGGCCTCGGCGTAGGCGTCCTCGGCCACCACGACTCGGGGCACCTGGACCGCCTCGACGAGGCTCAGGGTGCCGGGGACCCGCCGCAGCGACCCGTCGAGGCCCAGTTCGGCGACGAAGGCGAAACCGTCGGTCTGCGCCTTGGTCAGCACCTCTTCGGCCACCAGCACCGCCACGGCGATCGCGAGGTCCAACCCCGCTCCCTCCTTGCGCAGGCCCCCTGGTGCCAGATTCACGGTGACCCGCCCGTCGGGCCATTTGAAGCCGCTCGACAGGACCGCGGCGCGGACCCGGTCGCGCGACTCCCGGCAGGAGGCGTCGGGCAGACCCACGATGGCGAACGCGGGCAGCCCCTTGGAGGAATGAACTTCCACGCTCACGGCCTGCCCGATGACCCCTTGCAGAACCGCTGACGAAATCCTGGCCGTCATTGCTGCCTCCCTCCTCGTGCCGGGACTCACCCTCGGCGGCCACGTCGGCGCGCCAATCCGTCGATGCAAGAGGGAGTAGCAATGACTGCACTCCGAGTGATCTCGTTATATCATCAATAATCTGAAATTGCACAACATGAGGCTTGAGGTTGCGGCTAGGGGGCACCCGTGGCGGGCGAGGTGCCTGCGTGCCGGCCGTCGCCGCGCAGCGGCTGTCGCCTCCGGCGGGCGGAGTCCCTAACCTGCTCGCTGGTCCCCCGGCGAGGCGAGGAGCGGGATGGGCTTCGACCCGACGAGGAGATGGCAGCGACGCCGGAGCGACTACCTGTTCGTCGGTCTGGGCCTCGCCGTGTGCATCCTGGCGGTCGTGTGGGGGCTGTGGGGATGAGGGTGCCACCGGAGATGCTGGAGGTGCGGCGCATCCAGCCGTACCAGGCCACCAAGGGCTACGTCTGCGGGGGCTGCAACAGCGCCATCCCGGCCGCTGTGGGCCACCTCGTGGTGGTTCCCACCGAAGCCCCCGACCTGCGCCGGCACTGGCACCACTCCTGCTGGGAGCGTTGGGGCGACCACGGGGACTTGGCACCCACCAGCTGACAACCAGCTGAATCGTGGCCGTTCGGCGACACCGCCGCGACGCGGCGTCGGGGTGCCTCCTCAGTCCTCGAAACCGGGCGGGGGCGTCCAGGCGACGGCCAGGATCTCGACGGATTCGGCGCCGTTGCGCCGCAGGAGGCGAGCTGCGGCCGCGGCGGTGGCGCCGGTGGTCAGCACGTCGTCCACCACGAGCACCCGCGACGGCGCGGCCCGACGGCAGAGGAGGCGCGGCCCGGCGGCCCGCCCTGACCGCCCTCGCTCGGTCTGCGGGGTGTCCCTGCCGCGCCCCAACAATCGTCGGGCATTGACGCCGAGGCGTGCCGCCACCTGCCGGGCGAGCAGCTCCCCCTGGTCGTAGCCCCGTCGGCGGCGGTTCGCCGGAGTGGCCGGGGCCCAGGTCACCATGTCGGGACAGCTCGGGGCGAGGGCGGCCAGTTCGGGGCCCAGCCAACGCACCAGCCGGTGCGCGTTGGCGAACTTCAGGGCACCGACCACGCTGGCGCCGATCTCGTCGTAGACGAACAGGGCGCGCGCCCCGTCGGTGCCCGGCGGCGCAGGCAGCGGCGGCGCCGGAACCAGGCGCCTTCGGCAGGCGTCGCACAGCAGCGCACCGTCGCTGCCGCACGACGCGCAGCGGATTGGGATCAGCATCCCGCCAACGATACCGAATCAGCGACTTGTTATTATGTTCTCATACTGTGAATAGCTTTTGCTTTAGCTTCCGTTGTCGCCTTCAGGCAGCTGCGCCAGGCGGTCCGCCAATCCCTCGACGGCAGTCTCCACGGCGAGCCCGTCGCGCTCGGCGAGCCAGGCGATGTTGCCGCGATGTACATCGTCAGCGGATCGGTAGCGGTTGCAGAACACCACCAGCGGCGGGCCCGCCAGGGCGTCGGCAGCTAGGCGCACCGCGTTGATGGCGCCGAGATCGGCACCAGCCACGAGCACGACCCCGTCGGCCGCCAGGGCAGTGAGTAGGTCGACGCAATCGGCGTCCTCGGCCAGAGGCGACCGGGCGCCGCCCACCGTCTCGACGAAGCCGAAGTCCGCCGCCGGCGACGGCCAGTGGAGCTCGGCGAGCAACTCCGCCAGCCGCGGGGACGCCCGACCGGTGGCCGATGCCGCCAGCGGCGGCGCCAGCGGCAACGGGTACCAGCGGTGCTCCGGGCAGACCGCCGACGGCGCCTCGCCGCTGGCGGCCGCCAGAATCTCCGCGTCGGTGGCGCCTAGCTCCTCAGGGCCGTAGGACTGCACGGGTTTGCGGGCACAGACCGACAAGCCGCGTCCCCGAAGCTCCTCGATCACCCGGGCTGTGACCCACGTCTTGCCGATCTCGGTGGCCACTCCGGCGACCACGATCAGCCGACCCGGCCGAGTCACCGTCGCAGTCCGAGCTTCGCCAGGCCTGCCAGCAGCCGATCCAGCATGTCCTCGGTGTGCGCGGCCGACAGGGCCACCCGGAGCCGCGAGCTGCCCGGCGGCACCGTCGGCGGGCGGATCGGCGGCACAAGCAGCCCCTCGGCTAACAGCCCCTCGGCCGCCTCCAGCGCCCGCCGCTCGCTGCCCACGATGAACGGCAGGATCGGGGTCCGGTGGCCGGGCCGCAGACGATCCAGGTGGCCCGCAAGCCGCGCGGCGCGCGCCGCGCCGTCGGGGCCGCGGGCGATGCGGATGGCCGCGAGGGCGGCGGCGGCGTCCGGCGGCGCCAGTCCTGTGCTGAAGATGAACGGGCGGGCCCGGTTCACGAGGAGGTCGATGGGCGGAGCAGGGCCGCAGACGGCTCCGCCGACGGCGCCCAGCGCCTTGGAGAGGGTCACGACCCGCAACAACGTGAGTCCCTCGAGGCCCGCCAGGTCTCCCAGGGGCGGCCCGAGGACCGCGTGCGCCTCGTCGATCACCAGCCCCGCCCCGTGGCGGGCGCAGCTCTGACCCAGGGCGGCCAGCGGGGCTTCGTCGCCGTCCATCGAAAAGACCGCGTCCACCACGACCAGCTTTCGGGGCGCGGCGGACTCCGCCAGCAGCGCCTCCATGTGTTCGACGTCGTTGTGGCGGGCGACGGCGACCGGTGAGCGGCTGAGGCGGCACCCGTCGATGATCGAGGCGTGGTTCAGCTCGTCGCTGACGATCAGGCAGTCGGGGCCGCCGAGGCAGGACAGCGCCCCCAGGTTGGCGGCGTAGCCGGTGGAGAAGACCAGCGCCCGGTCGGTCTGCTTCCAATCGCAGAGCTCGGCCTCCAGCTCGGCGTGGACCGGGCGCGAGCCGACGATGAGCCGGCTAGCGGTCGCGCCCGCCCCCCAGCGGTCCAGCGCAGCCTTCGCGGCGGCGATCACGGCGGGGTGGAACGACAAACCGAGGTAGTCGTTGGAGGCGAAGGAGATCACTTCCCGGCCGCCGAGGGTCCCGACCGGCCCGCGGGCGTCGAAGGTCCGGACCTCCCGCCAGCGGTCAGCGGCCCGGATCGCCTCGGCCTCTCGGGCTGCCCAGGCCTCGAAGTCGCCGCCTGCGGCCCTAGCCGGCGCGATCACCGGTGGGCCCCCTGCGGGCTCATGGCAGCGCCTCGGCGGCGGCCACCATGGCGGCGGTGATGCGGTCTAGCTGCTCGGCGCTGCTGATGTAGGGGGGCATCGTGTACAGCAGCCTCCCGAAGGGGCGCAGCCACACGCCCCGGTCCAAGAGCAGCTCCTGGGTGGCCGCCACTGGCAGCGGCTCGGTGGCCTCGATCACCCCGACAGCGCCCAGAACCCGCACGTCGCACACGCCCGGCAGCGCCGCGGCCGGCGCCAGTCCAGCCTCCAGCGACTCGCTGATTGCGGCGATCTCAGCGGCCCAGGGGCGCGACAGCAACAGGCGGGTCGATGCTGTCGCCACCGCCGCCGCCAGCGGGTTGGCCATGAAGGTCGGGCCGTGCATGAGCGCCCCGGACTCCGCCGCGCTCACCCCAGCGGCGATCTCGGGGGTGCAGAGCACCGCCGCCATCGACAGGTAGCCCCCAGTCAGCGCCTTGCCGAGGCACAGGATGTCGGGACGCACGCCGGCGTGGTCGCAACCGAACATCCTGCCGGTCCGCCCGAAGCCGGTGGCGATCTCATCGGCGATGAGCGGCACGCCGTGGCGGTCGCAGAGCCTGCGGACCTCCGCCAGATAGTCCGGCGAATAGAACCGCATCCCGCCGGCGCCTTGCAGGATCGGCTCGAGGATGACCGCGGCGATCTCTTGGCGGTGTTCGGCGAGCAGGTCGGCTAAGGGGGCGATGTGCTCGGCCTGCAACGCTTCGCCGTAGCGGGGCGCCGGCGGCGGGGCGAAGAACTGGGCGGGCAGGATGTGGCTGAACATGCTGTGCATGCCGGCTGTCGGGTCGCAGACCGACATGGCCCCCAGCGTGTCGCCGTGGTAGCCCGAGGCGACGGTCAGCAAGCGGGTGCGCTGGGGGCGGCCGGTGCCGCGGGCGTGCTGCAGCGCCATCTTGATGGCAACCTCCACCGCAACCGAGCCGGAGTCCGCCAGGAAGACGTGTTCGAGGCCCGCCGGGGTGACGTCCACGAGCAGCTCGGCTAGCTCCACCGCGGCGGGGTGGGTGATTCCGCCGAACATCACGTGCGCCATCAACTCGAGCTGGGTGCGGACCGCTTCGTCGAGCACGGGGTGCCGTTGGCCCCAGATGGCCGCCCACCACGACGACATGCCGTCGATCGCCTGCCGCCCGTCCGCCAGAGTCAGGGTGGCGCCGGCGGCGGCGACCACCGGCACTGCCGCCAGCGCGGCCGGCATCGGCGCGTAGGGATGCCAAAGGCGTCTGCGATCCCGCTCGATCAGATCGAGGTGCCGACGCTGCTGGTCGCCGCCGTGGTCGGGCCGGCGCTGTGCCCCGCTGCCGCCCGGCCCGTCGCCGGTCATTAGCCCCCCTCGAGCTGGCGAAGCGCCTCGTGTGCCTCGGCGGGGCCGCTGACCGACCGGCAGCGACGGCAGCGGGCGTGGAATCCGGTCGGATGCACAGTCACCCGGAGGCGTCGGCCGCACTGCGGGCAGTGGCGAGGCGCTTCGTAGGCAGGCCGGCGGCAGCCGCAGCGTTCCTGGGTGCCGCACCACGGGCAGAACGCCCCGCCCATGTCGCTCAGATCACACCGCCGAGGGCACCGATGGGCATCCGGAGATCCTCCAGCATCTGGAGGTCTTCCTCGGGGCTGCGCCCCAGCGTGGTGAGGTAGTTGCCCACGATCAGGGCGTTGATCCCGGCCGTCATGCCCATGGCCTGGAACTCGCCCAAGGTGATCTCCCGGCCGCCGGCGTAGCGCAGGATCACCCCCGGCAGCGCCAGGCGGAACAGGGCGATCCAGCGAAGCGCCTCCAGGGGCCGCAGCGGCCGGCGGATCTGCAACGGCGTGCCGGGGCGGGGATTCAAGAAATTGACCGGCACCTCGGTCGGATCCAGCGCCTGCAGCTGGCCCAGCAACTCGACCCGCTGGTCAAGGCTCTCCCCCATCCCTAGGAGCGCGCCGCAACAGAGTTCCATGCCGCAGCGCCGCACCAGCAGGCAGGTCTCGTAGCGTTCCTCCCAGGTGTGAGTGGTCACGATCTGGCCGAAGAAGCTGCGGGCGGTCTCCAGGTTGTGGTTGTAGCGGTGAACCCCGCCGTCGGCCAGCCGGCGCGCCTGTTCGGTGGTGAGTATCCCGGCGCTGACGGCCACGTTCAGCCCGGTCTCGGCCTCGATGAGCGGCACGAGGGAGATGAGCCGCTGCAGCGTCCGTTCGTCGGGGCCCCGGATCGCCAGGACCATGCAGAACTCACTGGCGCCCGTGGCGGCTGTCGCCCGGGCCGCTGACAGCACCTCGTCCACCTCGAGGAACGGCGCGGCGGGCAGCGTCTCGTGTGCCTGCGCCGACTGCGAGCAGAAGTAGCAGTCCTCGGGGCAGCCGCCGGTCTTGACCGACAGGATGCCTTCTACTTCCACGGTGGGCCCGCACCACTCCAGGCGCACCGCATGGGCCAGCGCAGTCAGCGCCGGCACCTGCTCGTCGTCGAGGCAGGCGAGCTCCGTCAACTCCGCAGCCGACAGCAGCCGCCGCTCGTCGATCAGCGCCACCTCGGCGTCGCGCAGCGTCCGGCGGGCGGCGGACACTGCGGACGTTGCTCGGGCCTCCATTGGCTCCACGCTAGATGGCACCGCCGGCTGCCACGTCGGAGAGGTTGGCCACCGGCGGCGAGGCAAGGCTCTGCGCGGGCATCGTGCGGCTAGCCGGCCGGCAGGTCTTCGAGCCGGTCTACGTAAACGACGCCGAGCTCGGCCAGTTTGGCGTCGAGCCCGGCGATGTCCACGGAGAGCTCTCCTGCGGCGAAGCGCTCCCGGAGGACCGCCTCGGCCGCCATGCGCCGGCGGGCGGCCGCCAGCGCCTCAGCGGCGCCCCGGCGCGGCACCACGACCACGCCGGTGTCGTCCGCGCAGACCACGTCGCCTGGATGGACGGCCTGCTCGCCCAACACGACGGGGATGTTCACCCAACCGGGTGTGGTCTTGACGGGGCCCTGGCAGCCGATGTGTTGCGACCAAACCGGGAAGCCCAGTTGGCGGATGGCGTCCACGTCGCGCACCGCCCCATCGGTGATGAGTCCCACGCCGCCGCGAGCCTGCGCGGAGGTCGCCATGAGCTCCCCGAAGAGGGCGTTGGCGGACGGCGCGGTGCTGGCGACAACCAGCACGTCGCCCGGCTCGAGGAGCGCGATGGCGGCGTGGATCATGATGTTGTCGCCGGGGTGGACCAGCACGGTGACAGCCGAGCCGGCGATCCGGGCGCCCTGCTGGACGGGCCGGATGTGCGCCCCCAGGAAGCCGAAACGCCCGATGGCCTCATGGGCCGTCGAGGTGTCCACCTCCCTGAAGCCTGCCAGCACCTCTCGGGGGGCGCGGTCGACGTGACGGACAACGACGTTGGAGGTCACAGCCGAACCCACTTAGGGACGCACGCCGTGGGAGGCAAGGAAGTCCAGCGTGCGCTGTTGGGCCAGGGCGGCGGCTTCGGGGTGGTAGGAGTCGCGCGCGTCGCAGTTGAAGCCGTGGTCGGCGCCGTCGTAGACGTGGACCGGCACCGCGGGGTGCGCCTCGCTGACCCGCTCCACGTCGCTGAGGGGGATCATGTAGTCCACCTCGCCGAAGTGCAGCAGCACCGGCGCCCGCGGGGCGCGGTCGAGAAACTGGATGATCTGACCGCCGTAGTAGCCCACGGCCGCCGCTACCGGCAGAGAGTTGGCGGCCAGCCAGGCCAAGCTGCCGCCGTAGCAGTAGCCCACGACGCCGACGGGCCCGTTGGGCGCCAGGCAGTCGACCGCGGCGGCCACGTCGCGCACCGTGTCGTCCCAGTCGATGGTGCCGCGCATGGCCCTGCCCCGGGTCACGGTCTCGTCGCTGTAGCCGAGCTCCACCCCCCGCTCGAGCCGGTCGAACAGCGCGGGGGCGACCGCCCGGTAGCCCAGGGCCGCGTAGCGGTCGGCGACGTCGCGGATGTGGGCGTTCACGCCGAAGATCTCCTGGATGACGACGATGCCGGCGGCGGCCTCGGCGGGGCCGGCCTCGTAGGCGTCGAGGTCGTGGCCGTCATCGGCGGTGAGTCTGATCATGCTGCTGGTCTCCTCGCAGTTCTCGAGGCGACGGGGGTATGCCGCCGCTAGTACCGGTAATGGTCGGGCTTGTAGGGGCCACCGGCTGGCACATCGAGGTATTCGGCCTGGACGTCGGAGAGGCGGCTCAGCCTGATGCCCAAGGAGTCGAGGTGCAGCCTGGCGACCTCCTCGTCAAGGTGTTTGGGAAGCGTCGCCACCTGCGGTCTCCCGGAATCGTCCCGGTACGCCTCGGCGTTGGCGTGCAGCTCCAGCTGCGCCAGCACCTGGTTGGTAAAGCTGAAGGACATCACGAAGCTGGGGTGCCCGGTGGCGTTGCCGAGGTTCAGCAGCCGCCCCTCCGACAGCAGGATCACCGAGTGGCCGTCGGGGAACACGTACTCGTCCACCTGCTCCTTGACGCGCACGCGTCGCACGTCGGACAGCCGCCCCAGCCCGGCCACGTCCACCTCGTTGTCGAAGTGACCGATGTTGCCGACGATCGCCTGGTGCTTCATCCGGCCCATGTGCTCTGCGGTGATCACGTCGCGGCAGCCGGTGGCGGTCACGAAGATGTCGGCGCTGGCCATCACGTCCTCGAGACGGACCACCTGATACCCCTCCATGGCGGCCTGCAGGGCGCAGATGGGGTCGACCTCAGTAACGACCACCCGCGCCCCCTGACCCGCGAGGGCCGCAGCGCAGCCCTTGCCCACGTCGCCGAAGCCGCAGACGACCGCCAGCTTGCCGCCCAGCATCACGTCGGTGGCCCGCTTGAGGCCGTCGATGAGCGAGTGCCGGCAGCCGTAGAGATTGTCGAACTTGGACTTGGTGACCGAATCGTTCACGTTGATGGCCGGGAACAGCAAGCTTCCTTCCCGCTGCATCCGGTACAGGCGATGCACCCCGGTGGTGGTCTCCTCGCTGACGCCCCGCACGCCTGCGGTGGCCTTCTGCCACGCCCGGGGATCCTCCGCCAAGACTCGGCGCAGCGCGGCGAGCACCACCCGCTGCTCCTCGCTGGCGTCGGGGGTCGCTTCGGGCACGGTGCCGGCCTGCTCGGCGGCGAGGCCCTCGTGCAGCAGCAGCGTGGCGTCGCCGCCGTCGTCGAGGATCAGCGTCGGGCCTTCGCCGTCGGGCCAGCGCAGCACCTGCTCGGTGCAACGCCAGTACTCCTCCAGCGTCTCGCCCTTCCAGGCGAACACCGGCACGCCGGCGGGTTCGCTGACGCTTCCGGTCGGGCCCACCGCCACGGCTGCGGCAGCGTGGTCCTGGGTCGAGAAGATGTTGCACGACGCCCAGCGCACCTCGGCGCCGAGTTCGCACAGCGTCTCGATCAGCACGGCAGTCTGAACGGTCATGTGCAGCGAACCGGCGATGCGGGCGCCGGCCAGGGGCTTGCGGTCACTGTGGCGGGCCCGCAGCGCCATCAGACCGGGCATCTCGTGGAGCGCGAGCTGGATCTCTTTGCGCCCGAACGGCGCCAGCGACAGGTCGGCGACCGCGAAGTCGCCGCCGACGGGTCTCACGCTCCCCCTGGTCCGCTCAGGGCCGCCTTGAGCTCGGCGATGGCGGGGATCGGGCCCGGATCCACCCCGCCGAGCGCGGCGAGGTGCAGCGACACGTAGTCGCCGAACAGCATCAGGTCCATGATCTGTGCGACCGGCCCGTCGCCGCCGGCGCGCACCTCGTAGACCTCTCGCACCGAATCGCTGAGGTGCTCGTCGAGGAAAGCGAAACTGGCCGCCACCTGCGGAGGCTCGAAGTCGTGGCGGAGCTGAACGGCGCTGAAGGACCTCGCGGTCAGCTCCTCGAGGCTGCCCCAGCCGGCGATCTCATTGTGGGTCATCTCCGGCAGCGCCGCGCTGAAGGCGGGCGTCTTGGCGTTCTCGTTGAACTGCGCCTTCCAGCGCCGGGCGGCGACCTCGCCGATCCCGCCCGGCCCGTACACCACGGGAATGGTGCCGGCGATCTCTCGGGCCAGCCGCAGCGCAGGGTTGGGATCCTCGCTGAGTTGGCGGCGGCGGTGGCGCAGCTGCTCGGCCGCCCTGGCCAGCCACTCGCTGGCGCCGGGGAAGAACCCCAGGTCCTCCAGCAGCACCAGCACCGGCGCGGCCATGGCGGCGAAGGCCGCCCGCGGCATGCAGATGGCGGGATCGACCGCCAGCACCGGCGCGCCCCAGGTTTCGGCCAACCCCGCTAGGCGTCCGCCCGTGCAGACCGCGACCATCTGCCCGCCGCGCTCGGCGGCTACGGCTGCCGCCGACAGCGTCTCCTCGGTGTCACCGGAGAACGACACGGCCAGCACCAGTGTGCGGCGGTCCACGTAGCTGGGGGGCACGTAGTTCTTGACGACCACCACGGGCAGCGACATGAACGGCCCGGCGGTCACCGCCAGGAAGTCCCCCACGAGTCCGCTGCCGCCCATGCCCAGCACCAAAACGCTGGTGATGGCGTCGGGCTCGGGGATTCGATCCGCGGCGGCAGCCTCGGCCACCGCGTCCACGCCCGCGGCGATCTGCTCGGGCATTGACGCCGTGGCGGCGAACATGCCGAGCGTGTCAAGCGGTGCCACAGAGGTCACGGCGCGAAGTTCTCCTCGATCCCCGCCTCGGTCGCCCGCTGCATTATCTCGTCGTGCTCGCCAGGGTCCAGCGTGGTGGCCTCGTCGATGAGCATGATGGGAATTCCGTCGTCGATCTCGTAGCGCCGCCGCAGCCGCGGGTTGTACAGGAACTCGTCGGCCTCGAAGTACAGCAAGGGCCCCTTGTCCTCGGGACAGGCCAAGATTTCCACGAGTCGGTGATCGAGCACTGTCGCTCCAGCTCTGCGCGCCGGCCGGGCGGCCCCGGCCAAGACGACTCAGCCTACGTCGTGTGGTGCGGCAGCAGTTCTCCCACGAGCTCGTCGAGGCACCCGCTCAGGCCCCCGCGGCGCAGTTCGGCGCGGATCGCTGCGCACACCTTGATCTGCCCGGCGCCTGCGAGCTGCGGCCGATCACGGACGGCGCTGGCTGCTGCCTCGATCCGGCGGCTCAGCCAGGCGAGCTGACTGTGCAGGCCGCTGCTGTCGTCGTAGAGAGGGATCGGCACGTCATGCCAGAAGTG
Source organism: Acidimicrobiia bacterium (assembly GCA_009840735.1). Lineage (GTDB taxonomy): Bacteria > Actinomycetota > Acidimicrobiia > Acidimicrobiales > CATQHL01 > VXNF01. The sequence goes on along the minus strand of VXNF01000058.1, from coordinate 82,025 downwards.
GGTGTGGAAGTCCCTGTCGGAGCGGCGCGTTGCCTGGTAGGCCGGCTGCAGCGCCTCGGCGTTCAGAACCGCCACGAGGTAGGCGGCCTCCGCCGCCGTCGACACGCTCATCCAATAGCAGGCGTCGTTCACGATGAGCGGGCCTCGCTGACACGCCGCGCGCAGGTACGAACCGGACTTGTTGTAGACGACGGTCCATGCGGCACTATCCGCCTCAGTCAGCTGCGCCGTCAGCCGCCCCTGGTAGTCCAGCATTCCGGTCAGCCTGGTGGGGGTTGTGCTGCCGCGTCCGGCGAAGTCCGAGTAGCGAGCCTGCGCCTCCTCCCAGAACGCTCCGCCGGGGTCGGGGTCGAATTCGCCTGTCTCGGCTATCGGGACGATGCACTGAGCGCGATCCCGCGTGAGGCAGCCGACCAGGACATTCTGGGAGAAGACGGCGTCATGACGCCACTGTTCAGGCACGTCGCCGCTCAGGGTGCCCGCGTTCCGCCACGGCTTCTGCTTGGACGCCCGCGTGGTGATCCGCACACGCCCCGCCCGCGCAAGCTCTGCCTCCCCAATGACTACCAGGCAGTGCGGACGCAGGTTGGCCCCCGCCCGTGCTTTTGCAACGCCCGCCTCATACACGTACCCCGATGGCTCCGTTGCGCCGGTGGATTCAGCGGCGACCTCGTGCAGTCTCGTCCGAACATCATCCCAGCGGTCAGACGCGCTCACCGGAAGCTCCGGTTTCGTGGCGAGGACCATCTCGGTCCCGTCCCCTGCGTCACCGGTGAACCACACAGCCGCGTGCGCCCCAGAGAACGGCGCCGCCCTCACTAACGATAGGTCGACGGTCGCGGCATCGGCCCGACGTTCGCGGAATCGAATCCAGTTGTCGGCGGTGAGCGAGGCCCGGTTCAGCACCCAACCTGCGGCCCGGCCGACCGCACCCTCGCCGTTTCCGTCGGCAAGGTACAGCTCCTCGCCGCGGGTCACGAACAAGGCAGCGACATCAAATCCACCGCTGACCGCCGCCGGTGAGCGCGAGGTGCCGCCCGCGTAGAGCCCCGCGTCGCGAATCAACCCATCGAGGGCCGCTCTCCGTTCCGCCACGTGAATCTCCGACATCCTGACCCACGGAGGATTGGCCACGATCCTGTCCACCTTGTTATCCACAAGCAGCGTCGTGGCCATGTGGTTCCCCATGAACCATGTCCAGACGCCGTTTCCCTCCTCGGCGATCACCTCCGACAATCGCCGGTGAGCCCGTTCGGTGGCCGCGGCGGAGGTCGCGTCGAGCCCTTCGAGGAGGTGCGCCGGAAGTGGCTCGCGGCGCTCACAGGCCCCCACCAGATGGCGCAATCGTTGCGCCAAACCCGGGCGTCGGGCGAACGCGACCGGCACCTCCACGCGAGCGCCTTTCGGCGTCACGAATGCGAACATTCCCAGGGCGCGTTGCATCCCGCCGGCGTCCTCGGGCGCCGGGGTGGCCAAGCCGTCGCCCCGATAGACGCGTAGACCGTCGATGCCCTCCGAGGGTGTCGCCGGGAGGGCTCGCAGGAGCGTGGCCCGGGCGATCTCCACGGCGACGGGGTGGATGTCGATGCCGTGAACGAGCCGCGCCGCTATGTCGGCCTGTTGCTGCGGGGTCCAGGCGGTCGCCGCGTCGCAGATCCGCCGGGCCGCGTGGAACAGGAAGGTTCCCGACCCGCAGGCGGGATCCAGCACGCCGACCCCTCTGAGCGAGTCCTCGGCTCGGCGCGCCCGGGCGACCGCGGCCTCACACCAGTCGGGGTCGCAGACCCGTTCGGCGACCATTTCGGCCAGCCAGTCCGGCGTGTAGTACTCGCCGAAGGACTTGCGATGGCCGGCCTCGATCACCGACTCGTACATCTGGCGCAACACGTCGCGGGGCTGCGCCCGCCAATCGAAGCCGTCGGCGGCATCGAAGAGATCCTCGGCCCATCGTCGGCCCCGGTCGGTGAGGGTCGCCCACGAGACGAATCCATCACCGAGGACATCGCGGACGTCGGTTCGACGGGCCTCGCCTGGCCTGATCGGAGTCCGGGCGCCCCCGTCAAGGGTGAGCACCACCGCTCGGGCGACCGCTACGAGGAAGGTGTGACGGACGAAGAGGTCCGCTGCCTCGGCCTCGGTGGGGACCATGCCGGAGCCCTCGAGCATGTTGTACCAGAGCGACCGCTGGGTCTGCCGTGCCCGCACCGCGGCGACACCGGCCTCGCGGGCACTCATCTCGGCGATCAGCCGGAGCCGGATGAGATACGGCTCGAACACCGTCCTGTAGGGGTCGGTCGGCACTGGCGGCTTGGCACCACCTCGGTCGACGACTCGGAGCAGCCAGGCCACGAGTTCGTGCGACTGTTCGGCCTCCAGACGTCTGGACGCCGAGAACGGCTCACTGCTACCCCCATGAGACGGCCACAACCATGCGTGCCAGTGCTTCCCGTCGGTCAGTACCGTCAGCCAAGGAGATTCGGACTCGCCATTCGACCAGAGCGGGCCTCGCTCGGCCCCTTGGATCGCCCGGACGTATCTCTCGATCTGCTCGTAAGCCGACTCGTCACCTTGACCACCGGTTCGTGGCCGATGCGGATCATCGGCCAGCGAAGGCCGCTTCACCTCGAACAGCAGTCGGGCTGAGCGGCACAGAAGGTCCGGCTGGACGCCATCCTGCGTGCGGCGAACCTGCACGTCGCCGACCCCCAGGGCCTTCAACAGGGCGACCAGCGCGACCTCTACGTTGCCCTCACTGCTGCCCGCGTCGAGCACCTCGCGGGCCAAGGCCAGGTGCTCGGGCGTGAAGTGGTCGGTCATGCTCGCGCCCGAATGTAGACCGGACCTGAGACACCGCCGGGGATCAGCTGCAGGACTGGATCTTGGCGCGCAGGCTGGCCAGGTAGCGGTCACAGTCGGCGGGGGTGGCGGCCTCGAGGTTGAGGCGCAGCAGAGGCTCGGTGTTGGAGGGGCGCAGGTTGAACCACCAGTCGCCGCAGTCCACCGTGAGGCCGTCGAGGCGATCCTGGCGATGGCGGCGGTAGCGCTGCGCCAGCGCCTCGGTGACCGCCGCGGGGTCGTCGACGGTGAAATTCACCTCGCCGGAGGCGGCGTAGCGGTCGTACGGGCGGCGCAGCTCGCTGAGCGGCACCCCGGCGCGCGACACCTCCTCCAGCAGGGCCACCGCCGCCAGCACTCCCGAGTCGGAGTTGTGGTTCTCGGCGAAGTAGTAGTGCCCCGAGTGCTCGCCGGCGAAGGCCGCGCCGGTCTCTGCCATCTGCTGCTTGATGAGCGAATGGCCGACGCGGGTGCGCAGCGACCGGCCGCCGGCCTCGGCCACCGCCTCGGGGACCACCCGGGAGCAGGCCGCGTTGTACAGAATGAGCGCCCCAGGACGACGGCGCAGCACCGCGGTCGCCAGCAGCGCGGCCACGACCGAGCCCGACAGAGGCCGCGCCGTCTCGTCCACGAAGAACACCCGGTCGGCGTCGCCGTCGAACGCCAGACCCACATCGGTGCCGACCTCACGCACCCGCTCGCGCAGGTCCGCCAGGTTGGCCCCCTGCAGCGGATCGGGGGGATGGTTCGGAAAGCTGCCGTCCAACTCCTCGTAGAGCAGCTCCAGCGCCGGAGGCAGCCCCGCGAAGACGGCCGGCACGACGAGGGCGCCCATGCCGTTGGCCACGTCGGCCACCACCCGCAGCGGCGCCAAGCGCGCCGCCGCCACGAACGACCGCACATGGTCGGCGAAAGCGTCCAACAAGTCGACTCGGCGATGCCCGCCCTCGCTCGGGAGCAGCTTCGGCGGCGCCGCCAGCGCCAGCTCGCGCACCCGGGCGAGCCCCCTATCGCCGCTGAGGGGGCGCGCGCCAGCCCGGCAGGCCTTGATCCCGTTGTCGTCGGCGGGATTGTGCGAGGCGGTGAACACCACGCCGGGGGCGCCGAAGCAGCCCGAAGCGAAGTAGAGCATGTCGGTGGAGGCCAGCCCCAAGTCCACCACGTCCAGGCCAGCTGAGCGCGCCCCGGCGCAGAACGCCTCGGCCAGCTGGGCGCCCGACAGCCGCATGTCGCGCCCGACGATCAGCTCGGTGGTGCCGGGATCGTCCTCGCGGAAGAAGGCGGCGAACGCTCCGCCGAGGCGCCGCGCCAGCGCCGTGTCGAACTGTTCGGGAACCCGGCCTCTGATGTCGTTGGCACGAACGATGGCCGCGAGGCGAGCCTCCGGGGCCTCCGCTGGGCCGGCGGTCGTCGTGACCAGCTCAGGCATCGGAGCTGGCGGCGACGCCATAGTCCCCCCGCCGCAACCAGCGACGGATACGCAACAGGTCCCTAAGGATCCCGGCGCCGTCGCGCACCACCCGCACCGTGGATCGACGGGTCCCCGCGGCGGGCGCCACGACCTCGACGGCCGTCGCGACCCGCAGCAGCGTGAGCAGCAGCAGCACCTCCACGTCGAAACCGAAGCGGTCCACCCGGCAGCGGCCGAAGACTTCCTGCGCCACGTCGCGGCGGAACGCCTTGAGCCCGCACTGCGTGTCGGCGCCGAGGTCGTCGCTGCCGGCGACGGCGCCCAGCACCAGCCTCCTCGCCAGCCACGACACGGCGCGGGTGCCGAGTCGGCGCAGCGGCACCTCCTCAGTCCGGCACCGCCGCGCGACCACCGCTCCCACCCCGCCGTCGAGGCGGGCCAGCACCGCGGCGATCCGATCCGGCGGATACTGCAGGTCGGCGTCGGTGAACACCACCGCCTCACCGACCGCCGCCAGCACCCCCGCGCGCACTGCGGCGCCTTTCCCGGCATTCTCGCCCAGCGAGATGACCCGGTCGGCGCCGGCGGCGCGGGCAGTCTCGACGGTCGAGTCCCCGGACCCGTCGTCCACGACGATCAGCTCGAGGGCATCCGCTGGCACCACACCGGCGAGGCCCTCCCGCAGCGCCGCCAGAGTCTCGCCGATGACAGCGGCCTCCTCGAAGGCCGGCACCACGACCGACAGGCGCACGCTGACCGACAGGCGCACGCAGCCAGTTGGCTCTGAGGGTGAGTCGTGCCCCATCGTCAGGCGCTGCGCGGTCTTGTGGGATGTGGGGTCGCTGGCACCGGTTGGGTCATGCTATCAGGAGTCCTCGGCGCCCTGACTGTGCCCCAGGGCGAGGGGGGTCGGTTGCTCGACGAACTGCTCAGTCGTGAGGACCACGCCGCCTGCGTCGGGTCGCTGACCGACGATCCCGAGCTCGCCACGGCGTGAGCCGGGCGGTCCTCGACGACCATCTCCTACGAGACCTGCTTTGCCGCGAGAGTCAGCCGATGAGGGCTGAGCGGAGGAAGCGGAGGAGCTCTCGGCGGCGGATTGCGGTGTCGCGCAGGGTGGGCTCAAGGCCGACGGTGCGCAGCACCTCCGCCTCGGTGGCGACGCCCATCACCGTGGAGTAGGTGGAGACCAGCAGCAGTCGGGGATCGCAGCGGCGGATGGCACCGGAGTTCATGCCCGCCTCGAGGTAGGCACAGGCGCGCTCCACCAGCGGCTCGAACCCGGCGCGGACGCGGTCCATCCACGGAGTGCCCAGCCGCGTGACCTCGCGCAGGAGCCCCAGCATTTCCGGGCGGCGGACGGCGAACCGGAACACCGCTCGCACGATCGCCTCCACGCCGGCCCAGACGTCGGGCGGCTCAGCCTCCCCGGCGGCCACCGGCGTCCCGGTCTCGGTGGCCGCCAGCAGCGCCTCGGCCAGATCGGCCACCGTGCGATCGATAACCGCCTCCATGAGGGCGTCCTTAGAGCCGAAGTAGTACAGGACGGTCTGCTTGCGAATGCCGATGTCCCCAGCGATGGAGTCCAGCGACACGGCGTCGTAGCCGCGCCCGCCGAAGGACACGAGCGCCGCCTCGAGTATCCGGTCCCGCGTCTCCATCGCCGCGCAGCCTAGTTGAGGCCCCGTTTCTCTACCATGTGGTATATACCTCTACCACCTGGTAGAAAGAGGGGGATGATTCCCGAGGCCTTGGCCGGCAAGCGCATCGCTCTCACCGGCGCCACAGGGTTCCTGGGGACCGCCCTGGTGGAGAAACTGCTGCGCTCGGTGCCCGAGTGCGAGCTGGTCCTGCTGGTGCGGCCCGGCCGCCGCGGCGCGGCGGAGCGGATCCGCCGGGAGGTGCTGCGCAACGACGCCTTCGACCGCCTGCGGGAGTCCCTCGGCGCCGACGGTTTCGCCGCTGCAACCACCCAGCGCCTCTCGGCTGTCGCCGCGGATGTGAGCGCTGACGGCCTGGGCTGTGACGCCGAGGGGCAGGAACTCCTCGCCGGCTGTGACATCGTCGTCCACGCCGCCGCGGCCGTGGCCTTCGACAACCCCTTCGACTTGGCCGTGGAGACCAATCTGCTGGGGCCGATCCGTCTCGTGGAGTTGCTGGCCGACATCGGCGCCACGCCCCACCTGGTCTCGGTCTCCACTGCGTACGTGGCCGGCAACCGGCGCGGGTTCGCCCCTGAGGAACTGCTCGCCGAGAGCCACTTCGCTGTGGCGGTTGACTGGCGGGCCGAGGCGGCCTCGGCGCGGCGCAGCCGCGACGCCATCGAGGACGAGAGCCGCACCCCCGAACGCCTCGACGAGTTCGCCGGCGAGGCCGCTGCGGAACTCGGCGCCGCCGGCACCGCCGCGCTCAGCGCCAAGCGCGAGCAGATCCGCAGCCGCTGGGTGCGCAGCAGGCTGGTGGAGGTGGGCCGGGCTCGGTCAGCCTCGCTGGGGTTCCCCGACGCCTACGGGCTCACCAAGGCGCTCGCCGAGGCGGCGCTCACCGAGACCCGCGGCGCCGTCCCGCTCACCATCGTGCGGCCCTCGATCATCGAGTCGGCCCTAGCCGAGCCGTTCCCCGGCTGGATTCGCGGCTTCCGCATGGCCGAGCCGATCATCATCTCCTACGCCCGCGGGCTGCTGCAGGACTTCCCCGGCACCCCCGAGGGAACCCTCGACGTGATCCCCGTGGACCACGTAGCCGCGGCGGTGTGCGCGGTCGCCGCCGACGGCCCCGCAGCGGACGGACAACCCAGAGTCGTGCAGGTGGCCTCCAGCGAGGTGAACCCGTTCCGTTTCGAGGACCTGCACGACTGGTCGCACGCCTGGTTCTGCGAGAACCCCGTCTACGACGAACGCAACCAGCCGATCAGCCCGCCCCGCTGGTCCTATCCCAGCCGCAAGCGCGTCCAGAACAGCCTCGAGCGCGCCAGGCGCGCCCTGGAGACCGGCGAGAAGGTGCTCAGCACGCTGCCCATCCGCGGCGAGAAGGCGGGCGTCGCCGCCGATTTCGCCGAGAAGCGAACCCAGGTGGAGCGGGCGCTCAGCTACGTGGACCTCTACAGCAGCTACGTGGAATGCCAGGCCACCTTCGGGATCGGCGAGTTGCTTGCGCTGCACGACGCGCTGCCGCCGGAGGACCGGGCGAGCTTCAACTTCGACCCGCGGCGGATCGACTGGCACCGCTACCTCACCGAGATCCATCTGCCGTCGGTGATCGCCCAGGGGCGGCTCAAGACGGCCCCGGCGGCCCGCGCCGGCGCCGACCGGGACACCCGCCGGCGCGCTGCGGTGCTGTCGCCGCAGCGCCACATGGCCGCCTTCGACTTGGAGAACACGCTGGTGGCCTCCAACGTGGTGGCCTCCTGGGGCTGGCTGGCCACCAAACGCATGCCGACCGCCGAGCGTGCCCGGCTCGTGGCCCGCACCTTCGCCGAGGTGCCCAAGCTGCTGGACCTCGACCGGGCGGACCGCAGCGACTTCCTGCGCTACTTCTACCGTCGCTTCGCCGGAGCGCCGGTGGAGCAGGTAGCCGAGGACAGCTTCGAGATGTTCAGCGACCTGCTGCTGCGCCAGTCGTTCCCCGCGGCGGTCCGCAGGGTGCGCCACCACCGGGCACTGGGCCACCGCACGGTGCTGATCACCGGGGCGCTGGACTTCGTGATCGCCCCGTTCGCTCCGCTGTTCGACGACATCGTCTGCGCTTCTCTGACCCGCACCCGCAGCGGCACCGCCTACACCGGCCAGCTCGCCACGGTGCCCCCCACCGGCGAGAGCCGCGCCGAGGCGCTGCTGGACTACGCGTCCCGCGAGGGCATCTCACTGGCCGAGTCGGTGGCCTACGCCGACTCCACGAGCGACCTGCCCATGCTGGAGGCCGTGGGGTTCCCGGTGGCGGTCAACCCCGAGACCAAGCTGGCGACCCTGGCCCGCCGACGCGGCTGGCTGATCGAGAACTTCAAGTTGGCGCCCGGCGGGCCCCGCAAGCTGCTGCCGCTGGCCGAGCCGTCCGTGCGACGATGAGCCGCCGATGAGCCCCCGCACCGCCTCCGCCACCCCCCGGCCCGGTTTCGTGCTGGAGGTGGAGCGCTCCACGCCGCCAATCCTGTTCCACCATGGCGAAGGGTTCCGCCTCGAGCGGCTGCCCGCGGGCCGTTCCCGGGTCATCTACCCGCCGAGTCCGCTGGAGGGCCTCCCCGATCCCTCCGGCGCCATCCGCCACGCCCTCGAGCACCCCATCGACAGCGAGCCGCTGCCCGCGCTGCTGCGGCCCGGCATGCGCCTGACCATCGCCTTCGACGACATCTCGCTGCCACTGCCGCCCATGGCTCGCCCCGACGTGCGCCAGCAGGTCATCGAGACGGTGCTGGACATGGCCGCCGCCGCCGGGGTGGACGACGTTCACCTCATCGCCGCTCTGGCGCTGCACCGGCGCATGACCGAGGCCGAGCTGCGCCACGCCGTCGGCGACCGGGTCTACGACGCCTTCGCCCCGTCGCGCCGCCTCTACAACCACGACGCCGAGGACCCCGACGGCATGGTGCTGCTCGGCACGACCGATCACGGCGAGGAGGTGCAGATCAGCCGCCGCGCCGCCCACAGCGACCTCGTGGTCTACGTGAACATCAACCTCGTGGCCATGGACGGCGGCTGGAAGAGCACCGCTACCGGCCTGTCGGGCTATCAGGGCCTGCGCCACCACCACAACGTGGCCACCATGTTGAAGTCGCGCTCGTTCATGGACCAAGCCAACTCCGAGCTGCACCGCTCCAACTGGCGCCAGGGCGCGGTGCTGGCGGAGTCGGGGCCGCGGGTGTTCCAGATCGAGACCACGCTCAACAACAACAGCTTCGGCACCAGCGGCTCGCTGTCGATGCTGCAGAAGCGGGAGTGGGAGTGGACGGCGCGGGATCGGGCCACCTTCCTGGCCATGCAGGGCGGGCTGAGCGTGCTCTCACCGGCCGCCCGGCGGCGGGCCTTCCAGTCCTGGCGGGCGCCGTACGCGCTCACGTCGGTGCAGGCCGGCGAGGTGAGCGCCGTCCACAAGGTGACTACCGAGAACGTGTTCCGCCAGCAGCTCGTGGCCGTGGAAGGCCAGACCGACGTGCTGACCATGGGGCTGCCCTACATCTGCCCCTACAACGTCAACTCCATCATGAACCCGATCCTGGTGATGTGCCTGGGATTGGGGTACTTCTTCAACCTGTATCGGGGCCGGCCGCTGGTGCGCCCCGGCGGGGCGGTCATCATGACCCACCCGACGCCGTGGGAGTTCCACCCGGTACACCATCCCAGCTACATCGACTTCTTCGAGCAGGTCCTAGCCGACACCACCGACCCCGCCGAGATCGAGGCCCGCTACGAGCTGCGGTACGCCACCGACGAGTGGTACCGCCACCTCTACCGCACCTCCTACGCCTACCACGGCGTCCACCCCTTCTACATGTGGTACTGGGGGGCGCACGCGCTCAGCTACCTGGGCCGGGTCATCGTGGTGGGCGGCGACCGGGCGGCGGTGCGGCGCATGGGCTTCGCCCCGGCCTCCAGCCTGAGTGACGCCTTCGAGATCGCCAGCGACACCGTGGGCGACCGCCCCAGCGTCACCCACCTGCACCTGCCCCCGTTCGTCATGGCGGACGTGTCGTGAACGCCAACCCGCTGGGCGGCCTGCTGCGGCGCCTGGACTTTCCGTGGCGCCCGCCGGCGGTGCCGCGCAGCGCGCCGGCTGGGCGCGTCCCGGCCACCTTGGGCACCGACTTCGACACCGCCTGGGCGCGCCGCTGGCCGGCCCGGATGGTGCGCGCCGCGATCATCGAGCTGCTGTGGCGCCCGGTGGTGGCCGCCGCCGCCCAGCCCACCCGACTGGGGCTCGACCGCCTGGCGCCGCTGGACGGCGAGCCGGCCATCTTCGCCGCCAACCACCACAGCCATCTCGACACGCCGCTGCTGATGACCTCGATCCCCGAGCCGTGGCGGCACACCCTGATCGTGGCCGCCGCCGCGGACTACTTCTTCCCGACCCGAACCAAGGGCGCCGCCTCGGCGCTGTTCATGGGTGCGGTGCCGGTGGAGCGCTCCCGGGTGGGCCGCGACTCCGCCGCTGAGGTGTCCGATCTGGTGCGCCGCGGCTGGAGCCTGCTGCTGTACCCCGAGGGCGGGCGCAGCACCGACGGCTGGGGCCAGCCGTTCCGGGGCGGCGCCGCCTACCTGGCGCACCGCTGCGACGTGCCGGTAGTGCCGGTGTACTTGGCCGGCACCCGCAGAATCCTGCCCAAGGGCCGGCTGTTGCCTGCTCCGGGGCGTACGCTGGTGGTCTTCGGCGACCCGGTGCGGCCCGATCCCAGCGAACGAATCCGCGCCCTCGGCGCCCGCATCGAGGCCGCCGTGGCCGCCGTGGCCGATGAGACGACGACCGACTGGTGGCAGGCCCGCCAGCGGGTCCACGCCGGCGCCACTCCCGCCCTGACCGGCCCCGACGCCGCCTCTTGGCGCCGCGCCTGGGCGCTCTCCCACCGCAGCAAGCCACGCACCCGCCGCTGGCCTCGCTGATGACACCGGCGGGCCGACACGACTGACGCCTAGCGCGGTGTACACTCCGGTGTATGAATCGCACCAACGTTTACCTAACCGACGCGCAGACCCAGTTCTTGGATCAGCGCTCCGAACGGGCAGGCACCTCGCGCAGTGCGGAACTCCGGCGGATTATCGACGAGGCCGCCGAGCGACCCGTCGAGATCGACGAGGAGGTCCGCGAGGCTTTCGCCTCACTGGCCAGCGATTATCCGGCCCGTGCAAGGCGTCTGTTCGGCGACGACGCGGAGTTGGGCCTCGATCCCCGCGACGATCACCGCTCGGCCGGATGAGCGCCGAGGACCCGACCACCGCATCCGCGGCGAGCCTCGATGATCGCCGCGTGACTCAACACCCCCGACGAAGCTTCTGCCCCGGCGGAAGGGCTTGAGGCGATGATCTTGGACGATCATCTCGGATTGTGGACGCTCGCGGGCCGCCGGGCCGCACACTGGGAAGACGGCGTTCCGGCGATCCCCTGGGGGTTTCACTTTCGCCTCGTGCGCGCTGTGATCGACTTTCGCCGGCGAGGCCGACTGACGCGTGAACTCGACTTCCGGGTTGCCCGCATCGCCGCGGCCCCGCCAGTTCACGTCTTACGGATCCTCGACCCTCGCCAGCTGACAGTCACCGCGGCTCGGCTAACTGCCCGGTACCCGCTCAGCATGGTGGCGGCGGAACTGCTAGCCGCGGGCAAGGTGCACGCCGAGCCCGTTCACGTCGCAGCGGACAATCTGGGCCGAACGTGGCACCATGTCGCCGCTGCCGAGGGAATCGATCTGCGGGTCGAGCCAGCACCGCCCGCGTGACGTGGAGTCCGGCGCCGGGGCGGTGCGCCGGGGCGGGGCGCGGGACGGTCAGCGGCTTGCGCGGAGCGCGGTCACGCGGTCGAGGATGGCTCGGGCCACGTCTCGCTTGGCGGCGAGTGGAATCGTGGTGCGGTCCCCGGCCGCTGCGAGGATGGTCACTGCGTTGGTGTCGTGGTCGAAGCCGCTGCGGGGCGCCGAGACGTCGTTCACGACGATGAGGTCGGCGCCCTTGGTGCGCAGCTTGGCCTCGGCGTTGGCCAGCACGTCGCTGGTCTCGGCCGCGAAGCCCACCAAGGTGCCGACCGAGCCGCTGCGCCCCAGCTCCGCCAGGATGTCCGGATTCGGCTCGAGGGTCACCGTCAGCGGCTCGCCGGTCTTCTTCATCTTCTCCGGCACCGCCGCCGCGGGACGGTAGTCAGCCACCGCGGCGGCCATCAACACCACATCCGCAGGAAGCCTGTCCGCTAGCGCGGTGCGCATCTCCTCGGCGGTTTCCACCAGCACCAGGTCCACGCTCTCGGGGCCCACACTCTCGGGCAAGGGACGCTGCACCGTGGCGACGAGGGTGACCTTGGCGCCTCGGGCCGCGGCTTCGACCGCCAGCGCGTAGCCCTGCTTGCCCGACGAGCGGTTGCCGACGAACCGCACCGGGTCGATGGGCTCGCGCGTGCCGCCCGCCGTCACGAGCACCCGCAGTCCGGCCATGCTGCCTGCGGCGGCCCCGCTGGCAGCGAGAGCCTCCGCGGCGGTGGCCAGGATCGACTCCGGGGCGGCCAACCGACCGGCGCCCACGTCGCCGCCGGCTAGAGGGCCCTCCTCGGGCGCCACGACGGTCACGCCGCGCTCAGTGAGCCGGCGCAGGTTGTCCCCGGTGGCGGGGTGCTCCCACATCTCGGTGTGCATCGCCGGGCACACCACGACCGGGGCGCGGGTGGCGAGCAGGGTGGCGCCCAGCAGGTCGTCGCACAGCCCGGCGGCGTAGGCGCCGATCGCCCGGGCGGTGGCGGGGCACACCAGGATCAACTCCGCCCGCCGGCCGAGAGTGATGTGGGGGATCGGATCCTCATCCTCGAACAGCGAGAGGCGGGCCCGCTCGCCGGCGAGGGCCGAGAAGGTGACTTCGCCGACGAAGCGCCGAGCCGCCTCGGTCAGCACCGGCGTGACATGGGCGCCCGCCTCGACGAGGCGGCGGCAGATCTCGACGGCTTTGTAGGCGGCGATCCCGCCGGTGACACCGAGAACGATCCGACGCCCGGCGAAAGGGCTCACGGGCCGCTCCGCGACGGGCCTCGCCGCGACCTCAGCCGGCCAGTTCGGGGCTCGGAGGCGCCTCGTCTGCCTCGTGCGACTCGGACTCCTCCTCGGGAGGCTCCTCGGAGACCGTCACCGCCACGATCTTGCCCTGCTCGATCTCCTGTAGGGCGATCGACAGCGGTTTGCGGGCCGTCGAAGAGACCTGCGGCGGGATCATCCGGCCCAAGCCCTCGCCGAGTTGGCCGTAGTACGAATTGATCTGCCGGGCGCGCTTGGCACCGACGGCCACGAGCCGAAACTTCGAGTCGTCGGCCTGCTCCAACAGGCGTTCCACCGGCGGGTTGATCATGCTGTTCACGTCGTTGCCGATCTCGGTTCCCTGCATCGTCGCTCCCCGGATTGATCTACGAATCTGCCTCAGGCGCGGCACCCGACACCGAGAACGGTGTCGCCGCTCAGCGCGGTGGTCGGCCTCGGCGGCGACACCGGCGCGGCTGCTGAGTCTACCGGGCAGCCCCGGATCCGCCGCCGCCGCTGGCGCGTCCGGGGTAGGGCGGGGCCGCACTCGGCCCGCTTGGGGACCCCGCTGCGGCGAGGCGCTCCCGATGATCGGCGATGATCCGCCCCATGGCGGCCACGGTCTCGGCTAGGTCGGCGTTCACGACGACAACCGCACCGAGCTCGCGGGCGGTCTCCCGTTCGCTGGCGCCGTAGGACAGCCGCGTCCGGACGTGGTCCTCGCTGTCGCCGCGTCCGCGCAGGCGGTGCGCCTGATCGCGGTCCGAGGGCGCCTCGAGGAACAGCAGCAAGGCCTCGGGGTGGCGCCGGCGAACCTGGCGCGCGCCCTGCACGTCGATCTCGAGGAGGATGTCACAGCCCGGCGGCGGAGCGGGATGCGGCGTCCCGTAACGGTCCGAACCGAACTCGGCCCACTCGAGGAACTCGTCCGCCTCGACGGCTGCGTCGAATCTGGCGGGGTCCACGAAGCAGTAGGCGTCGTCAAGCTCGCCTGCCCGTCGCGAGCGCGTCGTCCAAGACCGGCTCAGCCAGAGCCGATCGTCCTGTTCGACGAGCAGGCGCGCCAGCGTGCTCTTGCCGGACCCGCCCGGCCCGGACAGAACGATCAGCAGAGGAGATGCCGTCGGTCCCGATCCCTGGATTGTCCGCGCCGCCGCGACGGCTGCTACGGCAGTTTGGCCAGGAGTGCCTCGCGCTGCTTGACGCCGAGGCCGCGCAGCCGCCGTGTCTCGCTGATGTCGAGTTCGGCCATGAGCCGGCGCGCCGTCACCTTCCCGACACGGGGAAGGGACTCCAACACGGCCAGCACCTTCGTGCCGCCGACCACGTCGTCGCTTGCGGCCATGTCCAGTACCTGCGGCAGGCTCAGATCGCCGATCTTGAGGCGGTCCTTGAGCTCGGCCCGCCGACGGCGGACCTCTGCTGCCTTGGCGAGGGCTTGCTGGCGTTGCTCATCACTGAGTTGGGGGGGAAGTGGCATGGCGGCGACTGTAACCGTGTCGCGGCCCGGATCGGCGGCAATGCGCGTGACAGACGCCACGCCGGCGCGGCGGGGCCGCTCCCGCGGCGCCGAAGTCAACCCGCCAGCAGGGCCGCGGCGGCTGCGGCGGGATCGGCGGCGGCGGTGACGGGTCGCCCGATGACAACAATGTCCGCCCCGGCCGCGACCGCCCCCGCCGGCGTCGCCACCCGGCTCTGATCGTCGGCGGCGGCGCCGCGGGGACGGATTCCTGCCACGACGCGCAGCAGGTCGCCGGCGGCTTCCCGGATCGTCGGCAGGTCGGCGGCGGCGCACACCACGCCGCCGCAGCCGGTCGCCGCGGCCATCTCGGCTCGGCTTGCCAGCACCTCCCCGGTGGCCACAGAATCGCTGGTCAACACGGTGATCGCCAAGCCGACGGGCGCTTCGGCGCCAGCAGGCCGCGCCGCCGCGGCTAGCCCGTCCGCGCCTGCTGTGAGCATGGCCGAGCCCCCGGCGGCATGCATGGTGACATAGCGCGCCCCGAGGCCGGCCAAGGAGCGGGCCGCCCCGGCAACCGTGTTGGGGATGTCGTGCAGCTTCAAGTCCACGAACACCTCGAAGCCCTCGTCGCGCAGCGCCCCCACGGCGGCGGGCCCCACGGCGCCGAACAGCTCGAGGCCCACCTTGGCGATGCCGAACCAGGGGCGCAGGATCCGGGCCAAGCCGAGCGCCCGAGCGAGGTCGCCGGTGTCGAGCGCGAGCGCGCAACGGGCGCGGTCCAGTGGCGGGCCGGCTAGCTCGGTCATGGCGGAGGCCCCCCCGACGCCTGCCGGTGGGCCGCTCCGGTGAGGTCCCGAACCGACGTCACGCCCCGGCGGCGGCACCAGGCCTCAAGCTCGGCGCGTACCCGTTCGGGTGCGCGCCGCGAGGCGAACGTGGCGGTGCCCACCTGCACGGCGCAGGCACCGGCCATGAGCATCTCCACCGCGTCGACGCCCCGCGCCACCCCGCCGACGCCGAGGATCGGCAGGTCGCCGAGCGCGGCGTGGCAGTCCCAGATTGCCCGCACCGCCAGCGGGCGGATGGCCGGCCCCGACACGCCGCCGCCTCCGGCGCCGAGGACCGGGCGGCGCTCGGCCACATCGATGACCATGCCGGGGACCGTGTTGACGAGCGTCACCGCCGCCGCCCCGGCCTCGCGGACCGACGCAGCCACCGCCACGACGTCCGGCGCGCTGAGGCTGAGCTTGGCCCACAGGGGCAGCTGCGCCGCAGCGGCGGCGGCCACGACGGCGGCGCTGGCCGCAGGCGAGCGTGCGAAGAGGTGGTCGCCCGCCTCGAGGTTGGGACACGAGAGGTTCACCTCGAGGGCGGCGACGGCGCTGCGGTGCGGGGCCAGCAGCTCCGCGGCCCGCTGATACTCCTCGACGGTGCGCCCCCAGACGCTGGCCACCACCCGAGCCCCCGTCGCCTGCAGCGCCGGCAGGTGCTCGGTCGCCCAGGCCGCCACGCCCGGACCCTGCAAGCCGACGCTGTTGATCATCCCCGCGGGAACGGCGTGCAGGCGGGGGGCGGGGTTGCCCGGCCAGGGCTCAGCCGACAGCGACTTGACGATGACCGCGCCCGGCGCCGCGAGGTCTATGACCCCGCCCAGCTCGGCGCCGTAGCCCGCCGTTCCCGAGGCGCACAGCACAGGGTTCGCCAACTCCACGTCGCCCACCGCGACCCGCAGGTCCACGGGCTGCCTTCCGCGCCGCCTCACGACCGCTCCCGGATCTCCCGGTGGTACTCCTGCAGGCTGCGCACTTCCATGGGGTGTTCTCGCACCTCGGCGATGCCGGCGGTGGCGGCCAGCGCGGCGGCGACGGTGGTGAGCAGCGGCACACCGCGTTGCGCCGCGGCGCGGCGGATGTCGGCGCCGTCGGCACGGGGCCCGCGCCCCTGAGGCGTGTTGATGACCAGATCGATGCCCCCGGCGTCCAGCAGCGTCACGGCGTGGGGACCCTCGGGGTCCGCCAGCTTCGCCACGATCAGATCGACAGCCAACCCGGCGTCGGCGAGGGCGGCGGCAGTGCCGCTCGTGGCGAGCAGCGAGAACCCCATCTCGGCGAGACGGCCGGCCACGGTCGTCCCCGCCGCCTTGTCCCTGTCGGCCAACGACAGGAACACCGACCCGGCCGTAGGCAGGGCCGCCCCGGCGGCGATCTGGCTCTTGGCGAACGCCAGCCCCGCCAGGCGGTCGATGCCCATCACCTCCCCGGTGCAGCGCATCTCGGGGCCGAGCACCGCGTCGACGCCCGGGAAGCGGTTGAAGGGAAGCACAGCCTCCTTCACCGAGATGTGCTCGGGAGGCTGCCAGCTGTCAGCGGCGCCGGGGGCGGGCACCGGTCCGGTCCAACCCTCGACGGCACCGGCGGCGGCGATCTCCGCCAGGGTCTGGCCCATCATGGCCAGCGCGGCCAGCTTGACCAGCGGCACGCCGGTGGCTTTGGCCACGAAGGGCACCGTGCGCGAGGCCCGCGGGTTGGCCTCCAGGACGTAGACGGAGCGGCCGCCGGCGCCGCCGAGGGTGCCGTCGGGCGAACGCGGCACCGCGAACTGCACGTTCAGCAAGCCCACCACGCCCAGCTCGTCGGCGATCGCCCGGGTGTGGCGCACCAGCACCTCGATCACCGCCTCCGGCAGGTGTACCGGCGGCAGCAGGCAGGCGCTGTCGCCGGAGTGAACGCCGGCCTCCTCGACGTGCTCCATGATCCCGCCGATGAGCACGGCACCGGCGCGATCCCGCACGGCGTCCACGTCCACCTCCACAGCGTCCTCCAGGAAGCGGTCCACGAGCACGGGCCGCTCCGCGGAGAGGCCACCCTCGCGGCCGAGGGACCCTTCGTGGCTCATCTCGGCCATGGCGTCGGCCAGTTCCTC
The DNA here is from genome assembly GCA_009840735.1 of Acidimicrobiia bacterium. GTDB lineage: Bacteria > Actinomycetota > Acidimicrobiia > Acidimicrobiales > CATQHL01 > VXNF01. Next base: position 64,703 of record VXNF01000058.1, on the reverse strand, counting down.
GTCGTCGTACACAATCACCATCGCCCGCCCGCCCAGCACATAGGAGGGGCGCACCAGCACCGGGTAGCCGAGCTGCGCGGCGATGGCGCGGGCACCCTCAGCGGAGCCGGCGACCGCTCCTGGCGGCTGGGGGATCCCCAAGCGCCGGCAGAGCGCGCCCCACTGCTCGCGGTCCTCGGCGGCGTCGATGGCAGCCGGCGGCGTGCCGGCCACGAGCGACGGCGGCAGCTCGCCGGCCAGCTTGAGCGGGGTCTGCCCGCCGAGGCCCACGATCACCCCGGCCACGCCCGGCCCGCCGCCGCGCTGCGCCGACCGCTCCTCGGCGTCCAGCACCGCCAGCACGTCCTCAGTCGTGAGGGGCTCGAAGTAGAGCCGGTCACTGGTGTCGTAGTCGGTGGAGACCGTCTCGGGGTTGCAGTTCACCATGACCGTCTCGTAGCCGGCCTCGCCGAGCACCTGCGCGGCGTGAACGCAGCAGTAGTCGAACTCGATGCCCTGGCCGATGCGGTTGGGCCCCGAACCCAGGATCACCACCTTGGGGCGGTCCGAGGGCGCCGTCTCGTCTGTGTCCTCGAAGGTCGAGTAGTGGTAAGGCGTCTCCGCGGCGAACTCCGCACCGCAGGTGTCCACCGTCTTGTAGGTGGGCGCCACACCCGCGGCCAGCCGCGCCCGGCGCACCTCGCCGGCCGCGATGCCCCACAGATAGGCCAGCTGGGCGTCGCTGAAGCCCAAGCGCTTGAGCCGCCGCCAAGCGGGCCGATCCAGCGCCTCGGGGGCGGCGGCGGCCAGTCGCTCCCGCTCGGCGCAGATGAGGCGCATCTGCTCCAAGAACCACGGGTCCACGCCGCTGGCGGCGTGCAGATCCGCCACGTCGAAGCCGCGGCGCAGCGCGGCCTCGAGGTGAAAGACCCGCTCGGGGGTCGCCACGGCGCAGGAGGCCAGCAAGGCGGTGTCGTCGAGGCGGTCGCTGGCGGACTCCGCCGGGTCGCAGTTGAGGCCGGCCCGGCCCGACTCGAGGGAGCGCAGAGCCTTCTGCAGCGACTCGCAGAACGTGCGTCCGATCGCCATGACCTCGCCCACGGACTGCATCGACGTGCCCAGGGTGGGGCGGGCGCCGGGGAACTTCTCAAACGCCCAACGCGGCACCTTGGTGACCACGTAGTCGATTGTCGGCTCGAAGGCGGCGGGGGTCTCGCGGGTGATGTCGTTGGGGATCTCCTCCAGCGTGTAGCCCACGGCGAGGCGGGCGGCGATCTTGGCGATCGGGAACCCGGTGGCCTTGGACGCCAGCGCCGAGGATCGGCTCACGCGGGGGTTCATCTCGATCACGACCTGCCTGCCGTCGGCGGGATCCACCGCGAACTGGATGTTGGAGCCGCCGGTCTCCACGCCGATGCGGCGGATGCAGGCGAAGGCGGCGTCGCGCATCTGCTGGTACTCGACGTCGGCCAGCGTCTGCGCCGGCGCCACCGTGATGCTGTCGCCGGTGTGGACGCCCATGGCGTCGAAGTTCTCAATCGAGCAGATCACCACGCAGTTGTCGGCCCGGTCGCGCATCACCTCCAGCTCGAACTCCTTCCAGCCGGCGATGGAGCGCTCGATGAGGATCTCCGTGATCGGGCTGGCAGCGAGTCCCTCGGCGGCGACGGCCGCTAGCTCCTCGGGCGTGGAGGCCATGCCGGTCCCCCGCCCGCCCAGGATGTAGGCGGGGCGCACGATCACCGGCAGCCCGACGGTCTCCGGCGCCGCAATCGCCTCCTCCAGCGAGCGGGCCACCGTCGAGGCGGGCACCGCCAGGCCGATCTCCACCATGGCGGCCTTGAAGCGCTCGCGGTCCTCGGCGCAGGCGATGGCCGCCGGCGAGGCGCCGATCATCTCGCAGCCGTGCGCCTCCAACACACCCTCCGCGGCGAGTGCCATCGCCAGGTTCAGGGCGGTCTGGCCCCCGAGCGTCGGCAGCAGGGCGTCGGGGCGCTCGCGCTCGACGATCCTGCTCAGAGCCTCGAGGGACAGCGGCTCCACATAGGTGGCGTCGGCGAAGGCGGGGTCGGTCATGATCGTCGCCGGATTCGAGTTCGCCAGTATCACCCGATAGCCCTCGGCGCGCAGCACCCGGCAGGCCTGTGTGCCGGAATAGTCGAACTCGCAGGCCTGGCCGATGACGATCGGGCCCGAGCCGATAATGAGGATCGACTCGATGTCGCTGCGGCGGGGCATCAGCGTTCGGCGCCCGGCGGCGCATCCGACGCGGCGGCGGTCTCGAACGGCGCGCCGTCGGCCTCGGCGCCGTGCAACTCCGCCAGCCAGGAGTCGAAGGCGGCGAAGAGGTAGTCGCTGTCGCGGGGGCCGGGGCCGGCCTCGGGGTGATGCTGCACACCGAAAGCCGGGACTTCCAGGCTGCGCAGGCCCTCGACGGTGCCGTCGTTGAGGTTGAGGTGCGTGACCTCGGTTCCGGCGCCGCCGCCGTCGGCGACGCAGAAGTTGTGGTTCTGGCTGGTGATCTCGACCGCGCCGGTGGCCACGTGACGCACCGGATGGTTGCCGCCGTGATGGCCGAAGGGCAGCTTGTAAGTCTCCGCGCCGAGCGCGGCGCCAAGCAGCTGGTGGCCGAGGCAGATGCCGAAGACGGGCACCTCACCCAACAGCCCCTCGATGACCTCGCCCGCGCCGCGCACCGCCGCGGGATCGCCGGGACCGTTGGAGAGCAGCACACCGTGGGGGCGGCGTGCCAAGATCGCGGCCGCGCCCCAGCCGGCGGGTACCACCTCCACATGGGCGATGCGGGCCAGCCGGGCCAGGATCGACGTCTTGACTCCAAAGTCCACGACGGTGACCCGCCAGGGCGCCCGGCCGCCGGCGCGGACAGTGGCCCGCAGGTAGGGGCGCTCACAGGTGACGCTCGCTACGAGGTCCACGCCGTCGGTGCCGGGCTCAGCGGCGGCCGCGGCCCTCAGGTCCGCCTCCGCAGCGGTGCCGAAGGCGCCCACCATGGCGCCCTGCGAGCGGATGTGGCGGGTGAGCCGACGGGTGTCGACGCCGGTGAGGCACGAAAGACCGCGGCGCGCCAAGAACTCCTCCAGCCCCGCGCCGGCCCGCCAGCTGCTCGGGGCGCTCACGAGGTCGCGCACGATGATGCCCCGGCAGAACGGTCGGCGGCTCTCGAAGTCGGCGTCGCAGGTGCCGTAGTTGCCGATGTGGGGGTAGGTGAAGGTGATGATCTGCCCCGCGTAGGACGGGTCGGTGATGACTTCCTGATAGCCGCACATGACGGTGTTGAACACCACTTCGCCTGCGGTCACGCCGCCCGGCGGCGGCGCGCCGGCCACCTCGCCTTCGAAGACCTCGCCGTCGGCCAGAACCAGGGTGCCGGGGCGGCGCTCGGGCGGCCTCACCGCTGCGCCTCCCCGTCGATGACGACCGGCTCGCCGGCTACCAGCGTGTGCCGCACTCTGCCCCGCAGCCGCCGACCGGCGTACGGGGTGTTGCGGCTGCGACTAGCGCCGCCGGAATCGTCTGGGGTCCAGTGCGCAGCCGGATCGAACACGCAGAGGTTCGCCGGACGCCCCGCTTCGACGGGTCCGCCGTGGGTGTCGTCGATGCCGGCGATGGCCGCCGGTTGCCACGAGAGCAGCGCCAGCACCTCCGCTGGGGGCAGCTTCAGTTCGGTCAGCGCCAGCGCCAAGGCGGTCTCCAGTCCGAGCATTCCCGGCGGCGCCTCCTCGAAGGGGCGGTCCTTGGCGTCGCTGGTGTGAGGGGCGTGATCGGTGGCGATGGCGTCCAGGCTGCCGCGGACCAGGGCGGCCCGCACCGCCGCCACATCCTCGCGGGGGCGCAACGGGGGGTTGACCTTGAAGCGGGCGTCGTAGGAGGCGCAGCACTCGTCGGTGAGCGTGAAGTGGTGCGGCGCCACCTCAGCGGTGACCGCCACGCCGCTGCGGCGCGCCGCTTCCACGATCGCCACCGAGCCCGCCGTGGAGAGATGCTGGAAATGCACCGGCGCCCCGGTGAGGCGGCTGAGGGCCACGTCGCGCATCACCATGATCTCCTCGGCCTCCGCGCAGATGCCGGGGATGCCCAGACGCGAGGACCACTCGCCCTCGTGCATGTGCCCCCCGGCGGCGAGGGAGTCGATCTCGCAGTGCTGCGCCAGGCGCACCCCGAGGTCGGTGGCGTACTCGAGGGCGCGGCGCATGACGGCGGCGTCCTGCACCCCCGCGCCGTCGTCGGTGAACAGCCGGACCCCGAGGGCCGCCATCTCGCCCAGGGGCGCGAGGCGCTCCCCCGCCCGGTCCACGGTGATGGCGCCGGCCACCTCCACCCGGCAGAGCGCGGCGCGGCCCAGTTCCTGCACCTCCCTGACCACCGCGGCGCAGTCGATGGCAGGGTCCGTGTTGGGCATCGCCACGACGGCGCAGAACCCGCCGAGGACCGCGGCGCGGCTGCCGGACTCCACCGTCTCGGCCTGCTCGCCGCCGGGCTGGCGCAGGTGGGTGTGCAGATCCACCAGGCCAGGCGCCACGACGCAGCCGCGGGCGTCCAGAACCCGGTCGCGGCCGCCTGCCGCCGAGGCCAAGCCCTGTTCGACTGCGGCGATCATGCCGTCGCGCCCGACCGCCACGTCGGCTGCACGCTCGCCGGCCGCGTCGATCACCGTGCCGCCGGCGATTACGACCCGGGGCCGCTCAGTCACCGCCGACCTCCGCGGCGGACGCCGGTTCGGGCGCCGGGGAGACCTCCGCGCCGGGTGGCGAAGCGATGCCCGCCGGTACACCCAGCAGCCAGAAGAGCGCCGCCATCCGCACCGAGACGCCGTTGGCGACCTGCTCGGAGATGGTGGCGCAGGTCATCTCGGGCACCTCCGCGCCGATCTCCACGCCGCGGTTCAGGGGACCGGGATGCATCACGATGGCGTGGTCGGCCAGGCGCCGGGCGCGCTCGGCGCTCAGCCCGAAGCGCTCGTGGAACTCGCGCTCGCTGGGCAGCAGCGCTCGCTCCTGGCGCTCGCGCTGCAGGCGCAGCAGGTAGACCACATCGGCGCGGGGCACCACGTCGTCCAGGTTGCTGCTGAGGCCCACACCCCACGCCTCCACCGCAGGGGGCAGCAGCGTGGCCGGCGCCACCAGCGTGACCGAGGCGTCAAGCAGCTGCAGCGCCGCCACTAGCGACCGGGCCACCCGCGAGTGGGCGATGTCGCCCACGATCGCCACGCGCCGCCCCTCGATGCCGCCCAACCGCTGCTGGATCGTGTAGCAGTCCAGCAGAGCCTGCGTGGGGTGCTCGTGGCAGCCGTCGCCGGCGTTGATCACCGCGGCGTCGAGCCAGCGGGAAAGTGCCACCGCGGCACCGGCGCTGCGGTGGCGCACCACGACGCAGTCCACGCCCATGGCGGTCACCGTCTGGGCCGTGTCGCGCAGTGACTCGCCCTTGCTTAGCGATGAGCTCCCGGCGCTGAAGGTCACGGTGTCGGCGGACAGGCGCTTGGCGGCGGTCTCGAAGGAGAGCCGGGTGCGGGTGGAGTCCTCGAAGAACAGCGAGGCCACCGTCCTGCCGCGCAGGGCGGGGACCTTCGGAATGGCCCGGGTGTTGACCTCGGCGAAGCTGTCGGCGAGGCGCAGAATCTCGCGCAGGCCGTCGGCGCCGAGATCGCCCACCGACAGCAGGTGTCGCCGTCCGCTCACGCCGTCTCCCCCAGAACGACGCCACGCTCGCTGACGTCGACGAGCTCCTCGCGCCGGGTGGGCAGGTTCTTGCCCACGTAGTCGGCCCTGATGGGCAGCTCGCGGTGGCCCCGATCGACCATCACCGCCAGCTGCACGGCGCGGGGGCGTCCGAAGTCGCACACCGCGTCGAGTGCGGCCCGCACGGTGCGCCCCGTGAACAGCACGTCGTCCACGAGGACCACGGCGCGTCCCGTGAGGTCGCAGGGAATGGCGGTGGGGGCTTGGGGCAGCACGGGGCGCAGCCAGATGTCGTCGCGGTGCATGGCCACGTCCAGCGACCCGCAAGGCACAGCGGCGCCGTCGACCTCGGCCAGCAGGGCGGCCAGCCGCTCGGCCAGGAACACGCCCCCGGTCTGCAACCCCACCAGCACCAGGCCCGCGGCGCCGTCGTTGCGCTCCACGATCTCATGGGCCATACGGCGCAGCGCCCGGCCGAGCGCCTCGGCGTCCATGATCTCGACCCGCGGCACAAAGTCGCCCGGCGTGCCCGCGTGACGGACCGCTGCGGCAGTGCCCGCCGACCCAGCAGCGGGCGAAGGGAGCGTCGCCGCCCGGGATCTGCGCTCACGTTCGGACAGCGTGGTACCTCCGGTCCGTGCGGGCCTCACCGGACCCGCTTAACGGTGCGGTGACGGTACCACGACCAGATCCGGGAACCGGACACCCCCGAGGGCGACCAGCCCGTCGCCGCGGCGCGTCCTGTTATCGCGCCCTCGCCTCGGATCCGTCAGCCTCGCTACCCGGCCGGCGCAGGCTTTGATCGATCAACTCTCCGGCATACCTCGTGACCTGCGATTATCGGAGTACTTGACTCACTCGATACACTTGATAATCTATAGTTATCTGAGCGGTGCCACAGACAAGCGCCACAGACAAGCGCCACAGACAAGCGCCACAGACAAGCGCCACAGACAAGCGCCACAGACAAGCGTCACGGGCGAGCGCCGCTCGGGGGAGGATCATGCAGCAGCAGGTCACTTTGCGAGAGTTGGAGAACTTCGTGGCGGTCGCCGAGAACTCCTCCATGACGCATGGGGCTGCCGCGGTCGGGATCTCCCAGCCGGCCATGTCCGGCTCGATCCAGAGCCTCGAGCGCACGCTGGGGGTCTCGCTGCTCGTCCGCCACCGCGGCCACGGGGTGAGCCTCACACCGGAGGGCGCCCAGCTCATCGCCGAGGCACGCGAGGTTCTCTCCCGGGCCGCCGACATCACCAGCTTCATGTTCGACTCCGGATCCGACTCCGTGGGGCGCGTGCTCCTGGGTTCCCTGGTGACCGTGGCGCCGATCGTCGTACCGGCGATGGTGCGGGAGTTCACCGACCGCAACCCGCAGATCGACGTTCGGCTCCAGACCGGCACCCAGGACGACCTCCTCGCCTGGCTGCGCAGCGGCGAGATCCACGCGGCGATCACCTACGACATCGAACTCGGCAACGACCTCGACTTCCTGAAGCTGCTGGACGCCGAGCCCCACGCCCTCCTCCCCACCGGCCACGCCCTTGCGACCGCGGAGACCGTGTCGTTGGAGGAACTGGCCGACGAGCCGTACGTTCTCCTCGACCTGCCGATCAGCCGGCAGTACCTCACCTCTCTATTCCTTGCGGCGGACGTCTCGCTGCGCCCGGTGGCCCGCCACACAGACCTGGACCTCATCCGCACCCTCGTCGGCAACGGCTTCGGGTTCTCGGTGGTCAACCTGCTGCCGGCCGCCGCGACCGCCCAGGACGGCAGCCGGCTGGCCTATGTGAAGCTCCGAACGTCGGTGAAACCCGTGGCGCTCGGGCTGGTGCGGCGCAAGGGAGGCACGCAGAGCCGCCGCCTCGAAGAGTTCGTGCAGTTCGCCCTCACATACCACGTCCTGCCCAGCCGGCGCCCGGACGCAGGGAACGGCTCGCTGTGAGCTCTCCCACCGCCGGCGGCGGACCGGTCCGGGACCCGGCACAGCGCGGCGCTGTCTCGCTGCGGGGAGTCACCAAGCGGTTCGGCGACACCACAGCGGTCGACCAAGTAGACCTCGACGTGCGGCCACGGGAGTTCATCTCGCTGCTAGGCCCCTCGGGCTGCGGCAAGACGACCACGCTGCGGATGGTCTCCGGCTTCGAGCGGCCCGACGAAGGGCGAGTCATCATCAGCGGCGCCGACACCACCGACGTGCCCCCGCACAGGCGCAGGGTCAACACCGTATTCCAGAGCTACGCCCTCTTCGAGCACATGCGCGTCGCCGAGAACGTGGCCTTCGGCCTGAAGGTCAAGCGCCAGGACCGTGAGACGATCAGCACCAAGGTGGCACAGGCGCTGGACCTCGTGCGGCTCGGCGAGCTGGCCGAGCGCTATCCGGCACAGCTCTCGGGCGGGCAGCGCCAGCGGGTGGCGTTGGCCCGGGCCGTCGTGAACCAGCCCGAGGTCCTGCTGTTGGACGAGCCGCTCAGCGCCCTGGACCTGAAGCTGCGCCAGGCGATGCGCCACGAGCTGGGCCGCCTCCACACCGAGCTAGGGATGACCTTCATCTTCGTGACCCACGACCAGCAGGAGGCCATCACCATGAGCGACCGCATCGCGGTCATGGACCAGGGGCGCATCCACCAGCTGGGCACCCCCACGGAGATCTACGAGCGGCCAGCCTCGCGGTTCGTGGCCGACTTCATCGGCGAGACGAACCTGCTCGACGTGACGCTCGTGGGCACCGAGGAGGGCGCGGCCACAGTGCGCACGCCCTCCGGAGAGGTGATCGGCCGTGTGCAGGTGGAGGGGGCGCGAACCGGCGGCGAGTGCGTGCTGGCGGTACGGCCCCAGCGGGTGGTGGTCGTGGCCGAGGTTGCGCCGGAGCCGCAGGACTGCACCCTCTTCGGCGGCGTGCTGGTGGATCTGCTGTTCCTGGGCGACGCCACGCGGGCCACGGTGCGCCTCCCCGACGGCTCAGAGCTGGTGGCGGTCCGCCACAATGAGGCGGGCACGCACCCCTTCGGCATGCTGCGGCCCGGCGACCGGGTCAAGGTGGGCTGGCTGCACGAGGCGGCGTGCCTCTTGGATCGCTGATGCAAACGGCAGCCAGTCAGCGGGCGCGGCGGCGGCGGGTCGCTGCGCTGCTGAGCCCCGGGCTCGGCTGGATCACCGTCGCCTACGTCGTGCCGAGCGTCCTGGTGTTCATCTACTCGTTCCTGACGCCCAAGCTCGGCGGCGGCGTCATCTGGGAGTTCAGCACCGAGACCTGGCAGGAGATCGTGGCGCGGGGGCGGCGCTCGGAGGCCGGCTGGGGCACCGTCGGCGCCGCGGCCCTCAGGGGGATGCTGGCCGCCGCCGCCGCAGGGGCAGCAGGTGCAGCGATCGCCCGCTACCTCGGGCGGGGCGGCGCCCGCGGTGTGCTCCGAGCCGCTGGCGCGGTGGGTGCCCTGGTGGGGCTGCACCACTTGGCGATCGCCTACAACAACTACTCGGCGGTGTTCGCCCGGTCGGTGGTCTGGTCGCTGTGGGCGACGCTGATCTGCGCCGCGCTGGCCCTGCCGCTGGCGGTCTTCATCAGCTCCCGGCGCAGTCCCCTCGCCCGCAACGCCCTTCTGGTGGCGGTGATGATCCCCTTCTGGACCTCAATGTTGGTGCGGACCTACGCCATTCGATTCATCCTGGCCAACACAGGGCCGCTGAACAGCATCATCGAGGGCCTGGGGTTCGACCGCATCGCGTTCTTGAACACGCGCTTCTCGGTGATGCTCGGGCTGGTCTACACGGCGCTGCCGTTCATGATCCTGCCGCTCTACGCCGCAGTCGAGCGATCCGACGGGGTGCAGCTGGAGGCCGCCCGGGACCTCGGCGCACGGCCGCCGCAGGTGTTCTTGGAGGTCTTCGTGCCGCTTATCCGCCCGGGCCTCATCGTGGGCTCGGTGATGGTGTTCGTGATCTCGGTCTCACAGTTCCTCGTGCCCGCCCTCCTCGGCGGCGGCAAGACCAACATGATCGCCACCCTGTTGGGACTGCAGTTCGGGACGGCGTTCAACTGGCCCCTCGGCGCGGCCATCGCCACCCTTTTCAGTCTCATCACCCTCTTGAGCCTGTACGCCCTGATCGGGCGTAAGGACGAGGTTGAATTGCTGTGAGAACCATCGCCCGCTCGCAGCGCCGCGCCGCTGTGGCGCTCGGGGGCTCCTCCGCGCTGGTCTATGCGTTCTTCTACCTGCCCGTCATCGTCCTGATCGTCTTCTCGTTCAACAAGGCCCGCACCGGCGGCGCCTGGACCGGCTTCACCACGAACTGGTACTCGCTGCTGGCCCAGAACGACCAGATCAAGACCGCCACGGTGAACTCCGTGGTGGTGGCGATTATCGCCACGTCGGTGGCGACCGTGCTGGGCACGATGATCTCCCTGGCGCTTGACCGGCACACCTTCCGAGGGCGCAAAGCCGCCCAACAGGTCGTCTACCTGCCGGTCATCGCCCCCGAGATCGTGACCGGCGTGTCGCTGCTGGCCTTCTTCTCACTCGCCCTGGGGCGGCTCAACGACATCCTCGGGCGCGGCGCCGAGGACGCCATCCGCCTGGGTCGGCCCACGGTGATCCTCACCCACATCGCCTTCTGCACCGCCTTCGTGGCGCTCGTGGTGCGCGCCAGCCTCCGCACGCTGGACCCCGCCATCGAGGAGGCGGCCGCCGACCTGGGCGCCGGGGCCTGGACAACGTTCCGCCGCGTCACGCTGCCGTCGATCATGCCCGGCGTCCTCGGCGGCGCCCTGCTGTCCTTCACCCTCTCCCTGGACAACTTCGTCATCACGTTCTACGTGGCCGGACCCGGCGCCACGACCTTGCCGATCGAGGTGTACGGGCAGCTGCGCCGCGCCATCAGCCCGGAGGTGAACGCCGTCTCGACGCTGATCTTCGCGGCCTCGTCGCTGCTGCTGCTGAGCGCGCTCGGAGTGCAGGCCGGCGTGGCGCGCCGTCGTCTGCAGCAGGTCCGGCCCGCGAAGCAGGGGCCCGAGCCGAATCAGCCCATCACCGACCCGAATCCAACACCAATCCCACAAAGGAGGGGACAATGAGAAAGACCACCAGGACACGATTGACGGTCCGCCTCGGAGGGGTGCTTCTTGCCGTCGCTCTCGTCGCGGCCGCCTGCGGAGGCGGCGCCGGCGGGCCCTGGCTGATTTAAAAAAAAACCAGCCCACCACACAAAAGGGAAAAAGGTGTTGACGGGTGGTGGGGTAAAAAAAAAAAGGGGGGGGG
>VXNF01000058.1:0-53763 GCA_009840735.1 Acidimicrobiia bacterium | reverse complement strand
GCTTGCTCTTTTTTTTATCCCGCTAGCCCCTCACACTCTTCGCGGGCGGGGGGCGGGGGGGTGGGGGCGGCGGGGCGGCGGGGGCGGGCGGGCGGGGGGGGCCACGACAGCGAGACGGCGGCGGCGCCTCCACCACCCGAACCGCCGCCGGCCGCCGAGCCGGCCCCCGCTCCCGAACCGCCGCCCGCCGCCGAGCCGGCCCCCGCTCCCGAACCGCCGCCCGCCGCCGAGCCGGCCCCAGCAGCCGAGCCGATGACGGGTCGCTGCGGCGACCCGGACCGGCTGGGCGATTCGATCAACTTCCTGAACTGGGCCGACTACATCGATGAGTCGGTCCTGTCGGACTTCGAGGCGGAGTGCGGCGTGGAGATCATCATGGACACCCACATCGCCAACGAGGAGGCCGTGGCCAAGGTGGACGCCGGCAACTCCGGCTACAGCCTGGTGATCGTCACCGACTACGCCATCGAGATCCTCCACAGCCAGGGGCTGCTGCAGGAACTCGACCACAGCCTGCTTCCCAACAGCGCCCTGCTGGATCCCAACCAGATGGACATCTACTACGACCCGGGCAACCGCTATTCGCTGCCCTTCCAGTACTCCACCACCGGTTTGGCCTATGACGTCACCGCCTTCGACGAGCCCCCCACGAGTTGGAGCGCGCTCTTCGACGACAACCAGCACTGCGGCCAGTCGTCGATCCTGGACGACCAGCGCGAGGCCATCGGGGCGGCCCTGGTGTACAACGGCTACGGCTGGAATGAGAGCGACCCGGCGGCCCACGATTTGGCTTTGGACTCCCTGCTGGCGGCGCGGGACTGCATCTCCGCGTTCGACTCGGCCAACCACATCGGCAACCTCGCCAGCGGCGAGGTGCTTGTTGCGGCGGCCTGGGGCTTCGGCGCTGCCATCGCCTACCTGGACAACCCGAACGTCCGCTTCGTCATCCCCGACGAGGGCGGCACGATCTGGCAGGACGGCATGGTCATCCCCGCAGACGCCCCCGACCCGTACACGGCTCACGTGTTCATCAACTACATGCTGGAGCCGGACGTCGGAGCGAAGATCACCGAGTTCCTGCTCACCTTCACGCCCAACCTGGAGGTGCCGCAGCTGCTGAGCGACGCCTACTACGACGTGATCGACACCAGCGGGCTGGCAATCACCAGTGACGTGCGCGAGCGGCTGGTGTGGCAGGTGCGCGACGAGACCCACGCCATCTTCGCCGACACATGGTCGGAGGTCATCGCCTCCGGATGACCGCGACGCCGCGCGGCCGGCCGGGCGAGTCGGTCCTGGACCTGCTCGCCCGGCTGGTCGCCCTGCCGACCGAGAGCCGGACGCCGAACGTGGCCCTGATCGAGACCTACGCCGAGCAGGCCGAGCAGGCGGGCGCGGTGGCTGCGGTGATCCCCGGTCCGCCCGGGCGCGCCAGCCTGCACGCCCGCTTCGGACCCGACCGCGCCGGAGGCCTCATGCTGGCCGGCCACAGCGACGTGGTGCCCGCCGGCGACGGCTGGACCACGGACCCCTACGCTCTCACCGAGGTTGACGGCCGGCTGGCGGGCCGGGGCACCGCCGATATGAAGGGGTTCCTGGCGGCGGCGTTGGCGGTGGCGAGCGCCGCTGACCAGCGACGCCTGGCGCGGCCCCTGCACCTGGCGCTGAGTTACGACGAAGAGGTCGGCTGCGCCGGCGTCGGCGACCTGCTGGAGGTGCTGGAAGGCTCGGCGACCTGCAGGCCCGACCTGGTCGTGGTGGGCGAGCCCACCGGCATGCGGGTCTGCAACGCCCACAGCGGCAAGGTGGCGCACCGCCTCGAGATACGCGCCCCCGCCGCGCACTCCAGCCTGGCCTGCAGCCGCCCCAGCGCCGTCTCGGCGGCCATCCGCCTGGCGAGCGAGATCGACGCCGTGAACCGCTCGGCGCCGAGCGAGGACACCGGCTCGGTGTCGGCAAACGTCGGCACCATCGCGGGCGGGGTCGGCGTGAACGTGCTGGCGCCGTCATGCGAGCTGAGCTTCGAGGTCCGTCACCACGCCGCGGTGGAACCCGAGGCGCTGCTGGCGGGCTTCGATTCGGAGCTGCAGCGGGTGGATCAGGAGCTCGGCGCCATCGGCGGCAGCGTGCGTATCAAGCGCACCGCCAGCTACCCGGCGCTGGGCGCCCGCCGCAGCGAGGCCTTGGCGCGCCTGGAAGGGCTGGCCGGCGACGGAGAGGCCGGGCGGATCGAGTTCGGCTGCGAAGCGGGGCTCTACGCCCAGCGCCTCGGCGCGCCGGCGGCGATTCTCGGCCCCGGCCACATCAGCGACGCCCACCGTCCCGACGAGTTCGTGGCGCCCGAGCAACTCGCCCGCTGCTGCGCCGTGCTCGAGGCGGCCGTGGAGTCGTTCTGCGCCGCGGCTTGACAGACACCATCCCCGAACCGAATCGACTCCCCAACCCACAGGAGGCCCCATGACAATCGCCCCACCCCGCGCCCTCACCCTGGACGACCTCAAAGCCCGCGTAGAGGAACTGGGGCCCCGGTTCCGCCAGCGCATGCGCGACCTCGACGCCGAGGTGGCGTTCCCGTTCGAGAACTTCGCCGAAGCGGCCGAGGCGGGACTGCACACGCTCTGTTTGCCCGAAGAATACGGCGGGGCAGGGCTCTGGCTGCCCGGCAACTACAGCGGCTGGTACGAACTGCTGGAGCGCCTCGCCTACTGGGACACCAACACCGCCCAGCTGCTGCAAGTCCACAACCACGCCGCCGGCATAATCTCCTGGCACAGCACCCCGTCTCAGCGCGACCACTTCCTGCCGCGCATCGCCGACGGTGCCTTCTGCGCCTCGCTGGGATCCGAGGCGCACCTGTATGAGAACGGCGCCGAAGTGCTGGCCGCCGAGCTGACCGCCTGCGACGGCGGGTACCGCCTCACCGCCCGCAAAGGCTTCGCCTCGGTGGCGGCCATCGCCACCTACCTCATGGTCTGGGCGGCCGTCGAGGGCGACGAGCCCTACGCCGAGCGCATGGTGTTCGCCGTGGTGGAGCGCGACGCCCCCGGCGTGGAGCTGCTGGACGACTGGCAGATGCTGGGCATGCGCTCCACGGTCTCCTGCGGCGTGCGCTTCGACGACGTCTTCGTGCCGGCCGATCACGTCGTGGGCGAACCCGGCGACTGGATCCGCAAGGACCCGCGCACGTTCTCCTGCGCCTACGCCGCCAACCACATCGGCTCGGCGCAAGGCGCCTTCGACTTCATCGCCGGCTACATCGGCGACCGCGACGACCTCAACGGCTCGGAGGTGGTGCGAGTCCGCCTGGGGCGCATGGACGCCAAGCTGTTCGCCGCACGTGCCTGCCTGGCGGCCACGGCGGCCCGGCTGGACCGCGGCGACGATCCCGACGAGGTCGAGGCCGACGCGGTCCGGACCATGCACCTAGCCAAGGACGCCGTGCTCTCCATCCCCTTCGAGGGGTTCGACCTGCTGGGCGCCCGCGCCTGCCACGAGCGCTACCCGCTGGGGCAGATGATGCGCGACGCCCGCACCTTCCCGCTGCACTTCCGCGACGACCTGTACGTCGAGCGGCTGGCCGAGATGGCGCGCGGCCGCGGCTTCTCCGCCAAGGGCGGACGAGGCGGATCCACGCCCTTCGAGGGCACCAAGGGCCAGCTCGGCCAAGCGCACGCGGGGGCCTGAGGATGGTCACCCACCGCCGGCTGCGCCGGTTCAACACGCGGGACACCTATCCCAACCAGTCGCTGGACAACGACCTCTGCCAGGTGGTCATCGCCGGCAACACCGTCTATCTGCGGGGTCAGGTGGGCTCGGACTTCGACGGCAACATCATCGGGGCAGGCGACCCGGCGGCGCAGACCGAGCAGGCCATGGCCAACGTGGCGCAGCTGCTCGCCGAGGCCGGCAGCGACCTCAGCCACATCGTCAAGACCACCGTCTACCTCACCGACCCCCGCTACCGCGAGCCCGTCTACCGGGTGATCGGCCGCTGGCTGAAGGGGGTCTACCCGGTGTCCACGGGCGTGGTCATCGACGGCCTGGCCCAGCCGGAATGGCTAATGGAGATCGACGTGATCGCGGTGATCCCCGACGAGGGCGGCGACGGCGATGGGCGCTGAGTCGGGCGACCTCAACGTCGTCGGCGCCGCGCAGCTGGCCCGCGTCACCGACCGCGGCGGGCCGCGCACCGGGCGGTCACAGGGCGAGCTCGACCTCCTGGCCGACGGCGCCGTGGCTGTGCGCGGCGGGCGCATCGTCGCCGTCGGGACCAGCGCGGACGTGCTGGCCGACTGGGGAGAGCCCGGCGTGGCGACGCTGGACGCCCGCGGTCGCACGGTCCTGCCGGGCCTCGTGGAGTGCCACTCGCATCCCATCTTCGGCGGCGAGCGCCACGACGAGTACGCCGAACGCCTCGGCGGCGCCACCCTCGCCGAGGTGGCTGCCCGCGGCGGGGGCATCTGGTCCAGCGTCACCGCCAGCCGGGCGACCGGCGACGACGAGCTGCTGGCGCGCTTGGAGCGGGCCTACCGGCGCATCCTGGCGGGCGGCGTCACGACGCTGGAAGTGAAGTCCGGCTACGGGCTGACCGTGGCAGAGGAGCTGCGCGAGCTGGCGCTGCTGGAGCAGTCACGGGCGCTCAGCCCCATGCGCCTGGTGATCAGCTTCCTGGGCGCCCACGTGGTGCCGAGGGACATCGGCGCAGGCGACGGCGGCCCCGAGGCCGGCGAGGCCTACACCGACTTGATCGCCGGCGAGATGCTTCCGGCGGTGGTCAGCCAAGGCATCGCTGAGTTCCACGACGTGACCGTGGAGCAGGGCCTGTTCACTCCCGCCCAGGCCCGTCGGCTGATGCGGCGGGGCCGGGAGCTGGGACTGGAGCCGCGGGTCCACGCCGACGCCTGGAACTCCTCTGAGGGCTGGGCGACGGCCGCCGGCGAGGGCGCCGTCACCGCCGAGCACCTCACCTACACACCGGATGAGGAGATCCACGACGTGGGGGCGACCGACACCGTGGCGGTCGTGCTGCCGGTGGCGGAGTTGATCTACATGACCGACCGGCGGGCTAACGCCCGCCTGCTCATCGACAGCGACGTGCCGGTTGCGGTCGCCACCGACTACTGCTCCTCCATCCACGCCACCTCGCTGCTGGCGACGATGGCTATGGCGGCGCCCTGGTTCCGCCTGACGCCCGCTGAGGTCATCGTGGGGGCCACCCTCAACGCCGCCTACAGCCTGAACCTCGGCGGCGAGTGCGGCTCCCTGGACGTCGGCAAGCGGGGGGACCTCGTCGTGGCCGACTGTCCGCACCCCAACGAGCTGTTCCTGGCGCCCGGCGCGCCGCTGCTCGACCAAGTGGTCATCGGCGGCAGAGTCATCGCCGGCCCAGGCATCGTCGGCCCGGGCATCGTCGGCCCGGGCATCGGCGGCGCGGTCGCCGGCGCGTAGCGGCACCCCATCCACTCGGAGAAGATCATGGCTGAACCCGCCCGCGACCCCCGCTACGACATCCTGTTCGAGCCGGTGCGCATCGGCCCGCTCACAGCCAAGAACCGTTTCTTCCAGGTGCCGCACTGCAACGGCATGGGCTACCGCGACCCCAGCGCCCACGCCGAGATGCGCGCTGTCAAGGCGCAGGGCGGCTGGGCGGTGATCTGCACCGAGCAAGCCGAGATCCACTACTCCTCAGAGATCACGCCCTACATCGAGGCCAGGATCTGGGACGACCATGACATTCCGGCGTTGGCGCTCGTGGCCGAGCGGATCCACGAGCACGGCGCAATCGCCGGCATCGAGCTGGCCTACAACGGCCTCAACGGCCCGAACCTCTACTCGCGCACCGCCCCGCTGGCGCCGACGGCCCTGCCGGTGGCCTCCTGGTTCGTGGACCCGGTGCAGGCGCGGGAGATGACCAAGCGCGACATCGCCAACCTGCGGCGCTGGCACCGCCAAGCCGTGGACCGGGCGCTGCGGGCCGGGTTCGACCTGGTCTACGTGTACGCCGCCCACACCTACGGCGGCATCCACCACTTCCTCTCGCCCCGCTACAACCTGCGCAGCGACTGCTACGGCGGCAGCCTCACCAACCGGATGCGGCTGTTGCGGGAACTGCTGACCGACACGGTCGAGGAGGTGGACGGGCGGGCCGCGGTGGCCTGTCGCATCACTGTGGACGAGCTGCTCGGCGACGCCGGCATCACCCGCGACGACATCGAGGCCGTGCTCGGCGAGCTGGGCGAGATTCCCGACCTGTGGGACTTCGTGCTGGGCACCTGGGAGGACGACAGCGTGACCTCGCGCTTCAGCGCCGAGGGAGACCAGGAGCAGTACGTGGCGGGTCTCAAGGCGCTGACATCCAAGCCCGTCGTGGGGGTGGGCCGCTTCACCTCGCCGGACACGATGGTGCGCATGGTGCGGCGGGGCGTCTTGGACTTCATCGGCGCGGCCCGGCCCTCCATCGCCGACCCGTACCTGCCCCGCAAGATCGAGGAGGGCCGCCTCGAGGACATCCGAGAGTGCATCGGTTGCAACATCTGCGTGACCGGCGACCACACCATGTCGCCGATCCGCTGCACCCAGAACCCCTCGATGGGCGAGGAGTGGCGACGCGGCTGGCACCCCGAGGTCTACCGGGCGCGCCACGCGGCCGAGAGGGTCCTCGTCGTCGGCGCCGGTCCGGCCGGCCTCGAAGCCGCCATGGCGGCGGGCAAGCGGGGCTACGAGGTGGTGTTGGTGGAGCGGTCGCGCCGCCTCGGCGGCCGGGGGGCGGCCGAGGCACGGCTGCCGGGACTGGCGGAGTGGATCCGCGTCCTGGACTACCGGGAGGGCCAGATCAGCCGCATGGACAACGTGGAGGTCTATCTCGAGAGCCCGATGACCGCCGCGGAGCTGCTGGAATACGACTTCGCGCACGTCGCTGTGGCCACCGGCTCGGCGTGGCGGCGCGACGGAGTAGGCCGCTGGCACACCCATCGGGTCCCGATCGGCGGCCTGCCGGTCCTCACCCCAGACGACCTGATGACCGGAGATCGCCCTGCGGGCAGACGCGTTGTGATCTTCGACGACGACCACTTCTACATGGGCGGCGTCCTGGCTGAGCTGCTGGCCGGCGAGGGCTACGACGTGGCGATCGTCACGCCCCAGGCCTACGTCTCGCGTTGGACCATCAACACCATGGACCAGCACCGCATCCAGGCCAAGCTGATGGATCTGGGCGTGGACCTGCACTGCAACAGCACCGTGGAGTCGATCGGCGACGACGGGCTGGAGCTGGCCTGCACCTACACCGGGCGTCGGAGCAGCCTGGAGGCCGAGGCGGCGGTGCTGGTCACGGCCCGGCTGTCAGAGACGTCGCTGCTGGCTGAACTGGAAGCCCGCCGCGGCGAGTGGGCCGACCGGGGCCTGCGGAGCGTCCGCGCCGTCGGCGACGCCCTCGCTCCCGGCACGATCGCCGCGGCGGTCTGGGAGGGCCGCCGCTTCGCCGAGGAGATCGAGGCGCCCAGCGACGACGCGGACACAACCCCCTACCGCCGCGAAGTCACCCAGCTGGCCCCGAAGGCCTGAGCCGACGCGCCACGGTGGCGAGCACGCCGTTCACGAAGCGACCCGAGGACGCCGTGGAGTAAAGGTCGGCCAGCTCCACCGCCTCGTTCAACACCACCGGCGCCGGCGTCTGCGGGCGGTGCGCCAGCTCGTAGGCGGCGATGCGCAGAATGGCGCGGTCCACCGGCGCCATGCGCGCCACCGACCAGTCCACCGCCGCCTGCTCCAACAGGTCGTCGATGGCCGCACCGTGCTCGGCGACGCCCTCGATCAACTCGACGGCCAGCGGTGCGGGCCGCAGGTCCTGGCGGCTGAGCAGATCCAGGACGGCGAGGTCGCGGGCCTCGGCCTCATACAGCAGCGCCAGCGCCCGCTCGCGCGCCCGGCGGGCGTCGCTGCGGGCGCCGGGTGTGGCGTCGGGGTCGGGGCGGACCCTCACCCCCGGGCGATGTACTGGCCCGAGCGGGTGTCCACCTTGACGCGCTCGCCGGGCTCGATGAACAGCGGCACCGACACCGTCAAGCCGGTCTCGGTGAGCGCTGGCTTGGTGGCCCCCGCGACCCGGTCGCCCTGGATGCCCGGCTCGGTCTCGGTGACCGCCAGGGTGACCGCGGCGGGAAGGTCGGTGCCCACGATCTCGGTGCCGTACATCTGCAGGATCACCGAGTCGCCCTCCACGATGTAGTTGCCGGCGTCTCCCAGCGCGGCCTCCTCGACGTGGATCTGCTCGTAGGTCTCGCCGTCCATGAACACCCGGGCTTCGCCGTCGCGGTACAGGTACTGCATGGAGCGCTTGTCGATGACGGCCCGCTCCACCTTCTCGCCGGCCCGGAAGGTGCGCTCCAGCACCCCGCCGGTGCGGGCGTTGCGGAGCGTGGTGCGCACGAAGGCGTGGCCCTTGCCGGGCTTGACGTGCTGGAACTCCACGACTGAGAACAGCCCCTCGCCCAAGTCGAGGGTCATGCCGGTCTTCAGGTCGTTGGTGGTGATGGCAACCATCGCTACCTCCGTCGGGTCTCAGGCCACGACCAGCGTCTTGGGCGCGCATGTGAGTCGCCGGCACCCGTCGCCGGTCACGACGACTGTGTCTTCGATGCGCACGCCGCCGCTGCCGGCCAGGTAGACGCCCGGCTCGACGGTGACGACCTCGCCGGCGGCCAGCACTTCGCTGGAGCGGCTTGCGAGGCTGGGCGCCTCGTGGATGTCGAGCCCGACGCCGTGGCCGGTGCTGTGCATGAAGGCGTCGCCCCAGCCGGCCTCGCTGATTATGTCGCGGCAGACCTCGTCCACGTCCGCGCACGACACGCCGTCCGCCACGGCCTCCACGCCAGCTTGCTGCGCCTGCCGCACCACCTCGTAGACCTTCCCTCCGGGCGGCCGCGGCTCGCCCACGCAGACTGTGCGGGTCATATCCGAGCGGTAGCCGTCCACGATCGCCCCGAAGTCGATGACGACGAGGTCGCCGGGCTCGATGCGGCGCGGACCTGGGCGGGCGTGGGGCAGGGCGCTGTTCTCCCCAGCCGCCACAATGGTCTCGAAGGCCGAGCCGGAGGCGCCGAGGCGGCGCATGAGGTGGTCCAGCTCGGCGGCCACCTCGGCTTCGGTGGGCCCCTCGGCCAGGCGCGGCAGCGCCTCGGCGAGGGCGTCGTCGGCGATGGCTGCGGCGGCGGCCATCCGGGCCACCTCTTCTGGGGACTTGGTGCGACGCAGCCGCTCGATCACGCCCGTCGAGGGCACCAACTCGGCGTCGGGGAACCACTCGCCAGCGAAGCGCCGGTAGCGGGACCAGCTGACGTTGTCGGCCTCCAAGGCGAGCCGCCCCAGCCCTTCGACCGCGGCGGTGGCCGCCTCCTGCTGCTTGCTGCCGCGGTCGGCGATGGTGACTCTGCCCTCGACCCCTGCGGCCTCCAGCTCGGCGGGCGCTTGGGTGGCGTAGCGCCCGTCGGTGATGACCAGCAGATCGTCGGCCGTGATCACCACGACCATGGCCGAGCCGCTGAAGCCGGTGAGCCAGCGACCGTTCGCCAGGTCAGTCACCACCAGGGCATCCACCGGCGCGGCGTCGGCGCCGTTGCCCTCTGCCCCCGACTCCGAGGCGATCGTCACGCCCGCAGCGAGAACCCCCCGCACGCTGTTGGCCCGGCCGCCGAGCCGCAGCGGCGGCAAATCCGCCGCCACCGGCCCCGACCCGCCCGCGGCGCTCGCCTTCATCTCAGCTACCTGCCAGCTCGGCGGCGGCCTCGACGGCCAGCCGGTAGCCCAACCCGCCGAAACCGCAGATCAGACCGTCGGCGACGGGGCCCACCACCGACGCCTGCCGCCAAGCCTCGCGGCTGTAGGGGTTCGAGAGGTGCAGTTCCACGACCGGGCCGGCGAACGCCGCCAGGGCGTCCTGCAGCGCCCGCGAGTAGTGCGAGAGCGCGCCGGCGTTGACGACGATGGCGGCGGCCCGTCCGACGGCGCCGCCGACCGCGTCGATGAGGTCGCCCTCATGGTTGGACTGGGTGTGCTCGAGGGCGAAGCCGGCCTCGGCGGCGGACGCGGTGGCCGTGCGGACGTGATCCTCGAGGGTGTCGGTGCCGTAGACCTCGGGCTCGCGCCGCCCCAGCAGCTGCAGGTTGGGGCCCGAGAGCAGCAGGATCACCGGGGCCGGGCCGGGGGTCTGGTTCATCTGATCGCCTCCAAGGCTTCGGCTAGAACGGCCCGGTCCACGCCGCGCACCGGCTCGGGCCCGCTCGGGCCGTCGAGGACGAGGGTGAGTCCGCCGACGGCCTTCTTGTCGCGTCCGAACAAGTCGATGAGCTCGTCGGGCTCGGCACCTCCCGGCAGCGACGAGGGCAGACCGTAGGTGCCCACGACCTGCCGGTGCTCAGCCACCCTATCGCCGTCGATGCGCCCCAGCCGTCGTGCCACCTCGGCGGCGTAGACGAGGCCCACGGCCACGGCCTCGCCGTGTCGCAGCCCGAAGCCGCCGGCGATCTCCAGGGCGTGCGCCAGCGTGTGCCCGTAGTTCAACAGCATGCGTCGCCCCGACTCCCGCTCATCGGAGGCCACGATCTCGGCCTTCAGGGCCACGCAGCGGGCGATGCGCCCCTCCAGCGGCAGGGCGGCCATGGCGGCGGCGTCGCTCGCCCCCGAGCCGTCGCGGCCCAGGAAGTGGTACTTGGCCATCTCGCCGAGCCCGGAGCGATACTCGGCTGCGGGCAGCGTGACCAGCACTTCGCTGTCGCACAGCACCAGCGACGGCTGCCAGAAGGCACCCACGAGGTTCTTGCCTTCGGGCAGGTTCACGCCGGTCTTGCCGCCGATGGCGGCGTCGATCTGGCCGAGCAGCGTGGTGGGGACGAAGACGACCGGGATGCCACGGTGGTAGACGGCGGCGGCGAACCCCGCAACGTCTGTGACGAGACCGCCCCCGACCGCCACGACGGCGTCGCCGCGCGTGAGGCCGAAGCGACAGAAGCGCCGGCAGAGGTCCTCGACGGTGGCCAGCGACTTGTGCCGCTCCCCCGCCGGGATCGTGAAGGTCTCGGTGGCGATGCCGGCGCCGGGGTCTGCGTCCACGCCGATCCCGTCGGAGGTGACGACGGCCACCCGGCGCAGCGGCGCGGGCAAACAGGCAGCCAACTCCGCCGCCAGGCGATGCCGCACGCCCGGACCGACCAGCACGTCGTAGGAGCGCTCGGCCAGCCGGACACGGACGCGCGCCGCCCCGTCGCCCTCCGCGCCGCAGTCGCTGCTGTCATCGACACCGCCCTCGCCGGCCCCCGGCCAGCCGTGGACTCCGGACAGGCGTGCCGCCAGAGCCGAGGCCAACTGAGGCGCCGACAGTTCGTCGACGTCCAAGACGATGTCGGCCACCTCGTCGTACCAGCCGTCACGCTCGGCTGTGAGTTGCCGAAGCCGAGCGACCAGCGCCTCGTCATCTTCTGCTTCCGCCAGCAGCGGCCGCCCCGACCCGTCGGAGATCCGTCTAGCCAGCACCTCGGGACGCGCCCGCAGCCAACACACCACGGCGCCCGCCAGCAGGGCGCGGTTGGCGGCCACGGTTACCACCCCGCCGCCGGTGGCCACCACCGCGGGCTCGGCGCTAGTCAGCGTCTCGGCCAGGGTCACGCTCTCGCGCCGGCGGAACCCAGCCTCTCCCTCGGCCTCAAAGATCTCCGGGATCGAGCGCCCCGCGGCGGCGGCCACGAGTTCGTCGCAGTCCACAAAGCGCCGCCCGAGCAGCAGCGCCAGCTGCCGCCCCGCCTCAGACTTCCCCGAGCCCATCATCCCCACAAGCGCGACGTGACGCACAGATCCGAGGCTACCGGTCAGTGCGGGCCGACTCGGGACGCTGGCGGCGGTCGCGGGTTGCCCGTCGGCAGGCGGTACGGTCAGCTTCGTGCGAGCTTTGGGGGTCGACCTGGGGACACGCAGGGTGGGCTTGGCGCTGAGCGACTCCGAGGGCCGTGTCGCCACGCCCCTGGAGGTGTTGGAGCGCTCCGGCTCGGAGGCGCAGGACCACGCCGCCATCGCCGCTGTGGCGGCGGATCGACAGGTCGCGGTCGTGGTGGTCGGCCTTCCGATCTCCCTGGACGGGACGATGGGACCGGCGGCCCGCGCCGCTGGCGCCGAGGCCCGGCGGCTGGCGGCGGCCGTGGGGGTGCCGGTGGAGACCTGCGACGAGCGGCTCAGCACAGCGGCAGCGGAGCGGCAGCTGCGCCTCGGCGAGGTCAAAGGATCCCGGCGCCGGCAGGTCGTGGACATGGCCGCCGCCGCGGTGATCCTCCAGTCGTGGCTCGACGCTCGTCGCGACGCCGCCCCGACGTGAGCGACGACCGCCCCGGCGGCGGGCTCGACCCGCTGATCGGCGAGCCAGCCGGCGGCGTCGATCCGCTCGCTCGCCGGTCGCGAGCCGAGGCGCCGCCGAACCGCGACCCTGCGCCCGGGGACATGCTGTTGGACCCCGAGGCGATCGCCGAGGACGAGGCTCTGTTCTTCGGCGACGACGCCTGGATTCGGTTCCGCCGTCCGTGGGGCTTCTGGCGCCGCCTGGTGGTGCTGGCCGGAGGGCTGGCGCTCGTGGCGGGCGGCGCCTACTGGTGGGGCAACTCGTGGCTGCAGCGCCAGCTCGACCCGCCCGGCGAGCCGCAGGGGCTCTTCCTGGTGGAGATCCCCAGCGGCGCCGGCGTCAACGGAATCGCGCGCATCCTGGCGAACGAGGGCGTGGTGGCCAACGCCACCGTCGCCCGTCTCTGGTGGCGCGACGCCGAGGACCTGCAGGCCGGCGACTACTACTTCGCTGAGAACATGTCGGTGGACGAGGCGCGGGCGGTGCTGGAGGCCGGCCCGATCCCGCCGCTGGGCGAGAGCATCACAATCCCCGAAGGCCTTTGGCTCAGCGAGATCGCCGACCGGCTCACTGACTCTCTGCCGGAGTTCGACCCCGTCGAGCTGCAAGCGGCGCTCAGCGACGGACAGATCCGGTCGAGATTCCTGCCCGCAGGCGTCACCAGCCTCGAGGGCGTGCTGTTCCCCGACACCTACCGCGTGGACCAGAGGGGCGAGAGCGACGAGCGCGACCTCGTCCGGCGCATGGTGGAGCAGTTCGACACGGTGGCGACCCAGCTCGGCTACGACGAAGCTCCCGAACGCATCGGGCTCACGCCCTACCAGCTGCTCGTGGCCGCCTCGATCGTGGAGGCGGAGGCGGCCCGCTCCGTGGACCGCCCGAAGGTGGCGCGGGTGATCTACAACCGCCTCAACGAGGGGATGCCCCTGCAGATGGACGCCACCGTGCTGTACGCCATCGGCCAGCGCAAGAGCTCCCTGACGCTGGAGGACCTCGACGTCGATTCGCCGTACAACACCCGCAAGTTCGGGGGCCTGCCGCCCACGCCGATCGCCGCGCCGGGCCGCGAGTCTCTGACCGCCGCCATGAACCCAGAGCCCGGCGACTGGCTCTATTTCGTGCTCGTCGAGCGGGACGGCACACTGTTCTTCACCGTGGACTACGACGAGTTCCTGGTGCGGGCGGCCGACGCCCGCGCCCGGGGGGTGTTCTGATGGCGCAACGGGCCGATCTCAGCGGACGCACCCGTCTGGCCATCGTGCTCGGCGACCCGGTGCGCCACTCGCTGTCGCCGGTCATCCACAACGCCGCGTTCGCTGCGTGCGGGCTGGACTGGGTCTTCCTGGCCTGCGAGGTGCCCGAAGGGCGGGTGCGGGAGGCTCTGGCGGGGGCGACGGCGCTGGGGATCGACGGGCTCTCGGTGACGATGCCGCACAAGGCCGCCGTGGCCGCGGCGGTAGACGAGCTCTCGGCGACGGCCCGCCTGCTGGGCGCGGTGAACTGCGTTACCCGCAACGGCGACCGGCTCGTGGGCCACAGCACCGACGGCGACGGCTTCACCGACGCGCTCGCCAGCGAGGCCGGATGGTCCCCCGCGGGCGCCCGCTGCGCGGTGCTCGGCGCCGGCGGCGCGGGGCGGGCCGTCGCCCTCGCCCTCGCCGACGCCGGGGCGGCGGAGGTCGCGGTGCTGAACCGGACCCCGCACAACGCCGCGTCCGCCGCTGCGCTCGCCGGAGATCGGGGCCGGGTCGCCGCGCCGGGCGAGGTGGGGGACTTCGACCTGGTCGTCAACGCCACGCCCCTGGGGATGATCGGCCACGGCGGCCCGCCGATGCCTCTCGACCCGGCTCGGCTGCGGAAAGGCCAGCTGCTCGTGGACCTCGTCTATGAGCCCGCCGAGACGGCCCTGCTGGCCGCGGCCCGACAGCGGGGCGTGCGCGCCTTCAACGGTGTGCGCATGCTGGTCCACCAGGCGGCGCGGGCCTTCGAGCTGTGGACCGCAACCGAGGCGCCGGTCGAGACGATGGTGACCGCCACCGGCGAGGCACTGGCCCGGCGCTGACAGTCGCGGTCGACCCGGGGCGCGACCGCCGGCGCCTCCCGGCGAGTCGCTGGGACGTTCGGGGCTCCCGTTCAGGTCCCGGCGCGCTGGGCCTCGGCCGCTCGGCGCACCAAGTCGAGCGCCTCGTCGAGGCGTCCGGCGTCTTTCCCTCCGGCGGTGGCGAAGTCGGGGTTGCGGCCCCCTCCCCCGCCGACGAGCCGGAGGGCGTCGCTGAGCAGGTCCGAGGCGTGCCAGCCCGCCCCGGGCACCACCGCGGACACGAACGCAACGCCGCCGCTGCCCGGCGCGGTGGCGAGCACCACAGCGCTCACACCCTCGCGGTCGCGCGCCGCCACGGCCAGGTCGCGCAGCTCGTTGCGGTCCACGCCGTCAAGGCGCGCCACCACCAAGCCGCCCTCGGCGGCTGCGGCCAGATCACCGGCGCGGTCGCCGGCGGCCCGCCGCCGCAGCTCCCTCAGTTCGTCGCGCAGGGCCTTCAGTTCGCCGGCCCAGCGGCTCGCTCCCGCTACGACGTCCTCGGGCGGCACGCCGAGCACGCCAGCCGCCTCGGCGAGGCGGGACTCGGCTTGGCGCAGCCGCCGGATCGGGATGTCCCCGCACACGGCCTCCAGACGACGGATGTTCGATCCGATGGAGCCCTCCGAGACGATCTTCAGCGGCCCGATGTCGCCCAGCGCCCGCACATGGGTGCCGCCGCACAGCTCAATGGAGTTGGGACCGGCCTCCAAGACCCGCACGGTCTCGCCGTACTTGTCCCCGAAGAACGCGATCGCTCCCGCCGCCTTGGCCTCAGCCATCGAGGTCTCGTAGTGGCGGCAGGAGGGATTGGCCAGGATCTCCGCGTTGGCCAAGTCTTCGACGGCGACGACCTCCTCGCCGCTGAGGCCGCCGTAGTGGCTGAAATCGAAACGGAGCCGGTCCGGCGCCACCAGCGAGCCCTGCTGCTTGACGTGGGTTCCCAGCACCTCCCGCAGCGCCCAGTGCAGGATGTGGGTGCCGGTGTGGTGGCGGCGGATGGCGGCGCGCCGGCTGCCGTCGATGACCGCCCGCACGCTCTGGCCAGCCCGCAGCCGGGCGACCGCGCCCTCGACATGGTGCAGGTGCAGGCCCGCCACCACGTAGGTGGTGTCGGTGACCGCCAGGGCCGCCTCGTCGCCGTCGGGGTAGAGCCTGCCGGTGTCGCCGATCTGCCCGCCGGCCTCGGCGTAGAACGGCGTGCGGTCGAGCACCACACCCTCGGCGGTCACGGCCAGCACCCGGGCGGTGGACTCGTCGCGGTCGCGGCCCACGAACTCGGTCTCGCCGAACTCTTCCAGCACCTCCAGGTAGACGCTCAGGTCGTCCGCCGCCGTGGAGCGGGAGGCGAAGTCCTCCCTGGCGCGGCGACGCTGCTCGGCCAGCTCGGCCTCGAAACCCTCGCGGTCCAGAGCCACGCCGCGCTCTCGGGCGATCTCCTCTGTCACCTCGAAGGGGAACCCGTAGGTGTCGTGCAACAGGAACGTCACCTCGCCCCCCAGAGGCTCGTCTTCGCTGAGGCCCACGAGCGCTTCCTCCAACAGCACCGACCCCCGGCCGAGGGTCTCGCGGAAGCGGACCTCCTCCCGCTCGACCACGTCGCGGATGAAGGCGTGATTGCCGGGGAGGTCGGGGTAGTCGTGGCCCATGATGTCGGTCACCTCGTCCACCAACAGCGGCGTCACTACGCTCTGCACGCCGAGCAGGTAGGCGTGGCGCACAGCGCGGCGCATGATCCGGCGCAGCACGTGACCGCGCTCGGAGTTGGACGGGAAGGTGCCGTCGCCGATCAGGAACGTCATGGTGCGGGCATGCTCGGCCAGGATGCGCAGCGACACGTCGGCGGCCGCCGAGGCGCCGAGGGGCACGCCGGACAGCTCAGAGGCCTTGGCCACGAGCCGCGCCATCTCGTCGATGTCGAAGACCGACTCCACGCCTTGCAGCAGCGTCAGGACCCGCTCCAAGCCGGCGCCGGTGTCGATGCTCGGCTTGGGCAGGGGCACCATCGAGCCGTCGGCCTGCTGCTCGAACTGCATGAACACCAGGTTCCAGAACTCCACGTAGCGCTCGTCGCCGCCGTGGGCCGGTCCGCCGCCTGGCCCGTAGCGCTCGCCCTTGTCGAAGAAGATCTCCGAGCACGGCCCGCACGGGCCGACCTCGCCCATGCGCCAGAAGTTGTCCTCGTCGAGGCGCTGGATGCGCTCCGGTGCCACGCCGACGCCGTCACGCCAGATCTCCGCGGCCTCGTCGTCGCTGAGGTGGACGGTGATCCAGAGGCGGTCAGGGTCGAAACCGAGGCGTTCGGTGGAGAACTCCCAGGCCCAAGCGATGGCGTCGGGCTTGAAGTAGTCGCCGAAGCTGAAGTTGCCCAGCATCTCGAAGAAGCTGAGATGGCGGCTGGTGCGGCCGATCTCGTCGAGGTCGTTCTGCTTGCCGCCGGCCCGCACGCACTTCTGGACCGTCGTAGCGCGCTTGTAGGGCGACGGCTCGGCGCCGGTGAAGTAGGCCTTGAACGGCACCATCCCGGCGACGGTGAACAGCAGCGTGGGGTCATACGGGATGAGGCTCGCCGATGGCACGATCGTGTGGCCGCGCTCGGCGAAGAACCCGGTGAAACTGCTGCGCAGCTCTCGTGCTGTGGCTCCGGACATGGCGTGGGGCTCGCGGGGTGTCGTAACTGGCCTGCTCGCGGGAGCAGGACTCCGAGCCGAGGGTATTGCCCCCGGGCGCCGCGGCGCTACTCGGGCCGGCCCCCTGTGCCGCCCTCCGCGCGCCGATCATCCCGAGGAGTCCGGCGGCCCTCAGCGGCGGCCGAGGCGATCTCGCGGGTGACCTCTCGGATCGAGCGGGCCAGGCCGGCGGCCACGGGCACCGCAGCGGTCCGGTAGCCGGATCGCAGCAGGGACACCGCCAGACGGCGACTCCAGGGCGGCTGGCGCGACCGGCCGCCTCCGGCGGCAGCGGCGCGCGAGGTTGTGGTGTCGGCGGATGCGGCGGTTTCGGCGGCGGTTCCGCGGCGGAATATCGATGCGACCGCAGCCAAGGGCTCCACGAGCGCCCGGTAGGTCACCCGCGAGAGGGCGTCGGCCCGCTCGGAGGTGGCCTCGGCCACGTCCAGCAGGCCTCCGACCCGCCGCACCTCGCCGGTCACCTGACCCGATGCCGCCTCGATGCGCTCAACAGCCGGCAGCAGGTCGCGGCGTATCTCACCCAGCAGGCGGCGCAACTCCTTCAGTGACCGGCTGAGGCTCACCCCCACGGCGCCGAGGACCGCCGCGGCCACCACCACCGCCACACTCGCCAGCACCACCGCAAGCTCGCCACCACTCACGGGCACTCTCCTCGACTCCCGACTCCCGGGGGCGTCAGTTCGTCGGACACTCGGCACTGGCCGCGTCGCCTCGACAATCCCGCCCTCGACCTCGCCGGGAGGATACCTCGCTTGCCCTACTGGTAAGACACGAACAGCGCTGGGGGGGTGAGGCCCAGCACTCGATCGGGCCGCGCGGTCGGGGTGTCCTCGTCGTAGAAGTTCTTCCAGCCCCACCAGAACTTGTCGGCGTCGGGCGCTGCGGTTAAGACGTTCCAAGTGCTTTGCTTGACCCCTTGGGTTCCGAAACCGTCCATGTGGATCAGCACCGCAAGTTCCGGCGGCGTCTCGATCAGGTGACGGTTCGTGATCATCTTCCACTCGAATTGGTGCAGGACGACAAGCTTCTGGGGAAGGGCCTCTCGGCGCACGAGGGCGGCCAGCCACTCCGAGACCTGGTTGATCTCCGCCGCGTCCACCGTGCCGACCTGGCGCATGTGGACCTGGTGCGGCTTCAGCCGCCACTCCGGGTCCAGCGCCAGCCCGACGTGGGGCAGGCGGAGGAACTCCTCGTAGATCTTCGCCTGGGTCAAGAAGTCGGTTCGTCCCGGCTGCAGATCCAGCACCACGTACATCTCGTTAGCGGCGGCGATCTCAATCCAAGGGCGGATCACGTCGCGGGCGGTCTCGCTGGAGTAGTCCCCGTCGGGTCCGGGATGAGCCGAAGCGACGGTGGTGATGATCTCGAACGTGGGCACGACCCGGGCGCCGTCCTCGCCGTAGCCGACGACGATCTGCTTGAGGCGTTCGACGCCAGCGGCGGCGCCTTGCTCGCCCAGCACCCCGAGGCCTGACGAGGCGGGATGGCCGTACATCGCCACGAGGCGACGGGCGGGGTCGATGTCGAACATGAGCAGCCCGCCGCCGGGGAGTTCCTCGCCCCGGCGGACCACCTCGAGCTGCCAGGCCGCGTCCTCGCCGAAGTTCGACAGCAACTCCACCTCGGCGGCCGCGGCGATCCTCGCTCGAATCTCAGGCGAGGCCGCTCGGAAGTCACCGGACACGGCGACTGCCCCCACGCCGATCGGATGGCCGAGGGCGGCGAGGGCTGCGGCCGCGTCGGCGTCGTCCACGATCCAGAGTCGGTCATGTCCGGCGACGTCGGGGGCGACGGTGGCCGACGGATCGACAGGCACCGGCTCGACATCGAGACCGGCGAGGGAGCGGGGCAGGATCCGCTCATGGAACCCGGCGAGCACGATCCGCTCCGGGGCGAGCCGGACGATCTCTCCGATCAGAGCATCGTCGAACCACCCATCCACGAGCAGCAGCGGGCCACCGAGGCCCCGCGACAGCAGCGCGGCGATGGCCTCGGCGTCTGTGGCGAACGCCAAACCGACCTCCGACGCGCAGTCATACATCGCCCGAGACAGCTCGACGGCGACCGCCGCGGGAGACGGGTCGCTGACTTGGGGATCCGATGGAAACCGCGGCAAGCAGCGGCGCGGCGGCTCGGCTGGCGCGCCGCCAGCGGCTTCCGATGGAGCCGCGTCGTCCTGGACATCAGCGCCGGGGGCGACCGCCGGGGCCGCGCTCTCACCGGCGGGCGCATTCGACGCCGAGCCCGCAAGCGAGGGTGCGCCACCGTCGGGCAGCTCGGTGGCGCCGGCGGCTTTCACGACCCCGCCGCCGGGCGCGTCGGCCAGCACCGCCGCCACGAGCAGCACCCCCAAGACGCCAAGCAACCCCACCGAGAGCCGCGAGAAACGAGTTCGCGCCGGATTGCGGATGCCCCGGCGGACACCGAGGCCGAGGCGCCTCGAGTCGGTTGGCATTCTCATCGAATGCTCCTGCGGTGCTCGATCTGGCGCCGGTGCGGTGCGGTGGCCCGCCCGCCCCGGCGGCTGTCGGTGTTCTGCGGCACCATGCCCGCCGCGATCATTGCACGAGCAGCCGCCGCGGTGGGTGATACCAGCTGGCGGCCCCACTCGCGGCTCGCTGGCGCAGGGTCCGCCCGCGCCCGCGGCCTCCGGCACCCGCGCCACGAGCCGACCGTAGGATGAGGCCTCACGCCCGACAGGGGCGACCTGTCCCGACGCGGCGGACCGAGCCCGACTGGATTCCATGACCCCGACAACCGCCAAAGGACCGCGCCAACGAACCTGGTCGGCGCTGACCGTTCCACAGGTGCGGCCGGTCCTCGAGGAGTACATCGAGAGCCAGGACGCGGACCCCGAGCGCAGAAGAGAGCTTTACCGGTCGCTCGTCACCCAGTACTACGACTTGGCCACGGACTTCTACGAGTTCGGCTGGGGCACCTCGTTCCACTTCGCCCCGCGGGAACGAGGTGAGAACCTCAAGGCGTCCCTCCTGCGCCACCAGCATTCGCTCGCCGCCCAGCTGTCGCTGGGGCCCGAGATGACGGTGCTGGACGCCGGGTGCGGCGTCGGCGGGCCGATGGGCACCTTCGCCCGCCATTACGGCGCCACCATGGTCGGCCTCAACCTCAACGCCTACCAGATCGAACGGGCCAAACATCACACCCGTGACGTCGCCTCGTTGTGCCGCTTCATCCACGGCGACTTCATGCAGATCCCAGAGGAGGACGACCGGTTCGACGCGGCGATCGCCATCGAGTCAATGTGCCATGCACCCGACCGGGGCGCGGTGTTCGCGGAGATACTCCGCGTGCTGCGACCCGGCGCCTGCTTCTTGGGCCAGGAGTGGTGCCTGACCGAACGATTCGACCCGCAGGACCCCGAGCACCAGCGGATCAAGCGAGACATCCTCATCGGCGCTGGGCTGCCCGACCTGGGGGACAACGCTGAGGTCCGCGCCGCGCTGGCCGCCGCCGGGTTCGAGATTCTGACCGAGGGCGACCGCGCCGCAGAGTCGCACCCCGACACTCCCTGGTACCGCGCCCTGCAAGGCCGGGACCTCAGCCTGGCGAGCATTCCGCGCACCCCCGCCGGGCGCGCCCTAATCAACATGACGCTGCGGGTCGCGCAGCGGCTGCGGCTGGCGCCCGAAGGCGCCGCGGCGGTCAGCACGATCCTCAACGCAGGGGGTGACGCGCTCGTCGCCGGCGGCCGCGCCGGGGTGTTCACGCCGCTGTACTGCTTCTTGGCCCGCAAGCCCGGCTGAGCGATGAAGTACGTCTTCGACCCGGCGGTGCTGCGGGAGGTGGCCCACACCCACCTCGATCTGCCGCTGGAGGAGATGTTCCCGGCGATCATCGCAGACCTGGCCGAACGCTATCCGGGCCTCATCGACACCGAGCCGGAGTGGTTCCTGTCCAACGCCGGCGGCGCCATGGGCCAGATCGCCATCCTGTACGCCTCGCTGCGCGAGTACGTAATCTTCTTCGGCAACCCCATCGGGAACATGGGCCACACCGGGCGCTATCGCTGGGCGGCCGACGACATGGTGATCCTCGACGGCGAGATGTGGTACTTCGGAGAAGGCGACCTGCGACGCCAGGAGTACCGCCGCGGCGAGTCGTTCCACCTGGGCCGAGGTCAGGCGAAGTCGTACCGCATGGTGGACGGCGCCTGGATCCTCGAATACGCCCGCGGCGGGATACCCACCATGTTGCCGTTCGGGGTGGCCGACACCATCTTCAGCACGCTCGACTTCACGACACTGATCCGCACGCTGCGGATCTACGGGCGCAACGTGCTGCGTGCCGCCCAGCGCGGTCGATTCTGACTGCGGCCACAGCGCCCGCGCCAGAGTCACCTTCGCCACCGTTGAGACTCCGTGAAGTATCGTGCATCCACCCCGCGACGGACTCGGGCAGTTGACTGTGCGCCACGAGAGCCATCATTCCGGGTGAAGCCAAGATCCAGCGAGACGGGGCGCGGCCCAGCGCGCACCGCAGATCGGAGGTCCGAAGTATGACTGCCGCTGAATCTACGGCCCCCCCTCGCTCAGGCGCAGCGCCGGTCTTCCTCACCGGCGCGGCCGGCCACGTGGGCGCCAACCTGCTGCACCGTCTCCGCGGCGACGGCGTGAATGTCCGGGTGTTGCTGAGACATGCGGACAACAACGAAGCTGTCGACGGCCTCGACGTCGAAGCGGTCTTCGGCGACATCCGAGACCTCGACGCCATGCGGCGCGCCATCGACGGTTGCCGGGGCGTGTACCACGTCGCAGCCAAGATATCCACGATCGACGGCGACCGGGCTCATCGCAGGGAGCTGTTCGAGACCAACGTCCTCGGCACGCGCAACGTTCTGCAGGCCGCCCGGGAGACCGAGGCGGGACGGGTCGTCGTGACGGGCTCGTTCAGCGCCGTGGGCTACGACCTCGACGATCCGTCCGCTGCGAGCACCGAGACGATGCCCTTCTACCCGATGGCCCGGACCATGCCATACGAGCGCAGCAAGGCGCTCATGGAGCTCCAGTGCTGGCGGGCCGCCGCCACCGGACAGGAAGTGGTCGTCGCCACCTGCTGCGCGGTGGTCGGGGGCCACGACTACTTCCCTTCGCGGCTCGGCCGGACCATGTGCGACTACACCAAGGGGACGATCCGAGCCTACGTCGACGGCGGCTTCGAGTTCGTGGCGGCCCGGGACATCGTCGCCGGCCACCTGCTGTGCATGGAACGGGGGCGCTCGGGAGAGAAGTACATCTTCAGCAGCGAGTACAAGACCATCTCGGAGATCCTGGACCTCTACGAGTCGGTGTCGGGCCTGCCGAGGCCGGGGCGGCGGATTCCCGCCCGCTTCATGCTCGGGCTGACAGAGGTCTCCAGCTACTACCTGAGCCGCTTCCACCCCAAGGTCAACCAACGCTTCACGCCCGGCGCCGTCCGGCTTCTGCAGCTGCGCCGTCACGCCGACACCGCCAAAGCACGCGAGGAGTTGGGATTCGAGCCCACCAGCATCGCCGAGGCGGTCGCCGAGGCGTACGCGTTTCACTGCGGGCGCGGCAGAATCACCAACCCCAAGGCCAATCCCCCGGCCGCCGGCGAGAGGCAGTCCGACGCAGCCTCGCCGCCCGCCGGCGACCCGCGCACAGGAGCAGCCCCATGAGCACCCGGACCCGCCGCGGGCCGACCGCGCCAGCCTCAGCCGCCGCGCCCGGCCCGCCGAGCGACTTCGAGGGCGCCACGACGCTTCGCCAGCGGGCACGCGCCGCCGGGCTCGACCCGGACTACTGGTACGCCGTGGAGGAAGTGCGCAACGTGAAGCCCTCCTCGGTGGTCGAGGTGGTCTTCTGGAATCGCTCCATCGCCCTGTACCGCACCGCCGCAGGCGAGTTCCGCGCCGTGGAGAACCGCTGCCTGCACCGCCAGATCAAACTCAGCCTCGGCGAAGTGGAGGACTGCCGGCTGGTGTGCGGCTACCACGGCTGGGAGTACGACGAAGAGGGCCGCGTCGCCCACGTCCCGGACCTCTTCGGACGTAGCTCGGCGCCGAAGCTGTCACTGGAGACCTACCCGGTCACGGTGCGCTACGGCCTGGTGTGGATCTTCCCCGGCGACCCGGAGTTGGCCGAGGCGCGCCCGATTCCCCACATCCCCGAACTCGAAGGCCACGGTCGCTGGGCCTGCGTGCCGCTGAGCCTCACATGCACCGCGCACCACTCGGTGATAATCGACAACGTGAGCGACTTCTCCCACGCCTACCTTCACCGCCGCTACCGACCCTTCACCGGTGCCGACCTCACACGATGCGAGACCGTCGGCGACAACGTTCACCTGGAATACAACACCCTCGTCGGGCGCGGGCGCATCTCGGGTCTGTTCGTGGACCACCGGCGCGTGAACACAAACCACATGGAGCTCTGCTACGAGTACCCGTACCAGTGGTCCAACACCGACGACGACATCAAGCACTGGCTGTTCGTGCTGCCGATCGACGAGCGCACCACCCGAGCGTTCTTCCTCTTCTATTTCCGCTCCTTGAAGATTCCCCTACTGCCGGTGCGGATACCCCGCACGCTCATGACGCTGGTCCTCAAGATCGCCAACCGGACCCTCATCGGCCCCCTTCTCGGCCAGGACCGGGTAGCGGTGGAGGCCGAGCAGGAGGGATACGAGAAGCACTGGCACGCGCCGCCCATCGAGGTGAATCCGGTGGTGCGGGAGTTCCAGGCGGTGACCGTGCGCAAGTGGCAGGAACATCTGGCCCGCCAAGCCGACCAAGGTGTCACCGCAGTTGTCTGACTGGTACTTCTCGTTCTCTCGGGTGTCTCCGGCGACCCTGGCCGTCGCCGCGGCCGTCCTCGGCGGCTTCGTCGCTGCGCTTTTCGCCGCGTCCGCAGTTCTGCCGGGGCGCAGGATCGAGGGGCCGCCGCTGAACGGCAAGCGGTGCGTCTACAAGGTCAACGGCATGGTTGTCTTCCTGGCGACCATGCTGGCGGCGATCCTCTTGGGCCTGCTCTACCGCTCGCCCTTGGCAGGCTTGCATTCTCACTTCACCGCTCTGTTCGTGGCAGCCAACGTGTTCGCCTTCGGGCTGTCGGGCTGGCTGTACGCGCGTGGCCGACGCTCACCGAACCGCCCCGCTGGTTTGTGGCGGGGATACTTCTTCGGCACCGAGCTGAACCCCGCGCTGGCGGGCGTGGACCTCAAGCTGTTCAGCTACCGGCCGTCGCTCATCGGCCTCGCCCTGCTCAACGTGTCCTTCGCTGTCGTGCAACACGAGACCTACGGTCGGCTCACCCTCGGCATGGTCCTCTATCAGGTGTTGGCGTTCGCCTACGTTCTCAACTACTTCCAGTTCGAGCAGGGAATGGTCAACACCTGGGACATGCTGAGCGAGCGGTTCGGTTGGATGCTGGTTTGGGGCGACTACGTCCTCGTCCCCTTCTTCTACTGCATCGTGGGCTGGTCGCTCATTCACCAGCCAGAGACGCTCACCCCGCTCGCCGCCGCAGGAATCTGCGTGCTGTTCTCGCTGGGGTTCTGGATGTTCCGGGGTGCCAACGACCAGAAGCATCGCTTCAAGAACGACCCTGCCTGCGCCGTGTGGGGACGGCCGGCGGAGGCGCTGGACGGTCGGCTGTTGGTCTCGGGGTTCTGGGGGCTCGGCCGGCACCTCAACTACACCGGGGAGATCTGCGTGTACCTGTCCTTCGCGCTGTGTGCCGGCGGCAGGTCGTGGGTGCCCTTCCTGCTCCCTGCCTGGCTGGCCGGGCTGTTGGTACACCGCTCCCGGCGGGACGACCGTCGCTGCGCCGCCAAGTACGGGGACCTCTGGCGGCGCTACACCGAGCGGGTCCGCTACTCCATGGTCCCCTACCTCTACTGAGCCCGCGATGGCACAGGCACCGCCCCAAGCGACCACGGCGCCCTCGAACGGCGCGGGGGCGACGGCCGGCGCAGCGCCTCCCGAACTCTCCGGGGCGCAGCCCCTGGTCGGGCATCTGCGGGAGTTCCAGCGAGAACCGGTTGCGATGCTGCGGCGCGCCGCCCACGACCACGGCGACCTGGTCCGCTTCCGGCTAGGGCCGCGGCAGTTCGTGATCTTCAGCGGGCCCGAGGCGCACGACGCCTACTTCAGAGCGCCGGAGACGCAGCTGAGCGCCAAGGACGTCTATCAGTTCACCGTGCCGATCTTCGGGCGCGGCGTGGCTTATGACGTCTCCACCGAGCTCATGGACGAGCAACTCGGCTTCCTGTACCCGGCGCTGCGCGAGTCCATGATGGAGACCTTTCCGCCGGTCATGTTCGAGGAGACGTGCCGCCTCGCCGACGCGCTCGGCGCCGAGGGCGAGATCGACCTGCCGCGCGCCATGAACGCTCTCACGGTGCGCATCGCCAGCCGCTGCCTCATCGGACAGGAAGTCCGGGACCTCGTGGACGAGGGGTTCGCCGACGCCTACCACGACCTGCAGAACGGCATCAACACGCTGGGGTTCTTCTTCCCTCGCCTGCCCACCGCAGCCCACCGCAGCCGCGACCGGGCGCGGCGGCAGATCGCGGCCATGTTCGAGCGGGTCATGTCCGAGCGCCGCCGCGCCGGCGTCGAGCCGGACGACTTCATGCAGACGCTCATGGGCGCCCGCTACTCCGACGGGCGACGCCTCAACGACGAGGAGATCGCGGGCATCCTGCTGACGGTGCTGTTCGCCGGCCAGCACACCAGCGCGGTGCTCGCCACCTGGATCGGCCTGGAGTTGGCGCACCACGGGCCGTACGCAGACCGGATCCGAACCGAGTCGGCCGAGGTGTACGGCGACTCAGGGACCGTGAGCCTGGCAGGCCTCTCTCGCCAGGCAGTACTCGAGAACGCCGTGCGGGAGTGCGAGCGCCTGCACCCGCCGCTGATCCTGCTGATCCGCAAGGTCCTGGCGCCGCTGCGCTATCGGGACCGCGTCGTGCCGGCGCGGGCCATGGCCATGGTGTCCCCGGCCGCCTCGCACCGCCTGCCGGAGGTGTTCAGCGACCCGGACCGGTTCAACCCGGACCGGTTCGCGCCACCCGCGCAGGAGGACAAGCAGCACACCTACGCCCTCATCGGGTTCGGCGGCGGCAAGCACCGCTGCATGGGCAAACGCTTCGCCTACCTGCAGCTCAAGGCAATCTGGACCGTGCTGCTGGACCGCTTCGACTTCGAGGCGACCACGCCGGTCCCCGCTCCCCACTACGGCAGTTGGGTGACCGGCCCCACCGAGCCGTGCAGGTTGGGTTACCGGCGGCGACCCCAACCGACCGCCCTCCGGTGAGCCTCGCCGCCGACCGCCGCTACGACGTCGCCGTCGTCGGCGCCGGGCCGGTCGGGAGCCTGTGCGCCCTGGCTCACGCCCGGCGGGGCGCGTCGGTCGCCCTGCTCGAAGCGAACCCCAACACCTCCAAGCGGCTGGCCGGCGAATGGCTGCACCCGCCCGCGCTGCGGATCCTCAGCCGGCTCGGCATCGAAGTCGAACAAGACGCGCGCACCGCCCGGGGGCAGGGGTTCGTCGTGTACCCCGAGGACCGCTCCGAGCCGATCCTGCTGCCCTACCCGGACGGGCTGCACGGGCTGGCGACCGAGCACGAACGGCTCGTCAGACGCCTGCGCGAAGCCGTGGCGCGCGAGCCGGGCGTGGACCTGCTGATGAGGGCGCGCGTGCGGGGCGTCGCCGCCGAGCAGGTCACCTACAGCCGCGACGGCGAGTCCGGGTCGGTCTCGGCCCGCCTCGTCGTGGGCGCCGACGGCCGAGCCTCGGTCGTTCGCCGGTCCTTGGGGCTGCCCGCCAAGCCGCAGACCTGCTCGCGCATGCTCGGGGTGATCCTGCACGACGTGGAACTGCCCTTCGAGGGCTACGGCCACGTCATCTGCACCGAAGTCGGCCCGATCCTGATCTACCGCCTCGACTCGGGCTCGGTCCGGCTGATCGCCGACATCCCGTTGGGGCGCACCGCTCGGGAGGGCGCCGATGCCCTAGCGGACTCCTACGCCGACTGGCTGCCCGCCGCCCTGAGGCCCGCCTTCTGTGACGCCCTGCAGCAGCGACGCTTCCTGGCCGCCAACAATGCGCTGCGGCCCCGCCACACCTACGGCAACCCTTACCGCGTCCTCATCGGCGACGCCGCCGGCCATTACCACCCGCTAACGGCGGTGGGGATGACCCTCGGCTTCGGCGACGCCTTCACGCTGGCCGAAAGCGGCAGCTTCGGAGACTTCACCCGCAAGCGGCTGCGGGCGACCCGGGCGCCGGAGCTGCTCGCCATGGGCCTCTACGAAGTGTTCGCAGACCCCCGGGCGGAGTCCGCGGCGCTGCGGCGCGCCATCTACCGGCAGTGGCGCTCCAAGCCGTCGATCCGCGACCGCACGATCCGCTTGCTGGCGTGTGAGGACACGTCGGTCGCCAGCTTGAGTTGGGCGTGCGGCGCCACAGCGCTGCGGGCGGCCGCAACCGAGGCGGCCCGGACCTATCGGCCGTCTGCTTGGCGGCGGGCGGGGGGCATCCTGAACGCGCTGTCGCTTCGCTTCCTGTGGCTGTGGCGCGGGATGCTGCAGATGCGCAGATCGGGAGGCGTCACCGCCAAGACCGAGCGGGCGCGGGCGACCCTGTCCAACGCCTTCCTGATCTCCATGCCGCGGCCAGACCCCAGTCTCGAGGTTGACCGCAGCGAGCCGCCCGAGGGCGCCGACGCCATGGGGCGCGCCGTCGATCACCTGGTGAGCCTCCAGCGAGACGACGGCTCCTGGGAAGGCGAGATGGTGTGGTGCCCCATGCTCACCGCCCAGTACGCGCTGCTGCACCACATCATCGGTCAGCCTCTCGAAGCGGACCGCCGCCGGCTCGTGCTGCGCTCCTTCGAGCACACTCGCCTAGAGGGCGGCACCTGGGGCCTGCACGCCCACTCACCGCCTCACCTGTTCGTTACCGCCCTCGTCTATGTGGCGGCGCGGCTGCTGGGCGTCGAGCGGGACGATCCCCTCGTGGCGCCGGCTGGGAAGTTCTTGCGCGCTGAGGGCGTGACGGGCATCCCGAGTTGGGGGAAGTTCTGGCTGGCGCTGTTGAACCTCTACGACTGGCGGGGCGTCAATCCACTTCCCGCGGAGCTGTGGCGATTGCCGCGCTGGCTGCCGCTGCATCCCTCGAACTGGTACTGCCACACCCGGCTCATCTACATGGCGATGGCGGCGGTGTACCCCCTGCAACCTCAGGCGCCGGTGACGCCTGTTATCGAGTCCGTGCGGGAGGAGCTGTACCCGCAAGGATTCGAGAACGTACACTTCGCCGCTTCCCGCAACCGCCTGCGCCGAGGCGACCTGTTCGCCCGGCCCAGCGCGTGTGTCCGGGCGGGCTACCTGTTGGCCCGACTGCACGGACGCCTCGGCGGCAAGCGGCTGAGGGGCCGCTGCGCCGAGTCGCTTCTCGACCGCATTCGGTGGGAGCTGCGAACCACCGACCACACCAGCATCTCGCCGGTGAGCGGCCTCTTGAACATTCTGGCCCTGTGGCTGCGAGACCCCGAGGACGCCGACTGCGCCAAGGCGCTCGCCCGCCTCGACGGTTGGATCTGGGAGGACGAGGAGGCCGGAACCCGCATCGCCGGCGCCCGGAGCGGTTCTTGGGACACCGGGTTCGCCCTGCAAGCCCTAGCGCTCGCAGCGCCCTCTGGGGAGGTCGCGCCCGCCTTGCGGCGCGGCTCTGACTTCCTCATCCGCCAACAGATCGGCGCCTCCTTCGACGGGTTCGCCGCGGCCGACCGGATCGACCCGAGGGGTGGCTGGTGTTTCGCCGGGGCGTGGCACGGCTGGCCGGTGACGGACTGCACGGCCGAGGCGGTCCGCGGCTTGCTCGCCGCCGACGCTGACTGGGCCAACGCCGAGGCGCTCGGGGAGGCCGTGCGCTTCATGCTGCGGGGCCAGAACCGCGACGGGGGCTTCGGCAGCTACGAGTCACGCCGCTCGGCTGTGGGCCTCGAGTGGCTGAACCCGGCGGAGATGTTCGGCGAGTCGATGACCGAGCATTCCCATGTGGAATGCACGGCGTCGTGCCTCGCGGCGTTCGCCGCCTGCGCGGAGCGGGCCCCGCAGGTGCTGGGCAGCGACGCCGCCCGAGCCGTGAAGCGGGCGGAGGCGTGGTTGCGCCGCACCCAGCGGCGCGACGGCTCCTGGCGGGGCGTCTGGGGCGTCCAGTACATCTACGGCACGTTCTTCGGGATCAGGGGACTGCTGGCCGCCGGCGCTGGCGCTGCGGATCCGGCGCTGCGGTCGGCCTGTGGTTGGCTGGCTGAGCGCCAGCTGGCTGACGGCGGTTGGGGCGAGCACCACAGCGGCTGTGCGAGCGGACGCTACGTGGCGCACTCCGAGAGTCAGGTCATTCAGACGGCTTGGGCACTGATCGCCCTGCTGGAGGCCGGCGACCCGGACTGGGCGGCGATCTCCCGTGGGGCGCGGTTCCTGATCGACACGCAGGACAGCCAGGGACGGTGGCCCGCCCAGGATGCCGCCGGTGTGTTCTTCCGAACCGCTCTGCTGGACTACGTGATGTACCGGCAACACTTCCCGCTGCACGCCCTCGCTCTGTTCGAGCAGCGGCGACAGGCCCAACCGGCGACGAGGGCCGCTGAGGGCGCATTGGCGACGCCGCGGTAGGCCACGCCGGCGCCCGGTTGTGCCGACTCAGGCCGGGCGGAGTCGCAGTCCCAGTTCGGTGAGGTGCCGAGGCTCGATGGGTCCCGGGGCGCCGGTGAGCGGGTCGGCGCCCGACTGGGTCTTCGGGAAGGCGATCACCTCGCGGATGTTCTCCTCGCCCGCCAGCAGTGCCGCGAGCCGGTCGATTCCGAAGGCGAACCCGGCATGGGGCGGCGCCCCGTAGCCGAAGGCCTCCAGCAGGAAGCCGAAGCGGCGCTCGGCCTCTGCCTCGTCGATTCCGAGGGCGGCGAAGACCTGCTTCTGGGTGTCGGCGTCGTGGATCCGCACGCTGCCCGAGCCCAGCTCCCAGCCGTTGATGACCAGGTCGTAGGCCTGCGAGCGCACCCGCAGCAGAGACTCGCCGCCGTCCCGCACCAGGTAGTCCAGGTCGTCGGGGTGCGGCATCGTGAACGGATGGTGGGCGGGCTGCGGGTTCCCGTCCTCGTCGATGTCCTCGAACAGCGGGAAGTCCACCACCCACAGCGGCGCCAGGGCGCCCTCGCTGACCGGCGGCCGCCCCAACTCCAACCGCAGCAGCCCGAGCACCCGCTCAGCGAGCCGCTGGGCGTCCGCGATGAGCATGACCATGTCGCCGGGAGCAGCTTCCAGCCGCTGCGGCAGAGCCGCCTGCTCCTCCGGTGACATGAACTTGCAGAGCGCGCCGTCGAGCACCGGCGAGCCGTCGGCGGCGGCGCCCACCCGGAACCAGGCCAGGCCCTTGGCCCCCCAGCGTTTGCAGGCCGCGGTCAGCTCGTCGATCCGGTTGCGGCCCATCTCGGCGCCGCCGGCGACGGTGATCCCCTTCACGCAGGGAACCTGGAAGACGCGTGCCGCCGTGGCGGCGAAGAGGTCGGTGCAGTCGATCAGTTCCATGCCGAAGCGGGTGTCGGGCTTGTCACTGCCGTAGCGGCCCATCGCCTCGTTCCAGGTGATGACCGGCACCTCGCCGAGGGGGTCGCCGGTCACCGCCTCCACGGTGTGGCTGACCGCCGCGGTGATGAAGTCGATGATCTCCTCGGCACCCACGAAGGCGGCCTCGGCGTCGAGCTGCATGAACTCGAACTGCCGGTCCGCCCGCAGGTCCTCGTCGCGCAGGCAGCGAGCGATCTGGTAGTAGCGGTCCAGCCCGCCCACCATGCAGAGCTGCTTGAAGAGCTGCGGGCTCTGCGGGAGGGCGTAGAACTCGCCCGGATGCAGCCGCGAGGGCACCACGAAGTCACGCGCCCCCTCGGGGGTGGAGGCCACGAGCATCGGGGTCTCGATCTCTACGAAGCCTTGGGCGTCCATCGCCTCCCGGATGGCGGCGTTGACCCTGGCCCGGATGCGCAGGTTGCGCTGCAGGCGGGCGCGGCGCAAGTCGAGGTAGCGGTAACGAAGGCGGAGGTTCTCGTCCACGTCGGCATGCAGCGGGATCGGCAGCGGCTCGGCCCGCTTGAGGATCTCCACGCGGCAGTCGCCGATCTCGATCTCGCCGGTTGCCAGCGCCGGGTTGGCGGTGCCCTCGGGCCGCATCCGCACCGCCCCGGCGATGCGCACCACGTACTCGGCGCGGGCGTCGATGCGTTCGTCCACGACGCACTGCACCACACCTGTGTGGTCGCGCACGTCGAGGAACGCCAGATGCTCGCCGTGGGTGCGCCGCCGGTCCACCCAGCCGCAGACCACCGCCTGCTCGCCCGCCTCGGCGACGCCGAGCTCGCCGCAGTAGTGGGTCCGCATGCCTCGCGCTTCGTTCACGGCGCGCTCCCTTCTGCGGCGGCGGCCACCAGCAGGCGAGTGATCTCCGCCGCCACCTCCGCGCGCCGCACCCGCCGCTGCACCGACTCCGCGGACGCCGCGGCCCCGTGCCCGCGCATCTCTCTCAGCGACACCTCGCCGGCGTCCTGCTCGTCGGGGCCGATGAGCAGCGCCCAGCGCGCCCCGGAGCGGTCCGCAGCCTTCATCTGGGCCTTCATGGAGCGACCGTCGAAGGCCCGCCCGGCCCGGATGCCCGCCCCGCGCAGTTCCTCGGCCACCAGCGTGGCCGCAGCGCCGCCGGTGGTGTCCACCACGAACACGTCCGCCGCCGCCGCCGGCGCCGGGAACGTCCCTTCGGCGTCGCAGGCCAGAAGCAGCCGGTCGCTGCCGAGCGCGAACCCCACGCCCGGCGTCTCCGGGCCGCCCAGGTCAGCGACGAGCCCGTCGTAGCGTCCGCCGCCTCCCACGGCGTCCTGTGCCCCGTCGAGCGCATCTGAGGCCAGCTCGAAGGCGGTGCGCCGGTAGTAGTCCAGGCCGCGCACCAGCCGGGGGTCGCGTTCGAACGGGATTCCCAGCGCCTCCAGCCCCGAGCGCACCGCCCCGAAGTGCTCGGTCGCCGACTCGCACCAGTAGTCGTCGATGACCGGC
This sequence comes from Acidimicrobiia bacterium, assembly GCA_009840735.1. GTDB lineage: Bacteria > Actinomycetota > Acidimicrobiia > Acidimicrobiales > CATQHL01 > VXNF01. Next base: position 21,529 of record VXNF01000058.1, on the reverse strand, counting down.
GCGCCGGCCAGGACGGCCCGATCCTCGGGGCGGCGGGAGTCCAGCAGGCGCAGCGGGTTGCGCCTCAGCGTCTCCCGCCCCGGCGCCGACAGCTCCCCGGCCCGCCGCTGGAAGTAATCGGACAGCGCCGCCCGATAGGTCTCCCTGTCGGAGCGGTCACCCAGCGAGTTGACCACCAGGCGCAGCTCACCGAGGCCGAGGCGCCGACAGAACCGCCACGCCAGGGCGATCACTTCCACGTCGGCCTGCGGGTCGTCGCTGCCGAACAGCTCGGCGCCGACTTGGTGGAACTGCCGGAAGCGCCCCGCCTGGGGCTTCTCGTAGCGGAACTGCGGTCCCTCGTACCACGCCTTCCACGGCAGCGGCGGGCGGTGCTGCACGAAGGCCCGAGCCAGCGATGCGGTCAGCTCGGGGCGCAGCGCCAGATGCCGGTCGCCCGGATCCCGGAACTGGTACATCTCCTTGGAGACGATGTCGGTGGCCTCACCCACCCGCTGGAACACCTCGATCTGCTCGAACATGGGCGAGACGACCTGGCCGTAGCCTGCAAGCTCGGCGGCGGCAGCGAAGGATTCCACGAGGGCCCGCAGCCGCGCCGACTCCGGTGCGAGGATGTCGCGGGTGCCCCGCGGCGCCTGCGGCGACACGGCGCTCAGGTTCCCAGGTCACCGAAGAACAGGGCGATCTCCCGGGCCGCGGCGGCCTCGCTGTCGCTGCCGTGGACGAGGTTCTCGGTGACCTCCAGGCCGAAGTCGCCGCGGATCGTGCCCGGCGGGGCGTCCGCGGGGTTCGTCGGGCCCATGAGCGAGCGGACGATGGCGTAGGTTCCCTCAGGTCCCTCCAGCACGAGGGCCAGCGTCGGCGAGCGGCCGATGAAGTCGCGCAGCTCGGGGTAGAACGGCTTGTCGGTGTGCTCGGCGTAGTGGCGTGCCGCCAACTCCTCGTCGATCCGCAGCAGCCGGGCGGCTGCGATCCGCAGACCCTTGCGCTCGAAGCGGCTCACGATCTCGCCCACGAGGCCGCGCTCTACGGCATCGGGCTTGCAAAGGACCAGCGTTGCACCCATCTTCCGGCTCCGATTCGCTCCAGAATGTCCCGTTCGTTGCCCCGGGGACCGACGCTCAGGCTACCGGCGGGCGCTCGCCCCCAGCGGAAGGCCGGAGCGGCTTCAGCGGCTCGAAGCGGCAGCCGGCGGGGCAGTCTCGGCCACGCGGGCCGCACCGGCCACATACAGCGAGCCCGACACAAAGACGAGGTCCTCGGGCGACGCCAGCGCCGTGGCATGGGCGACCGCGGCGGCGGGGTCCTCGACAGCCTCACAACGGATCCCGGCCTCCCTCGCCAGCCGGGCCAGCTCGACGGCGGGAATGCCGCGGGGCGACGGGGCGGTGGTGGTCACGAGAAGCTCGCAGCCACCGGCGCCGAACTCGTCGAAGATGCGCCGCGGGTCACGCTCGCGCATCATGCCGAGCACCATGAACGTGCGAGCCGCGCCGGCGAAGTCCTCATCCAACGCCAGCCGGGCGGCCGAGGCCCCGTCGGGGTTGTGGGCGCCGTCCACCACCACGAGGGGGGCTCGCCGGAGAATCTCCAGGCGACCGGGCAGCCCGGCACCGGCGAACGCCTCGCTCACCGACTCCGGGGCCAGGGGGGCGTCGAAGAACGCCTCGCAGGCGGCCAGCGCCAACGCGGCGTTGTCGCCCTGATGCCGCCCGTGCAGCTCCAAGAACACGTCCTCATAGCGGCCGGCGGCGGCGATGTCCAGCAGCCTGCCGCCGACGGCGAGATCGTTACGGCAGCAAGCGAAGTCCTCCTCCCGCAGCAACGTGCGGGACGGCCCTGCCTCACCGAACACCTCCCGCAGCGCCGGATCCGTCTCGCCGAGCACCAGGGTGGCGCCGGGCTTGACGATCCCGGCCTTCTCCCAGGCCACGGCCGCCCGCCATCCGGGGCCGCCGTCGGTGTGGTCCTCGCCCACGTTCGTGACCACCGCCACCTGGCCATCGACGACGTTGGTGGCGTCGTAGCGGCCCAGCTTGCCGACTTCGACGACTGCCACGTCCACGGCGGCGTCCGCGAAGCAGCGCAGCGCCGCGCCGGTCATGATCTCGAACCAGGACGCGTCGATGCCGGCCGCCTCGACTGCCCGCCGCACGTCGCTGAGCAGCTCGGCCAGCGTTTCGTCGCCGACGGGGACGCCCGCCAGGCTGATGCGCTCGTTGATGCTGCTGACGTGCGGGCTGGCGTAGGTGCCCGCGTGCAGGCCCTGCGCCGCGAAGAGGCGGCCGATTAGATGCGCGGCCGAGCCCTTCCCGTTGGTGCCGGTGATGTGAACCGACGGGAAGTCGCGCTGGGGGTCCCCCAACACCGCGGCCAGCGAGCGCATCCGCTCCAAAGACAACCCATGCACCTTGCCCGCGGTGGCTTCCAGGTTGACGTGGCCGTCCAGCCAGGCGATCGCCTCACGCAGCGTCATCGAGGAGGTTGGGCGAACGGGCCGCAGCGTCGGGGGCCCTGCGGCCCGGGAAGACGACGGCGGCGGACAGCAGCGAGCGCAGGCTCAGGACGCGGCGCGCCGTGCAGCCTCGGCGGGCCGCAGTCGCGGCACCAGAGTGGGATTGGCGTTGGCCCGCACGGTGGCGGCGTCGATGACGCAGCGCTCGACGTCGCTTCGCCCTGGAAGCTCGAACATGAGGTCCAGCAGCACCTCTTCCATGACGGCGCGCAGGCCCCGCGCCCCGGTGCCGCGGGCCATGGCCACCTCGGACACGGCTTCAAGAGCCTCGGGGGTGAACTCCAGCTCGACGTTCTCGTACTCGAACTTCTTGCGGTACTGCTTCGTGAGCGAGTTGCGGGGCTCCACGAGGATGCGCACGAGGGCGTCCTGCTCGAGGTTCGACACCGCGCCGACCACCGGCAGCCGCCCGACCAACTCGGGGATCATGCCGAAGCGCAGCAGGTCCTCCGGCTGGACCTTGCTGTAGAGCTCGCCGAGGTCTTTCTCCTCCAGCGGGCGCACGTCAGCGCCGAATCCCACGCCCTTGCGGCCGATGCGGTTCTCCACGATCTCGTCGAGGCCGGCGAAGGCCCCGCCGCAGATGAACAGGATGTTGGTCGTGTCGATCTGGATGAGTTCCTGGTGCGGGTGTTTGCGCCCGCCCTGGGGCGGCACCGAGGCGGTGGTGCCCTCCAGGATCTTCAGCAGAGCCTGCTGCACACCCTCGCCGGACACGTCTCGGGTGATCGAGGGGTTCTCGCTCTTGCGGGCGATCTTGTCGATCTCGTCGATGTAGATGATGCCCGTCTCGGCGCGCTTCACCTCGTAGTCGGCGGCCTGGATGAGCTTCAGCAGGATGTTCTCGACGTCCTCGCCCACGTAGCCGGCCTCGGTGAGGACCGTGGCGTCGGCGATAGCGAACGGCACGTTCAGGATCTTCGCCAAGGTCTGGGCCATGAGGGTCTTACCGCAGCCAGTGGGACCGATGAGGAGCACGTTGGACTTGGCCAGTTCCACGTCGTCGCTGCCGGCCGCTGAGCCCAGCTGGAGGCGCTTGTAGTGGTTGTAGACAGCCACGGAGAGGATCTTCTTGGCCCTCTCCTGGCCCACGATGTAGTCGTTCAGGAACTCGAATATCTCCGCCGGCTTCGGCAGGTCGCCCATCGGGACCTCCGGCGGTTCGAACTCCTCGCGGATGATCTCGTTGCAGAGGTCGATGCACTCGTCGCAGATATAGACGCCGGGTCCAGCGATGAGCTTCTTGACCTGCTTCTGAGTCTTGCCGCAGAAAGAGCATTTGAGGAGCTCTCCCTCACCAAGCTTGGCCAACAGTCCTCCTCCTGCTGCTCGTGCTGATAGATCGGATCGTCTCGCCGCGCCCGTCTAGGGCACGGCGCTGATCCTTGGGATCCCGTCCGCGCTGGTCGTGAGGCCGCGAGACTCGATGATCTCGTCAATTATCCCATATTCCTGCGCTTCGGCGGCGGTCATGACGTAGTCACGGTCCGTGTCGGTCTGGATCTTCTCGAGGGTCTGGCCGGTGTGGCGGGCGAGGACCTCCTCGAGTTGGGTCTTGAGGCGCTGAATCTCCCGGCTGGCGATCTCGATGTCTGAGACCTGGCCGTGCGCCCCGGCGTAGGGCTGGTGGATGAGGATGCGGGAGTGCGGCAGCGCCAGCCGCTTGCCGGGCGCTCCGGCAGCAAGCAGCACCGCGGCGGCGGAGGCCGCCTGGCCGAAGCAGATGGTCGTCACATCTGGGCGGATGTACTGCAGCGTGTCGTAGACGGCGAACAGCGCGTTGATGTCGCCGCCGGGTGAGTTGATGTAGAGGCTGATGTCCTTGTCGGGGTTCTCCGACTCGAGGTGCAGCAGCTGCGCGCAGGTGAGGTTGGCGATGGTGTCGTCAATAGGCGTGCCCAAGAACACGATGTGCTCCTTGAGCAGCCGGGAATACAGGTCGAAGGCCCGCTCGCCGCGGGAGGTCTGCTCGATGACCGTCGGGACTAGATAGTTGCGCGCTGCGCTCACGGGCGGTGACTCCTAGGGCCTCGGAATCCAGCGGCGTCGGCGCCGGGTCGTGCCGGGATCTGAGGATACGGCCTCGGTGCCCGCCTGCGGCGCGTCGGCGTCTCCGGCTGGGTTCACCTCGGGGGCGTCAAGCCCGGCGCCCACCTCGGAATCCGATGCGGAATCGATGCCAGCGTCTCGGGCGCCGGCGGCGGGGGCGGGATCGGCCTCGCCGTCGGTTGTGTGCCCGGCGGTCGCGGCAGCATGGTCCTCGCCAGCTTCGCCTGCCTCGGTGCCGTCGCTGGGCGGCTCCGGCTCGGCCAGGTGCTCAGCGGCGATGGGAACGCCGTCCGCATTGGTCACCGTGGCGTTGTCCATCAGCCAGCGCAGTGCCAGCATCTTGCGCCGCTCGGCCCGCAGCGCCGACCAGCCGCCGCTGCGGTCAAGGCGGTCGCGCAGCGTTGCGGGGTCGAGCTCCATCCGCTCGGCGGTGCGCTCGGCCTCGGCTCGCAGGTCGGCGTCGTCCACGTCCAGCGCTTCGGCCACCGCAACCGCCCGCAGCGCCAAGTCCAGGCGCACGCTCTGCTCGGCGGCCTCGTCCATTTGCGCCCGCAGCTCCTCGAGGCTCTGGCCGCTGGCGGCGAGGTACCCCTCCAGGGTGCCGTCCTGGTGCTTCAGCACCTTCTCGAAGTCCTCGAGTCGTCGGTCGGTCTCGGCTTCGATGAGCGCACCGGGCACCTCGGCCACGACGAGGTCCGCCACCGCCTTCGAGACGCTCTCCCGCAGCAGCATCCTGACCTGCGCGCGCTTCAGGTCGGTCAGGTGGTCGGTGACGTCGGCACGGAACTCATCGACGGTCTCGAACTCGCTGGCCGAGCGGACCAGGTCGTCGTCGAGGTCGGGAAGGATCCGCGCCTGCACCTCCTTGACCAGGATGCGGAAACGCAGCAGGTCCTCGACGGTCTCATCGGGGTGGCGGGCGTTGAACTCCAGGATGTCGCCCGCCTTGGCGCCGCGCAGGTTCTCGTCGATCTCCGGCACGACCGCGCCCGACCCCAGTTCGTAGGTGTAGTCCGAGACCGTCAGGCCCTCCACTTCGACGCCGTTGTGGGTCGCGAACACGTCGATGGTGACGTGGTCGGTGTCGATGGCCGGGCGGCTCGTGGTCTCGAGCTCGCTGAACTGGGCGCGCAGAGCGTCGAGCCGGGCGTTGATCTCCTCTTCGGTGGGGCGCGGGTCGGGGAGCTCGACGGTCAGCGCGTCGTAGCCGTCGGCGGTGACCTCGGGGCGCACCTCCACGAGCGCCTCGAAGGTCACCGGCCCATCGTCGCGCCCGGCGGTGATGTCGATCTCGGGCGGGGCGATGACGTCCACGTCGTGGCGGACCACCGCCTGCCGGTAGTAGTCCCCGAGGGCGTCCTGCATCGCCTCGGCACGGATGTATCCGACGCCGAGGCGGGCCTCCAGCACCTTGCGCGGCGCCCGACCGGGCCGGAACCCGGGTAGGCGCACCTGGCGGACGATCCGGCGGTAGGCGGCGTCCTCGGCTTCAGCCATCTCGTAGCTGTCGAGGCGGATCGAGAGTCGAACCTTGCCGTCGTCGGCTGGTGCCAGCGCGCTCTCCACGCCCGAAAGTCTAAGGGTCGCCTCAATCATGCGGCCCAGGGCGTGTCGCTTCGGCCCGGTCGGGCTCGCCGTTTCCGGATGCCGGGCATCCGCCTCCCACGGATCGCGTCGGCGTAAATTCCCCGAGCCGGATCGGCGCCGCCGCCGGGGAGCGCTCGCGGCCTCGCTAGCCTGAGCGGACCTGCGGGCGTAGTTCAACGGTAGAACCTCAGCCTTCCAAGCTGATGACGGGGGTTCGACTCCCCTCGCCCGCTCACCGCCCCCGCAGCGAGCCAGCCACCTCGGAGGGGTTATGCCGCTGGCCGCACCGGCTTGGCGCACCGTTCCAGGTTCTTCGGCAACTTCCGGCTTGCGACAACCGGGGCCAACCCGACCGGCGCGGGCGGCGACTTCCGCCGCCTTCAGATCGCGGCCACCGGGGGCGGTCGCTGCGCCTTCAGGAGTAGATGCCCTCCGGGGGCGTCGGCATGCCCGCTCGCACGTCGACCGCGCCGATCAGCCAAGCGTGACTGTCCCGCTGCGCCAAGGCCTCCTCGAGCGCCGGGCCGGGGTCCACGCGCCGGCGCAAGTGCGCCGCCAGGAGCGCGGTGATCTCCGCCGCCATCGCCGCGTAGGCGGACGCGAGCCGCTCGGCGTCGGCGTGGAGCACCTCCGCGTCGTCCGGGTAAGTGCTGCGCTCACGCCATGTGGACAGCACGTCGAGGTCCACGCCGTGGCGGTCGAACACAGCCGCCGCCTCTGCGCGCGCTGTGTCGGCCAGGAGGGCGAGGCCCCGCGCGATGCTGTGGCCGGCGCGCTTCATGTCCGCCTCGGTCGGAGCGGTCTCGCCACCCAGCACGGCGAGGGCCTTCAGCGAGGTCTCGGCGGTCAGCGCTGCTGCGGTACACAGCGTGGTTAGACGTTGGAGGCGCGCGCGTTCCTGGCGGGCCAGCGACAGGTGCGGATCCGATTCGGCGTGGTCACGGGTCGCGGCGGCGGCAACGTCCCGCAGCCGCGGGATGACCCGGGCGTCGAAGTAGCTCAGCGCCTCCAGCGGATCGCTCATCGGCAACACCATCTCCTTGCCCCAGTCCACGGGGCGCCTGTCGGCGGCGGTCGCCACCGGAACCGCCTCGCCGGCAATCCTGTGCTCGAAGGATGCGGACACCCCGCCCACGCGGGCCCGCCACTCGGGGAGATCCGTCACGTGCACCTGCACCGGCCACGCCACGGCCGCCTCGGCCGTCGCCTCCAACTCGTGTCGGCACCTCTGGCGCTCGGCGTAATCCAAGTCGGCGAAGATCGCTACCAGGTCGATGTCACTGAACGAACTCGCCGTCCCGCGAGCAACCGACCCGAACAGCAGCACCTCGTCGACACCAACAGCCACAAGCGCCTCAGCCGCGGCCTCCGCATCCTCCCGAGTCGGTACTCCAGGTGGCGCAAAAACCGCCATGAAACCAGTCTACGCGCCAGCCCACCGGCACCGAGCCCCATCGCATGCAGAGCGGCGCGGCGACAGCGTGGGTGACCGACGAGATGCCCGGCTGCTCGCCCGACTGCTGATCGTGGCCGCCGCCGGCGCCCTGGCCGCTGCCGCCGGGCTGCTCGCCGCCGCCGCCGTCCCGGTAGCCGTCGTCGGACGGGCGCGACCGACGGCGGCACCCGTAGCGTCGGGCCTGTGAACGCGCTGGCTGTGGCCGCGGCGACCGCGGGGGCGATCATGTTCGCCGGCTGGCTGGTGAGCCTGCGGCTTCGAGACGCCTCGATCGTCGACCCGCTGTGGGGGCTCAGCTACGTGGCGGTCGCCTGGATGCTCTTGGCCTGGGGCGACGAGGCATCGACGGCGGCCCGCACCTGGCTCATGCTGGCGATGGTGACTGTCTGGGGACTCCGCCTCGGCGTCCATCTGACGGCGCGCAAATGGGGCGAGCCCGAGGACTACCGCTACGCGGCCATGCGCGGCCGGCGACCGCGGGCCTTCACCTGGTGGAGCCTCGTGATGGTCTTCGGCCTGCAAGGCGCGCTGATCGTCGTGGTTTCGCTGCCCGTGCAGGCGGTCGTGGGCGCTTCGGGCGGTCCGTCAGCGCTGGGGCCCCTCGACTGGTTGGGCTGCGCCGTCTGGGCCGTGGGGTTGGCCTTCGAAACCACCGGCGACGAGCAGCTTCGACGCTTCAAGTCCGATCCCGCCAACCGCGGCGCGGTGCTCCAGCGGGGGCTCTGGCGGTACACCCGTCACCCCAACTACTTCGGAGACTTCTGCGTCTGGTGGGGCAGCTACCTGGTGGCCGCCTCGGCCGGCGGCGCCTGGACGATCGCCGGCCCCCTGGTGATGTCGATTCTGCTGCTGCGCGTGTCGGGGGTGGCGATGCTGGAGAGCACGATCACCGATCGGCGCCCCGGCTACGCCGATTACGTGCGCCGCACCAGCGCCTTCGTGCCGTTGCCGCCCCGCCGCCCCGGCGGTCCCCCCGAGGGCGGCGCCTCGTAGGATCGGCCCGGTGAGTTCGCAGATCACGCAGATCGACGAGGCCCTGCTGGCCTACATGGACGCGCACTCCAGCGAACCCGACGCACTGCAGCGCGACCTCATCGCGGTCACCGGGGCGCTGGGTGACGCCGGCCGGATGCAGATCGGTGCCGTGCAGGGCTCGTTCATGACGATGCTCGTGAGGCTGCTCCAGCCCTCGCTGGCGGTGGAGGTGGGCACCTTCACCGGCTACTCGGCGCTGGCGGTGGCGAGGGGGCTGCCGGCGGGTGGGCGGCTGCTGTGCTGTGACGTCTCGGTGGAGTGGACGGCCATCGCCCGGTCGTACTGGGAGCGCGCCGGCGTGGCCGACCGCATCGAGATGCGCATCGCTCCGGCGCTGGAGACGCTGCGAGCCCTGCCGCCTGAGCCCGACGTGGACTTCGCCTTCATAGACGCCGACAAGGCCAACTACATCAACTACTACGAGGAGCTGCTGCCTCGGCTGACGCCCAGGGGCGTGATTCTGGTGGACAATGTGCTCTGGGGAGGCGGCGTGGCCGACCCCGACCAGAACGACGACACCACAGAGTCGCTGCGCGCCTTCAACGCCCATGCAGCAGCCGATCCTCGATCACAGGTGGCGATGCTGCCCGTCGGCGACGGGCTGACGGTCATCACGCTGCGCTGAGCTGCCAGCCGACCGGCGGCGCCGTTGCCCTCCGCGCGGACCGGACCGCCGTCCCGGATTTCTGAGCGCACGCCGGTGCCGCATTCGCTTCGTCCGGATCACCGCTCGGGCGGGCGCTCCCGCCCGACCTACCCGGAGAGAGCAGGGGCGGACGTCACTTCGATCTCGCTGCTGCGGAACCAGACGCCCTCAGGGAGGTCGGCGGGCAGGTAGCGGATGTGGAGATCGTGCTCCTCGCCAGCGGCCACGAAGCCCATCTCGATGCGACCGTCGGCCAGCCGCCGGGCGCGGACCCGCCCGAGGGTGTCCTCGCCCGACAGCACGTCGCTGCTCTCCCGCCATGCGCCGACGGGGGCGTCCGCCCGCAAGTAGCGGACGTCGGGCAGGACCTGGGTGCCGCCGGCAACTTCGACGCCGTGCTCGACGCGCCCGTCGGCGCCCTGACGGGCAATGACGCGCAGCCGGTACGTCTGCGGGGCCGGGTCCTCGGCGGGCGCCTCGGAGACCAGCAGCTCGAGCAGCTCTTCGCTCTCTCCCAGCGCCAGCCGCTCCAGGAACCGGCGGTTCGCCGAGTCGGCCGCGGCGGCGGCACATAGCGCGCTATCGACGGCCGCGCCCCAGACCGGCGCCGCCGCACTCATCTCGGTGTCGAGCATCGCCATGTGCTCGGCATCGGCCACCCTGGCCGCTGCGAGGGCGGCTGCAAGATCGGCGCCGCCGCAGGCGCCCAACTCGGCGATCATGGCGCGAACGCCCGGATCCTCCCAGCCCGTCTCGGCCTCGCGGGCCGCCTCGTGGACCGTCCCCGCCGTCGCCATCGGCGCCAGCACCGCCTCGGCGTAGGCAAGCTCGGAATGGAACGACAACGCCTCGCCGAAGCCCAGCGCCGCGCCCTGCTCCAGGCTCTCCAGCAGCTCGCTCCAAGAGGACACGAGCGCAGCGAAACGGCCCGTCGCCCGCCCCGCCACCGCGAGGACTAACTCTTCCGCTGCGGTGGGGTTGATCGCCTCGCCCGCGGCCACCGACTCGGCCAGAGCCGATGAGCCGACCAGTGCCGCGTAGGCCGTCCCGAACGCCTCGAGGAAGCTGCCCGAGGACGGATCTCCAGGCAATGCCACGACCGGCATGCGCGAGGGTGCCGCGCCGGCCAGGGCGGCCACTGCGGGCCGCTCGAAGGCGCCGTCAAGCAGCCCGGTGCGCACGCCCGCCGTGTAGATCGCCCTCGCCCGGACCGCTTCGTCGATCTCCGCTGCGGGGTCCTCGACGGATGTCACCGATGTCGTCACCATGCCCTCGGCGTCGGCCTCAGCGGACACCCGGTAGCGCGCCCCGTCGACGGTCACCTCGACCGGGTCGAAGGTCGGGCCGCTGAGCACCATCAGGTTGTTCCAGACGCCGTGGAAGCCGAGCTCGTTCTCGTCTTCGTCCTCGGTGAAGATGCCGACGAACAGCCAGGCCGGACCGAAGTCCTCAAAGGTGATCTCCAGAGGTCTCATGGCGGGGTTGGGCGCACTCGTGGCGCTCGCCACCGCATCATCGGTGTGGTAGGAGGTCCTCGCAGGCCAGCCTTCGGCGGCGGCGACCGGGCCGGGGAAGTCAATGACGCGGGACCCGCCCTCGACGCGGCCCACCGTGTAGACGAAGGTGAGGTTCCCGCCGCCGGGCAGGTCGCCGCCGCCGGCATTGCCCACCCGATAGTCCACCGGCACCGGGTCCCCCGCCACCACCTCGGCGGGGATGTGGACCTTCTCGACCTTGAGCTGGAAGTCCTGCTGCTGCGCCAACTCGTCAACGAGGTGAACGGTGAGGGTGAAGCCGGCCCGGAGCGGCTGGAGGTCGCGCGCCAGGTAGGTGGTGGCTTCGATGAGGTAGACGCCAGCCGGCAGGTACTGCTCGATGCGCGAGTCAGGCGGGTCGCCGCCGTCGTCGTTGGCGCCGATCACCGCACCTTCGAGTGACGCCAACGACAGTACGCCGTCGCCATTCTCCGACTTCAAGTCAATGCGCACACGCCCGTCGACCGCGAGGACGAACGAGTAGTTGTGGGCAGGGTGGGTCGCCACGATCCGGGATCCGCAGGTGTCCAGCGACCAGGAGCCCTCGGCGCTCAGGTCCGCATCGGGCGTCAGCGCCCCGAGATGCACGACGTCACAGCCGGCGACACGGCTCACCGTCAGCGTGAAGTCCGCCGGGCCGCGTCCGCGGCCGCCGACGGTCGTGGCCTCCACCAGGTAGACACCTGGTGCGAGGTCGCGCTCGACGCGCGCCGCGAGGCCCGCGCCGCCGTCGTCGTCGTCCGCCAGGCGGGAGCCGTCGGCCGCGAGCAGGTAGAGGTACGGGTCGGCGTCGGGCGAGGACAACTCGATGCGGATCCGGCCCGGGCTGTGGACTTCGAAGCGGTAGGTGTGGGCGTCGTTGCCGGGGCGGAACCGCGACTCGCAGTCCTCGGTGCTCCAGCTACCTTCTGCCCGCACGGCGCTGCCGGCCGGGGCGCCGAGCCCACCCATGGGTGTGACCGGGCAGTCCGGCACCTCCTGCCCGGAGGCCGTTTGCTGTCCGGAGGCGACGCCGGTTCCGACACTCGCCAGGACGCCGGCGATCAAGGCGACGGCCAACCCAACGACAATGGACCGGCGGGACCGCGACTCTCGAATCATCACGCGCATTGCTGAAACCTCCCTGCAGGACACTCGGTGGGACTCTATGACGCTGGGCGCCCGATCCGTGAGCGGCGAGGCCCGGATTGACCTCCGACGGCTTCTGGCGCTATGCGCCTCCTCCGCGGCGCCGTCGGATGTTTGCCCACTCGTCGCGCAGACCGACGGTGCGATGGAACAGAGGGGCAGCTCCCGCGGCGGTGTCGCGGGCGAAGTAGCCCAGGCGCTCGAACTGCACCACCGCCCCCGGCGGCGTGTCCAGCAGCGCCGGCTCGACCTTGGCGGCGGCGATCAGCTCCCGAGACGCCGGGTTGTAGGACTCCAGCGGGTCGCGGCCGTCGGCGCCGGGCGCCGGGTCGCTGAACAGCCGGTCGTAGAGCGCCACGGCGGCGTCGCGGGCGTGCTCGGCCGACACCCAGTGGACCGTGGCGCGCACCTTGCGCCCGTCGGGGGCGTGGCCGCCGCCGGTGGCCGGGTCATAGCTGCAGTGCAGCCGCACCGCCTCGCCGCCGGCGTCGGTCTCCACGTCGTCACAGCGCAGGAAGTAGCTCGCCCGCAGACGCACCTCCCGGCCTGGCGCCAGCCGGTAGAACTTGCGGGGCGGGTCGATCATGAAGTCGTCCCGCTCGATCCACAGACGCCCCGAGAACGGCACCTGACGCTCCCCGGCGCTGGCATCTTCGGGATTGTTGACGGCCCGGCGGTACTCCGTGTGGCCGACCGGCCAGTTCTGGATCACCACCTCGAGGGGTCGCAGCACAGCCATGCGGCGCTGGGCGAATCGATTGTGGTGCGTCCGCACGAACGACTCCAGCAGTTCCACCTCGTGGGTGCCGTTGAGGCGGGCCACCCCGATGTGGGCGCAGAAGGCCCGGATCGCCTCCGGCGGATAGCCGCGGCGGCGCAGGCCCCGCAAGGTCGGCAGGCGAGGGTCGTCCCAGCCGTCCACGAGCCCGCCGTCGACGAGCGCGCCCAGCGCCCGCTTGGACATGACGGTGTGGGTGAGGTTGAGGCGGGCGAACTCGGTCTGGCGCGGCCGGTCCCCCGGCAGCGGCAGGTGCTCCAGGTACCAGTCGTAGAGCTGGCGGTTCGGTTCGAACTCCAGCGTGCAGAGTGAGTGCGTGACTCCCTCGATGGCGTCGCTCTGACCGTGCGCCCAGTCGTAGGTGGGATAGATGCACCACTGGGTGCCGGTGCGGAAGTGCGGGACGTGGCGGATCCGATACATCACCGGATCGCGCATCAGCATGTTCGGGTGGCTCATGTCGATGCGCGCCCGCAGCACCTTCTCGCCGTCGCCGAATCGCCCCGCCCGCATCTCCGCCAGCAGCGCCAGGTTCTCCTGCGGGCTGCGGTCGCGCCACGGGCTGTCGACGCCGGGGGTCGTGAAGTCGCCCCGGTTGGCCGAGATCGCCGCGGCGTCCTGGTCGTCCACGTAGGCGAGGCCTTGGCGCACTAGCTGCTCCGCCCAGCAGTAGAGCTGCTCGAAGTAGTCCGAGGCATGGGCCGGCGCGCCGGGCTCGAAGCCGAGCCAGGCAATGTCCTCGGCGATGCCGGCCGCGTAGGCGGCGTTCTCGGCGGCGGGGTTCGTGTCGTCGAAACGCAGCCTGCACACGCCGCCGGCCTCGGCGGCCACCCCGAAGTTCAGGCAGATCGACTTGGCGTGGCCGATGTGCAGGTAACCGTTGGGCTCGGGTGGGAACCGGGTCTGCACCCGCCCCCCGAAGGCACCCGTCTCGCCGTCGGCGATGACCTGCTTGCGAATGAAATCCAGCGGCCGGGCACCCGCGGGCACCTCGGCTGGCTCTGCGCCCGAGGTGGCGTCGCCCGCAATCGCTTCGCCCGCAACGTCGGCTTCGAGCCCGGCGGGGGCTGCATCCGCGGCGGCGACCACGGGCCTACATCTACCAGCGGCTCGATGCAGGACCAACGACGCCAGCGGGAGTCGGTCAGGTCCTGGGTGGGCGACCTCGGCACCCAGCGAATCCGAACTCGCAGCGAGGGCACCTGGCGCGCGCCGGTGAGGCACCGCTTCCGGCGCGAGGCTCGCCCGAATCGTGCCGCAGGCCAGCGACCTTTACGATTGGAACCCGTGGACGGCGCCGACGTCGACCGGGCACTGGGGTTCGTGAACCGCTTCGACGACCGCGTCGAATTGCTGTTCGAGAAACTGCGTGGCCGCCGCTGGGCGGACCGGACGTTCTACACCGCCTCGCAACTCGGAGACTGGGGCCTGCTGTGGCTGCTGCTGGGCGCGCTGGCGGCCCTCGGGGGCGCGGGGCGCGCCGAGCGGAACCTGCTGCGGCTGGCCGCCGTGCTAGGTCTGGACTCGATGTTCGTGAACGGCCTCCTGAAGTCGCTCATCGGACGGTCCCGACCGACGGTGGATGACGGCGCGCGGTTGCACTACCTCCGCCAGCCGCTCACCACCGCCTTCCCCAGCGGCCACGCCTCCAGCGCGGTGGTGGCGGCGATGCTGCTGGGCGAGTTGGGGGGGCGCCGCTGGCGGGGTGTCCTGTGGCTGCTGGGGGCCACGGTGGCGCTCAGCCGCATCCACGTGCGCATCCACCACGCCTCCGACGTGGTCGGAGGTCTGCTCACCGGCACCGTGTTGGGCCGTCTGGCCCGCCGCCTCTGGCCGCTGGACTGATCCGTGTGGCGCCGCGGCTCAGTGCGGGTGCAGGTCGGTGATTCCGGTGGCCACCTGATCGAAGGTCACGATCGATCCGGTCATGGGCGACGACTCCCCGGTGGCGAGGAAGCGGATCGCCCTTGCCACCTCCGCAGAGCGCATCAGCCGGCCGAGGGGGCGACGGCCTGCGTAGTCGGTCTCCCAGCCGTCACCGGCGCCGTGGGTGCTGCGCATGACGGTGTCCTCACCGGGGGTGAGGGTCCAGCCCATGGCCAAGCCGTTGACCCTGATCCCGTCGTTCTGCAGGGCGTAGGCGGCGTTGCGGGTGTGGATGCCGAGCGCCGCCTTGGTCATGGAGTACACGCTGATGTCGGGGGCGCCGCCGTGCATGGCGTTGCTCAGAACGTCCACGACCGTGCCCGGCGCCCCCGCCCGCCGCAGCCGCTTGGCGAAGCGCCCGAACAGCAGCACCGGCGAGCGCACGTTCACGGCGAACAGCGCCTCATAGTCGGCTAGGTCGATGTCGAGAATCTCGGTGCGGGTCGTGAGCCCGGCGGCGTTGACGAGTGAGTCCACCAGCAGCCCCCGCCGGTCGATCTCGGCGAAGATGGCGTCCGCCGCGGCGGCCTCAGACAAGTCGGCCAGCACGATCTCCCCGGAGGACCCCAGCTCCTCGATGCGGGCGCAAACCCCCTCGGCCCGCCGGGCGTCGCGGCCCACCACGATGACGGTGCCCACCCCTGCTTCTACCAGCGCCAGAGCGGCAGCCTCGCCGATGCCACTGGTCGCACCCGTCACGAGCGCGCACTCAGGAACCCAGGTCACGTTCCGGTCTCGCCTGCTTCGGGGACCAGTGGGGCGTCTCGGTAGTTGAGTTCGAGGCGTATGCCGTTGGGGTCGTGCAGGAAGATCTGCCGCAACGGGATTCCGGGCCTGCTGTCGTTCAGCTCGAAGGGCAGTCCCCGCTCGGTCAGCCGATCCTGCATGGCCTCGTAGTCACCAGGCTCATTGGCCGTCTCGAAAGCGACGTGATTGATCGGCCCGGTGGGGCCGGCCATGTCATCGCCAACCACGTTGATGTGTACGTACGGGCGACCGCCGGCGTAGAGCCACGCCCCCGTTCCCCTGACACCGGGCCGATATCCCGCCGAGAAGCCGAGCACGTCGACGTAGAACGCCACGGTCTCGTCCAGCCGAGACGTCTGGATGTTGTAGTGGTCGAGTGACCGGATAGTCATGTCGCTCCTCGCCTGGCGGTCCGCCAAACCCTAAAGGCGCCCGCGCGGGCGGTCAATCGTGCCGCGGGCCGGTCCGCGCGGCGGCTCGACCAGCGGGACCGCGCTCGGGGACTCCGTCTGTCCACGCCCCGAAGGCCTCCAGGTAGCCGATGGCCCGCTCGGTGAGCGGGTAGCGCGCCACCAGTGCGTCGAAGGCGACCGAATGATCCGCCTCGACGAGATGGGCCAACTCGTGGACGATGACGTAGTCGAGCACCCAGGGAGGCACCTCGGTCAGCCGATGCGAGATCAGTATCTCGCCCTTCGATGTGCTGCAGGAACCCCAACGCCTGCGCTGCCGGGTGGACCAGCGAATGGCGCGCGCTGTGGGAAGGTCGTAACGGGCGGCGAGATCGCGTGCGCGGGCGGAGAGATCGACCTCCCGGCAACGGTGGCGCTCCTCGAACCGTCGACAGAACTTGTTGACGACCGCGGCCTCGTCGACGTCGGACATCCAGGCCGGTATCCGGATCTCCAGGACTCCGCCCGCCAGCCGAGAGGACACGGTCTTGTGCCGGTTGGCACTGCGGATGACGTTCACGCGGAACGGCATGACGACCGGGGGTGGCCCCAGATCGTCGCCGCTTCGCTCCCCCGGCAGCGGCCCGCACCCCTCGGCGGACTCGCCGCCGGCGGCGTCCTGGGATCCGTTGGTCTGAGGAGGGACGGGCTGCGGCATGGTTCTCATTCTTCTCTCCCTATCGGTAGGGCGGGCGCACCCCAGGGGCGGGCGCTGTCGGGTGGTTGCGGGTCGACGCCCCGAGGGCTGCTGAGCATCGCAGCAGGTGGCCGGAGACGACGAGGCCGGATGAGGCATGGGCGGTCCAGCGACGCGGCGATCGGGCGAGGGCTCAGATCCGCGCGGGTCGGCGCTGGCGAATCCTGACAAGTCGGCGGCGCCACATCGGCGAACAGGCCAAGCCGGAGACAGCGGGCAGCACCCAGCGATCACCGTGCCGCAGGATAACCATTCCCTGTGACAGCCCGGAGGGTCGGGACCCCGATCTGACCCGCTAGGCGGAGTCAGTGCTCTCGTAGATGGCGATGAGGGCGGCGTTGACGATGTCGCCGGCGGAGATGCCGGCAATGGCGTGCAGGTCGGCGATGGTGCCGGACTCGCCGAAGCGGTCCACCCCCAGCGGAATGTGCCGCGCGCCCACCGCCGCGCCGAGCCAGGCCAGCGCATGGCTGGAGGCGTCGTGAACGCTCACCACGGGCCGGTGGCGCTCCTCGGGGGGGATGAGCTGGTGCATCCGGCTGGGGCGGCGCACCACCGTCGCCGTCGCCGCGGCGGTCCGGTAGGTGCCCTGCCAGCTGCGGTACACGAGGTCGGGGCTAGTGAGGTGTACCACGGCGGCGTCCACGCCTTCCTCCCCGAGTGCGTCGGCGGCGGCCAGAGCCTCCGGCGCCATCACCCCGGTCGTGACGATGGTGACCCCGGGTCGGTCGGTCAGCGGCGCGGGGCGCAGCCGGTAGCCGCCCGAGAGCACTTGGCGGCGCAGCTCGTCGGCACCGAGCCGTTCGGCCGCCGCCGCGAACGGCGCCTGGTCGAGCGGGCGGGTGCTGAGCCGAAGGTAGGCGCTCTCGCCGTCGGGGCGGCTGAGCCCGTCGAGGGCGGCGCAGAGCAGCCAGTCCACCTCGGTGGCGTAGGCCGGCTCCAGGTAGGTGAGGCCCGGCAGTTCGGCGCCCACCCCGGCGGTGACGGTGGACTGGTGGGCGCCGCCCTCGGGGGCCAGGGTGATTCCCGACGGCGTGCCGGCCACCACGAAACGGGCGTCGTTGTAGAGGCTGTATATGAAGGCGTCGAGTCCCCGCAGCACGAACGGGTCGTACACCGTGCCGACGGGCAGCAGGTGCTGACCGTGATGGTCATGCGACAGGCCGAGTTGGCCCAAGAGCATGAACATGTTCATCTCCGAGAGTCCCAGTTCTATGTGCTGGCCTTCCGGCGAGGGCGCCCAACGCAGGAGACGCTCGGCGCCGCCATGGTCGTCGCGGTGCTCGTGCCAGTACACGCCCCGCTTGTTCACCCAGCCGCCCAGGTTGGTGGAGATCGACACGTCGGGGGCGGTGGTCACGAGCCGCTTGCCGACCTCGGGCACGTCCGCCAGGCGGGTGAGCGTGCGCCCGAACGCCTCCTGGGTGGAGACCTTGCCGCGCAGCGTCGCCGGGCCCGCCGCCGAAGGAACGTCCAGGCGGGGCCGCGGCACCGGCGGCGGGTTGTTGATGTCCGAGCCGACGGCGGCGCAGACGCGTCCCTCGGGGCTGTCGGGGTCGAACCGGTCGAATTCGGTCTCGACGGTCAGGCCCGCCTCGGCCCGCAGGGCGTCGATCTGTTCGGGGCTCAACAGCACCGCGTGGTTCAGCGGGTCGCCCGCCATGGGCAAGCCCCAGCCCTTGATGGTGTAGGCGAAGACCACGCTGGGCCGGTCGGCTTCGATGTCGCACGCCTTGAAGCAGTCGATGAGCTGGCCGAGGTCGTGGCCGCCGAGGTCGGTGACGTGTGCGAAGAGCTCCTCGTCGTCGAAGCCGTCGGTGAGGCGGCGCACCGCCGCGTCGGCACCCTGGAGGAACTTCTTGCGCCGCTCGGCGCCGGTGAAGGTGAACAGCGCCTGGTACGCCTCGTTGGGCATGTCGTCGATGTGGGCGCGCAGGGCGTCGCCGCCGGGCTCGGAGAACAGCCGTCGCAGCCGGGTGCCGTACTTCGCCTCCGCCACATGCCAGCCGGCATGGCCGAAGAAGCTCTTCAGGCGGATGGCGGCGATGTCGGGGATTACTCGGTCGAGGCTCTGGCGGTTCAGGTCCACCACCATCGTGAAGTTGCCGAGCCCGTGGGTAACCGGATCGGCGATGGCCTCCCAGACGTTGCCCTCGTCCAGTTCGGCGTCGCCGACGGTTGCGATGAAGCGGGCCTGCGGGGACGCCTCGAAGTGGGCGTCGGCGTAGCGCCGCACCAGTGCCGAGAACAGCGGCGCCACCGCCCCCAGGCCCACCGAGCCGGTGGAGAAATCGGCCACGTCGGGGTCCTTGGTGCGCGACGGGTAGGCCTGCAGGCCGCCCCGCTTGCGCAGCGTGGTGAGGTACGAGCGGTCCAACTCGCCGGTGAGGTACTTGATGGCGTGGTACACGGGCGAGGCGTGCGGCTTGACAGCCACCTTGTCGTTGCCGTCGATATGGGCGAACCACAGCGCCGTCATGATCGAGACCATCGAGGCGGAGGAGGCTTGATGGCCCCCGACCTTGACTTCGAGGCCCTCCCGGCGGTTGGCCACGTCCACGATCCGCGTCGCCAGCCACAGCAGCCGCCGCTGGATGGTGTCAAGAACCTCCAGGTCTGGCACCGCCCCGACCGGCGCCGTCTTCACAGCAGGCTCCCTAAGCACGCTCCGATCCTACGCCCCACCCCCGCGAGCCCCACAATGGAACCCGCGGTTTACTTCTAGAGCGCGGGTTAGACTGGCTGCGAGCCGCGGTCTAGTGAGCGAGAGGGTGCCGTGGGCGAGTTGGTGGAGCGGCATTGGGAGGCCCGATTCGAAGGTCCGACTCGCGCTGATCGCCGCTGGGGCGATTACCGCGCGTTCGTGCCGGATCCTCTATGCGGCTGGGAGTTCTCTGTCCCTGCGAGCCTGGCCGGCGACATCGCTGCTGTGGAGCATCGGATTCTGGCCCTCAACGGCGCCGTCGACGTGGCCGGGTTGGAGGGCCTGGGCCGGTTCTTGCTGCGCGCCGAGGCGGTCGGTTCATCTTGGCTGGAGGGTCTGGCCGTGAGCCCTCGTCGCTTGGCGGCGGCGGCAGCCGCGAGCGAACAGGGCCTCGACGTCGGCGACCGCCTGGCGGCAGAGGTGGCGGCCAACATCGAGGCTCTGCAGCAAGCCACCGCAACGGCGACTCGCGGCGACCGCTTCGAGGGCTCGGACCTACTGGCGGCCCATCGGGCGTTGATGCGCCACTCCACCACCCCGGAGGTGGCAGGCGTCCTCCGCATCAACCAGAACTGGATCGGCGGCAGCGCCTACACGCCCATCGGATCGCGGTTCGTACCGCCGCCACCGGAGAAAGTCGCCCCGCTGATTGCGGACCTGATCGACTACATGGCCAGCGGGGAGCATTCGCCGCTGACGCAGGCCGCACTGGCGCACGCGCAATTCGAGACGATCCACCCCTTCGGCGACGGCAACGGTCGCACCGGGCGGGGGCTGATACACGTCGTCCTAGCGCGCCGGAGTCTCGCACCGCGGTTCGTGCCGCCGGTCAGCGTCGTCCTGGCCCGCCGCTCGACGCAGTACACCGACGCCCTGCAGGAGTTCGCGCATGTCGGTCCGCCCGACAGCGCGGACCGCCAGGCAGCGGCCGTGGCCTGGCTGGAATGCTTCACCTCAGCCATGGGCCACGCCTGTGCCCGCACCGCCGACTACCGGGACGCCGTGCTCGACCTGCAGCACCGGTGGCGGCAACAAGTCGGCCCGTTGCGCGCCGACTCCAGCGCGGTGCGCCTGATGCGCCGCCTACCAGGCTCACCCGTCGTGACCGTCGACTCGGCAAGCAGACTCCTCGGCGTGTCCCCCGACCGGGTCGGCCCAGCGCTCAACACGCTCGCCGCAGCGGGCGTCATCTCACCGCGCCAGATCGGCCGTCGGCGTTATCGCGTCTTCGAGGCCCGCGACGTGTTCGCGCTGTGGCAAGCCACCGATAGCGACCTGGCCGGCGCACTTGGCGCCGAAGGTGCCTCGGAGCGCATCGCGCAGGCGCGCGGGACGAGACCCGACGCCGACGCCCGACTGGACGACTTCGACGAAGATCGCCATTGACCAGACGCCCACCTGTGGAGCGCCCTGGGTTTGTTGGACGCTCCTGAACTCGGAAACGAGTACGCAGTCATGGCAGTGCGATGGGCATCAGGTGGAAGGAGTCATGTCAGTCGCCGATCTGCCTCCTGCCTGCGGCGTCGGCGGCAGCGAGGCTTTCGGCGAGGGCTTGGATTTCTTCCAGGGCTGCTTGGAGGTCTTCGGCGATTTCGGCGGCGAGGACGCACGAACTCCTTGATGAGCCGCTCCAACTTCGCCGGATCCTGCACCCGATTACGGGCCTTGCGAAACACCACACCCAACATGTCCGCGCCCGAGCCGAGACTTCGGGGCCGAGGACGGGGGTCAACCGGCTAATCGTCCTCGGTTCCGTGGGCTCTCAAGGCGGCCCGGAAGACGGCGGACGAGACGAGCGAGGCGTCCCCCTTTTCCTCGAGTTCGTCGGCGTAGCGAAGCAGTGCATCGCGATCGGGGCCGTCGGGTCGCCTGCGCGCAGTCCGGCGCAGGTGCGGGGGCGTCGAGATGTGGAACGGCACTTCGCCGCCTGGATCGACCGAACTCGGCCCCCCCTCGGTGGCTGCCCCCATCGGAGTGATGCTGGGCTGTGGCTGCGGCGATGGCGTCCTGCAGGGTGCCGCATGAGACGCCGACCGGTTCTCCGTTGGAATCCAGTTCGTCGGCGAGGCGGAGAAGCTTGGCCCTCGGGCCGGGTGGGAGATAGTCGGCCTCCAAGCGCATCACCGCCGACAGCTCGACGTGAGGGGGCGGGGAGGCGGCGGGCGAGGACGCTGAGGCTCATGCCGGCGATCTGCTCGAGGCGCTGGGAGCGGGTCAGGCGGTCGCGGAACTCCGTGACGAACCCAGCGCGCACGGTGCCGCCGCCCTCGGTGA
>VXNF01000084.1 GCA_009840735.1 Acidimicrobiia bacterium | reverse complement strand
GCGGGCGTCGCCGTCACGGTGAACGACGCCGCGCCGCCCTCGGTGATGTCGCCGCCGCCGGTCACGGTCAGCAGCGGGTAGCGGTGCTCCCCGCCGCCCGGCGCGAGCGTGCGCAGCTCCACGCTCCCGACCCGGTTCCAGAGGTCGTCCAGCACGGCCACGTCGTAGTCTGTGTTCGCCTTCAGGCCCGTGAGCTCTATCGACGCCCCGGCGGTGAACGACGTCCGCGGCTCGGTGCCCCGGCCCTCCAGCACGATCACCTCGTAGGAGGCCGCGCCCGGCTGCGGGTCCCAGGCGATGGTGGCGGCGCTGTCGGTGACGCTCCGCACCCGCACCGAGTCGGTGAAGTGCTCGATGTCGTCGCTCAGCACGTCGGTCTCCGCGACGCCGCCGAAGACGCTCACCCGGTAGGTCGGGCTGCTCACGACGGCCACGTAGAGGTAGCCGTTCTCCCCCAGATCGTCGTTGTCGGCCGTGGGGATCTCGAACCGCGCGCTGCCCGAGGGGCCCACCATGACGGTGCGCGCCCCCAGCTGCGGCCCCACGCCGATCGGCGTCGAGCCCTCGCGCCGCGCCACGTTGAGCCGCACCGCCCGCGGCTCTCTCGGCGCCGGGGTGAGCGTGACCGTGAAGCGCGCCGTCTCGCCCTCCATCATCTCCTCGCGCTCGACGGTCACATCGGCGAAGGGCACGAAGGGCGCGTCCTCGCCGTCGTTGTTGAGCTGCTTGACGTACTCCAGGATCTCCTCGGGCGTGCGCGGGCTGAAGCCCGCCTCCGAGCGCTGGCCCACCGGCCTCAGGTCCTCGACGACGCCGATGCGGATCGGCAAGCGGGCGTCAAACGACCAGCCCTGCCGCGCGCCCGGCCGCGAGTGGATGCCCCACGACGTGCGCACCCGCAGCGACCGCGAGACGCCCAACTCCGTTTCGCCGCTGACCGTGACGGTCACCGCCAGCGGCTCGTCCCAGAACAGCCGGCTCCCCTTGGCGCCCGGCGGCGTGTTGTCGCGGTAGTCGTAGTCGGCCTCCACCGACGGGTGGCCCCGCTGCCCCGACGTGTCGGTGATGAAGTAGGCGCCCGAGGCGCCCCACTGCCGCCCGCCGTCGGGGCTGACCTCCAGGCGCACGTCCGGGCGGCCCTTGTCGTTGTTGCGCCCCTCCACGCTCGCGCCGACGAAGACGCTAGGCGGCAGGAACGTCGGCGGATAGATGTCCACCCGCCTAGTGACGCCGCCCTCGGTCACCGCCACGTTCCGCTGGACGCTGCCGTTCTTCGGCAGCGTCGCCGGGTCCTTGGCCAGGCGGACGTGGAACGTGTAGGTCGAGCCGGGCGCCAGCACCGCGGGCAGCGCCTTGCGCAGGCCGTCGTCGGAGGCCCGCACCCAGTTCCCGTCGGGAGCGTCGGCGCCGGCGTCGTGGCGGGCGAAGACCAGCTCCTGCTCCCACCTGTCGTCGTCGACGATGCGGACGGCGATCGGCCACGTCCAACACACGAAGTTTCCCGGCAAGCGGGGGCAGCCCGGCGCCCTCGGCCCGCCGGTCTTCTCCTGGGTGTACGACCGCGAGTCCGGGTTCACCAGCAGCCACGGGTCCACCACCTCGGGCTTCTCGTAGTAGGGGAACTCCGGCGCCTCGTCGGCGGCCCTGATGTTGTAGCTCATGTCGCCCGGCGAGGCCCGGTGGTAGAGCGTGAGGCCGTGGCCGAACGCGTCGTCGTCCTGGCCCGCCGCGAACGTCACCGTCTTCCAGGCGCCCTCCCCGTCGCCGGGTCCGACGATCAGGCTGGTGCTGTTGCCGTGGGCGTGCGGGCCCGGGGAGCGGAAGATGAACCGGTCGCCGTCATCGGACCCAGGCCGGAGCTTGGACACACTCGTGAGATTGCGGACGTTGGGCCCGATATGCACGCCAGTCTTCGCGTAGCCGGGGGCGCCCTTGCTCAGCTTGACCTGGTAGGACACGTCGGCGCCGCCCTCGTGCAGCGTCACCGCCGGGCGGTCCGTCTCCACCCACACCCCCGGGCTGCCCCGCCGGACCCGGAACAGCAGGCTCGCCGGCCGCTCCCCGTCCCGGATCTTGACGTCGGCGGCGCCGAGCGCCTCGCCGCCCGAGGACAGCGTCACCCGCAGCGCCTCCCCCGACTCGCCGGACGCGCCGTCCGAGCGGCCCTCCAGGCCGAAGCTCACCAAACCGCCGCTCGCCGCCGCCTTCCAGCTCATGCCCGACACGGGCGCCGCCGCGTCGGGCGGCGAGAACACCCTGTAGTCCGCCGACGTCAACCCGCCCAGGTGGCTCACCTCGAAGTCCACGCTCAGCGCCGGCGCCTCGAACACAATCACCTTGCGCTCCCCCTCATACACCTGCGTGTACGAGGCGGTCACCGCAGGCGGCGGGAACGCCACCCGGAACACCGCCGACACGGCGAGCATGCCGTAACTGGCGAACGAGTTCACGGTGGCCGCCGAGAAACTCTGCGAAGACTTGAATCGGCCGGCTCGCACCAGACCGCCGCCGAGGGGGTTCGAGTGCTTCGTCCCGTCGGTGTTCGTGCCGGTCCAAAGGAGTGCGGAGTTCGTATCGCACGAGGCCAGGTAGTTGCCGGACTCGTCCCTGCAGTCGGTCCTGGCCGCGGCCGCCCACGAGTCGCTCCAGAACCCCGCCGAGCCCGCCGCCGCCAGCGGCCCGTTCAGCCACCACACGGGCACGTCCAGGTGGTCGCCGTTGTTCGGGTTCATCCCCACGTGGTCCCGCGCGTCCACCGACGCCGTCGACCCCACCGCCCTGAACTCAGAGGCGTGCCCCCGGACCGCGGCGTGGCCCGTTCGGGCCTCCCCCTGCACGAAGCCGTCGTAGGCCGCGATGTCCGACGACTCCGCCGTCGTCGCGAGCCTCGTCCTGAACAGCAGCCGGAACGCGCCGCCCGGCCCCACACCCGCCGGCACCAACGCCCAATCCGCCGGCACCTCCACCACCGACGCCGACTGCGCCAACACCGCCCCCGGCAACACAACAGCCGCCGACAACGCCAACACCGGCGCCCCCACCGCCACCACCAACAACGCGCCCAACACCCGACGCGACCGCCCCCCGAAACCACAACCGCTCGACATGCCGAAAACCTCCTCCGAGGACCGCAGGACCGACATCAAGTATGGCGCGCGGCCGGGGGGGGGGGAGGGGGGGGGGGGGGGGGGGGGGGGGGGGGGGGGGGGGGGGG
>VXNF01000071.1:3555-33265 GCA_009840735.1 Acidimicrobiia bacterium | reverse complement strand
ATACGACACCGCCTCCGGCACGACCGGGCTATATCCCGTGCCGGCGCTGCCGCCCCCCCGGTTTGTGCCGCCCCGCCGCGCCGCGGGGGGCGCGGCGGCGCGCCCGGCGGCGAGGCTCAGAAGGGTTCCTCGTCGCCGTAGGACGGCGCGGCCGCCCGCGCCGGGCTGGGGGCGGTGGCGGCGGTGCGCCGCGGCGCCGTCCCGTTGCCTTCGCGGAACTCGTTGCGGGTGACCTGCGCCGCGGCCCAGCGAAGGCTGGGCGCCACCTCGTCGGCCACGATCTCGACCTTGGAGCGACGCTCGCCCTCGGGCGTGTCCCAGGAGCGCTGGTCGAGCCGGCCGGAGACGATGACCCGCGTGCCCTTAGTGATGGACTCTGCGACGTTCTCGGCCAGCGACGACCAGCAGGTGACGTCGAAGAACGAGACCTCCTCCACCTGCTCGCCGCCGCGCTCGTAGCGGCGGTTCCACGCCACGCCGAACGTGCAGACCGGCGCCCCCGAGGGCGTGAACCGCAACTCGGGATCCCGGGTCACGTTTCCGACTATCGACACCGTGTTGTTCAGAGCCATTGGTGCTCTCCTCCTTTTTTCTTGCTCGAACATTCTAGTACAAATGTTCGCTTCAGTTGCTGCGGGCGCTTCAGCCGGGCACTGAAGCGCCCGGCATGATGGCACCGATGCGCTGTTAGTCGCTTGGTAGCGACTTCGGGATTTCCGGGGGTAATCCCCGCCCCTGGTGGTGGATTGCCCACCGCCGGGCCGGGGACGCGAGGGGGAAACCGACAGCGCCTGTGTGAACACATCGTCGAACCGACTCGAAGGCTGGCGCCAACGCGGTCGACGATCAGGATGAGATAGCTCAGTATAGCTATTGATAGATGGAAATGCTACCTGATGGCAAGCGGCGGCTGGCCCGGGTCAGGTGGCGGCCACGACCTCGACAGAAACCTCGCCGGAGACCTCAGGGTGAGGCCGCACCCCGACCGTGAAGGTCCCGACATCCTTGATCGGTTCGGGCAGGTCGAGCATGTCGGGGTCGAGCACCACCCGTTCCTGCTCGGCGATGGCGGCGGCGAGGTTTGCGGCGTTGACGGACCCGTAGAGGCGCCCGGCCTCGCCCGCCCGCGCCACGACCCGAATGCTGCACCCCGCGAGCCGGTCGGCCATCTGGCGGGCTTCGCTCAGCACCGCCGCGTCGGCGATCTGGCGGCGGCGGCGCATCGCCTCGGCCTCCCGCGCCGAGCCACGGGTGGCCCGTGTGGCGAGGCCCTTCGGGATGAGGTAGTTCTGGGCGTAGCCGTCGGCCACATCGCACACGTCGCCGCGCCGCCCGAGCGCGGGAACCTCGTCGCGCAGCACCACCTTCACGGCTGCGTCTCCTGGGCATCAGTCGCCGGGGCCGGCGGCACCGACGGCGGCGGCGCCTCGGACTGCTCGACGGCCTCCGGGGGCGCGGCAGTCTCGCTGGCCGGCGGCGGCTCGACCCCCTCGCTGCCCTCGGCGGAACCGGGCGGCGGTGGAGGGGGCAGGCTCGGGCTCGGGGGCGGACCGTCGGCCCGTCGGCCCGGTCCTCCGTTGGCCCGCTGGCCGCTGCGCCCGGCGCCGCGCTGGGTCGTGACGCGGTTGGCGTAGGGCAGCAGCGCCATCTCGCGGGCGTTCTTGATGGCTTGGGCTACCGTTCGCTGCTGCTGCTCATCATTGCCGGTCACCCGGCGCGCCCGGATCTTCCCGCGGTCGGACATGAAGCGGCGCAGCAGGTCGACGTCCTTGTAGTCGACGTATTCCACCCTCTTGTGGGTGAGGACGCTGACCTTCTTCTTGCCTCGACGGGCGCTGTCGCGGGGCTTGGCGCGGGGGCGGCTCTTGGGCATGGCTCCTCCAGTGCGAGCGGGCTAGACAGCCTCGGCGGCAGCGGTGGCTGCGGGCACAGGCTCGTCGGGCGCCTCGAGCATGCCGCGGCGGGCGGCCTCGGCGGCGGGCAGCCGGATGAGCTTGTGGCGAACCACCGCGTCGGCGAGGCGGAGCGAACGCTCGAAACCCGACAGGTCCTCCCCGGAGGTGACGAACTCGATCACCACGTAGTAGCCCTCCTGCAGGTGGTCGATCTCATAGGCGAACCGGCGCTTGGCCCAGCGGTTCACCCGCTCGGGATCGACATCGACGCCCAGCGCTTCAAGGCCGGCCAGCGCCCGCCGGAGCGGCTCGTCCACGGCGTCCTCGGCCAAGTCGCCGCGAAAGATGATCATCAATTCGTAGGCCCTCACGAAACAAGGCACCTCCTCTGGTCCTGCGACTGCAGGGCCCCGCCGTACGGACCGGCGGAGCAGGCTTTGGCTGCACCCTACCGGCAACCTCCCGGCTCGGCGCGTCCGTGGAGGTCAGCCGCCGAGGTCAGCCGCCGAGGTCAGCCGTCGAGGCCTAGGGCGGCGGCCTCCTGCGCGTTCAACGAGTACGACTCCTCGGCCGAGGGGAAATCGCCCGAACGAACGTCGGCGGCGAAACGCCCGAGCGCGGCGACGGTGGCGGCGCCGAGCTCCGCGTAGCGGCGGACGAAACGGGGGTGCAGGTCGTCTTGGAGGCCCAGCAGGTCGTGGTACACGAGCACTTGGCCGTCGCAGGATGCGCCCGCGCCGATCCCGATGGTCGGCACGCTCACGGTGTCGGTCACGAGCGCCGCCACGCCCGCCGGCACGCCCTCCAGCACGATGGCGAAGCAGCCGGCGTGCTCTAGCGCCTTGGCGCTCTCGACGAGCTGAACCGCCGCCTCGGCGGTGCGGGCCTGGACCCGGAAGCCGCCTTGGGCGTGAACCGACTGGGGCGTCAGCCCGAGATGGCCCATGACGGGAATCTCCGCAGCCACCAGAGCTTCAACCATCGGGACGCGGGCCGTGCCGCCCTCCAGCTTCACCGCCTGGGCGCCGGCGCGGATGAGCCGAGCGGCGTTCCCGATGGTCTCCTGGGGAGAGATGTGGTAGCTCAACCACGGCAGATCGGCCACGACGAGCGCCTCGGGCTCGGCCCGGGCAACCGCAGCGGTGTGATGGACCATGTCGTCCACGGTGACGCTGAGCGTGTCCGGGTGGCCCAGCACGACCATGGCCAGCGAATCGCCCACCAGCAGCGCGTCGACGCCGGCCGCGTCGGCCAGTCGGGCACCCGGCGCGTCGTAGGCGGTCACCATGACTAGGGGGGCGGCGCCGTGGCGCACCTTGCGCGCGCCCACGGCGGGAACGGTGAGACGAGTGCCCATAGGGCCTCCCTTCGTTGTCCAGCGCGCGAGGCTGCCGGCGGAGAGGAGTCTAGCGGGGTGCCTCAGCCACAGCCCGCCACGCCGAAGCGGGACCTGAGGTGGTTCCAGGAACAGTCCGGGCAGACCTCCACCACGTAACAGGTGAAGTCCCCTTTGCGGCGGCGGATGCGCTCCCAGTCGCCGGTGGTGGCCACGCAGCGACCGCTCGGCGGCAGGCGCGGCCCGAAGACGTACCGGACGAGCGCCAGCAGACCCTCGCCGCACAGCGGGCAGGGCTCGGCGGTCTTCTCGCTGTAGGAACGCGCCGCGCGCAGAAGCTCGGGGTGGGCGTCGCAGGCGTCTGATCGGGGGATGCGACCGGCTCGCACGCCGGCCAGCGTGGCTTCGCGCAGCAGCCGATAGTCCACCCTCCCGAGGCCCGCGACGGGAGCGGGCGCCGCGGCGTGATCGATCGTCACAGTCTCAGACAGTAGTCAGGGCTTGCGGCTCGCACCGCCACGGGCGTGCCACCATTCGCTCAGGCGTCGGCGGGCCACCTCGTGCGGCAGCGGGCCCTCGGCGATGCGAAGCTCCTCGAGGTAGGCGAGCGCGGCGCCCACGTCGGGCCCTGCGGAGACGCCCAAGTGCTCCATGACGTCGATGCCGCTGAGTGTCGAGCGC
This sequence comes from Acidimicrobiia bacterium, assembly GCA_009840735.1. GTDB lineage: Bacteria > Actinomycetota > Acidimicrobiia > Acidimicrobiales > CATQHL01 > VXNF01. The sequence continues at coordinate 29,353 of VXNF01000071.1, read as the reverse complement.
CTCGACAGGCCTTCGCGGTCCTCCAGCCGCCGCCAATGCTGACCGAAGTCCGACACCCCCGCGTCGTCTAGGGCGACGGCAGCCGCCAGCTGCACGGCGGCCGGCGCGGTCCTGCCCGCCGACGCGGCCCACCGCCGGACCGTCGGGTCGTCGCGGGGCGAGTCGGCCGCGGCCAGCAGGCGGCGGGCCGCGGCGGCGATTCGCCCGGCTCGACGCCCGACCTCCTTCGGGAAGCGCAAGCGAGTCGCCGCGGGGCCGATTGCGGGAACCGACCACAACAGCGCGGCCAGCCGAAGCGGCAGTTCGGGGTCCACCGCGTCGAGCAGCTCCGCCCCGGCGGCGGCGTCGCCGGCGAGGTCCGCCACCAACTCGCCGAGCACGCCCGTGCGCGCCAAGAGGTGGGCGCCTGCCGAGGCCGTCTCGCCGACGAGCAGCAGGGACAGCTCACGGGCGCAGCGCTCCGCCGAGACGATCGCCAACCGGTCCCGCAAGGCGGCCATGGCCGCTTCCACCTCCGGGTCGGCCACCACGCCCAGCGTTGCCACGAAGCGCCCGGCGCGAAGCATCCTCAGAGGGTCCTCGCTGAAGGAGAGGCTCGGGGCGCGGGGCGTGCGGAGCCGGCCGCTGCGCAGGTCCTCCAATCCGCCGAACGGATCGATCAACTCCACCGAGTCGGCCCCGGCGGCGCCGGCCGGCACCTCGAAGGCGATGGCGCCGATGGTGAAGTCGCGTCTGGCCAAGTCCTCGAGCAGGTCGCCGCCGTAGCTGACCTCGGGTCGGCGCGAGTCCGACACGTAGACCTCCGCCCGGTGGGTGGTGATCTCCACAAGCCTCCCCGCCTGATGGCATCCCACCGTGCCGAACTGTTGGCCCTGGGTCCAGATCTCCTCGGCCCAGCCTTCGAGGATCCGACGGACCGTCTCGGGCGGCGCGTCGGTTGTCATGTCGACGTCGTCGGCGGCGGCGAGGGTTGCGCCGGAAACGAGCCGCCGGACCGCGCCGCCGACCACGTACAGGCGCCAGCCGCCGAAGTCTGCGAACCGCTGGCCCCACGGGGCCAGCAGAGCCGCCGCCTGCCGAAGAGTGTCGAGGCTCGTCACGGTCGGTTCGGTGTGCCAGCCGCCCTCACCTGTCCAGGTGAATGCGGACCGCCCGATCCACGGCTTGATCGCCCGGTCCGGCACCGGTGGCGGGCTCGGGCCGGTGCCGAACGCCGGCCAGCGCCGCCACGCATGCGGACGCGCTCCCCGCTAGGGCGGCGAGGTCGTAGCCCCCCTCCAGGAACGCCACAGTCCGGCCCGGCGGCACGAGGGCGGACGCCGCCGCGGTGATGTCGCAGAAGTCCCCGGAGCTGAGGCCCATCATGGTCAGAGGGTCGGCCCGGTGCGCGTCGAAGCCCGCCGACAGCAGCGCCCAGGTCGGCCCGAACCGCTCCGCCGCTGGGGCCACGACCACGTCGAAGCAACGGCGGTACACGTCGCCGGCGGCACCGGGCGGAAGCGGGATGTTGACTGTGGTGCCCAGCCCGGCGGCGGCGCCGGTGTCCTCGGCGGCGCCGGTGCCCGGATACGCCGGGTGTTGGTGCAACGAAACGAACAGCACGTCCGGGGACTCGTAAAAGATGTCCTGTGTGCCGTTGCCGTGGTGGGCGTCGAAGTCCACGATGAGGACGCGCTCGCCGCGGGACGCCAGCCGGGCGGCGGCGACCGCGACGTTGTTGAACAGGCAGAAGCCCATGGATCGCAGTGCCGTGGCGTGATGGCCTGGCGGCCGCACCGCGCAGAACGCCGCCTCGGCGCGGCCGGCGTCCAACTCCGCCAGCGCGGTCAGCCCCGCCCCCGCGGCCGTGCGCGCCGCGGCGACCGAGCCGCTGCTCAGCACCGTGTCAGCGTCGAGGTGGCCACCGCCGGCGTCTGCCAGTTCCTCGGCGCGCGCCACCACCTCGGCCCCATGGACCGCCCGCAGGTCCGCCGCACTGGCCTCGACCGGCGTGCAGTCCAGGAGCGCCTCGCCGAGCCCCGCGGCGAGCACGCCCTGACGCACCGCATCGACGCGACGCGGTCGCTCCGGGTGGCGCCGACCGGGGTCGTGGTCCAAGCAGCGCTCATCGGCAAGAAACAGGACCGTCACCCCGGCGAGCCTAACCCGTCGCCTTCCCGTGAGATTCCCGAGCGCGGCGCCCATTAGGGTCAGACTGGGAGCACACTGCCGATGGAGTTCGCCAGGATTCAAGGAGGATTCGCCATGAGCAGCATCCGCATCGTCACCGACAGCGCCTGCGACCTCGAGGGCGCCCTGACGGAGCAGTGGGGGATCCGCGTGGTGCCGCTCATCATCACCTTCGACGACGAGCCGCTAGTGGATCGCGAGGAGCTGACGCCGCAGGACTTCTACGCCCGCATGGCGGCCTCCGAAGAGCTGCCCACCACCGCGGCGCCCTCCCCCGGACACTTCGAGGAGGTGTTCCGGTCTCTGGCCGCCGACGGCGCCACGGGGATCGTCTGCGTCAACCTCTCCTACGAGCTCTCCGCCACCGGGCCGGCCGCGGGCACCGCGGCGCAGGCCGTGGCCGACGTCGTGGAAGTACGCTGCGTGGACTCGCGCTCGCTTACCACCGGTCTGGGTTCGATCGTGATCGAGGCGGCCAAGGCCGCCGAGGACGGCGCCTCTCTCGATGAGGTCGAGGCGCTCTGCTGCGACCTGGCCGAACGAACCCGCATGTTCGGTGCCATCGACACCATGGAGAACCTGCGCAAGGGTGGTCGTGTCGGCGGGGCGGTCGCGCTGCTCGGCTCGATGCTGTCGATCAAGCCGATCGTGGACGTGAGCAGCGGGCGCGTCGAGGAGGCCGCGAGAACCCGCACCCGGAAGAAGTCCTTCTTGTGGTTGCGCGACCGCGTCCTAGCCGACGAGCCGGTCAGCCATCTCTGCGTCGGACACGGCGCCGCGGCGGACGTGGACGATTTCCTGGCGCTGCTCGGCGAGTCGGTCGACCTGGCGCGGGTGCGCACCGGCTGGATCGGGCCGGTCATCGGCACCCACGCGGGACAGGGCGTGCTCGGCGTCACCTACGTGGTCGCCAGCGACAGCTGAGGGCGGTGGCTGCGCCCGGGCGGCGGTCGTGGAGGCGCGAACAGTCGCCCTCGAGCCGCGGCCCGACCGCGGCCCGAGAGCCGGTTCCGCTTCCCGGGAGCGGACGGCGCACGGAGCTCTCCGATCTCGAACTCGCCGCCGCCGCGGGCACCGACGACCGCGAGGCAATGGAAATCCTGCTGCGCCGCCACTACCCACGGGTCTACGCCGTGTGCCGCAGGCTGGCCGGCAACGACGCTGACGCCGCCGACGCCGCCCAGGAGGCGCTCATCGCCATCAGTCGAGGGCTCAAGCGTTTCGACGCCCGCTCCAGCTTCACCACGTGGAGCTACCGCGTCGCTACCAACGCCTGCCTGGACGAGCTGCGGCGCCGTCAGCGTCGGTCAGCCGATGAGCTGACCGACCGGCTCAGCGGCGGGCCGCTCGACCCGGTCGGCGAGCAGATCAGCGCGCGGCTCGACCTCGACGCTGCGTTGGCCGAACTTCCCGAGGAGTTCCGCGTGCCGGTCGTGCTGCGGGATCAGGCGGGACTCAGCTACGACGAGATCTCCGACGTGCTCCACATCCCGCCCGGCACCGTGCGCTCGCGTATCGCCCGCGGTCGCCGCCGGCTGGCCGAGACGCTCAGCGCGGGGAACCAGACACCCGCCTCAGATCGTCTGAACGGCGACTGACCATGAACGAATCGCGCCTCCCACCCGACGAGCTGGCCTCGGCCCATCTGGACGACGCGCTCACCGCTGAGGGGACCGAAGCGGCGCGCCAAGTTCCCGATCTAGCGGAGCGCCTCGCCGCGCTTCGGCGAGCCGCCACGGCCGTGGGCGAAACCGTCACCCCGCCGCCGGGCGCAGCTGACGCCGCCGTCGCCGCGGCGCTGGCGGACGTCGACGCTCGCCGTGACGCACCGGAGTCGCTGGCGCCGCGGCGGCGCGGCTTGGCGGTCATCGCCGGTGTGGCCGCCGCGGTGGCCGTCGGCTTCATCGTGGCTGCCGCCGTGGGGTTGTTCGCTGAGCGCGGCGGCGACACCGATGCCACCGTGGCACTGCCCGCGGCGCCAGCACCCGCAGCGACTCAGGCACCGGAATCGGCGCCGGAACCCCAACAGTCTGCCGTCGCGGACCTCGAGGCCATAGACGATTCAGGCCCCCCCGCAGCTGACGCCGAGCCGGCAGCGGAGGCCTGCTCGGCCACAGTCGAACTCCGCGTCACCCTCAACGACACGACGCTGCTCGTGGTGCAGCGCGACGGTGGCCCGCCCGCCGTGCTCAACGCCGCCACCTGCGAGGAACTCCCTGCGGCTGACACCCTCGAGCCAGCGGCGGAAGCCTGCGCTGCCGCCGCCGGCGCCAGCACAGTCGAGCGCCGCGTCACCCTCGCCGACATGCCGCTGCTCGTGGTGCAGCGCCACGGCGGCCCATTCGCCGTCCTGGACGCCATCGCCTGCGACGAACTCCCGCCCGGATAATCCGCCTCGGTAAACTCCCAAGTTCATGCCGCCCGACCAGCCGGAGCCGAACTTGCGGACCCTGCCGGGGCTGTCCGCGGACTGGCCCCACCGGGTCGCCGACCGCATCGTGTCGACCGTGTGCGCCATCCGCGCCGCCACAGACCGGCCGGCCGCCAACCTGGCCCGCCGAGTGGTCTACGGCCTGGTGATTGTCGTCCTGGCCATACTGATGTTCGTGTTGGGAGTCATCGGGCTGGTCCGGCTCATCGACTTGTACCTGCCCGGCGAGGTGTGGGCCACCTACGTTCTCCTCGGGGCGTTCTTCGGCGGGATCGGACTGCTGCTCTGGGCTCGCCGCCCGCGCCGGGCGGCCTCACGCCAAGCCTTATGAGCCCCCAGCCCCGCAACGTCGTCATCATCGGATCCGGCCCCGCCGGACTCACTGCCGCCATCTACTGCGCCCGAGCCAACCTGGCACCCTTGGTCTTCGAGGGCGAGCCGTCCTCCACCGGCGACCAGCCCGGCGGGCAGTTGATGATCACAACCGACGTGGAGAACTATCCGGGGTTTCCCGACGGCGTGCAGGGCCCCGACCTCATGGCGGCGTTCCGGACCCAGGCCAGCCGATTCGGCGCAGAGCTCCGCACCGAGAAGGTCAGCCGCGTGGACTTCTCCCAGCGCCCGTTCCGGCTCTGGGTGGGCGACGGCGACCCGGCGGCCGCGACCGCTCAGGCGGTGATCGTCTCCACGGGCGCGCAGTCTCTCATGCTGGGACTCGAGGCGGAAGAACGCCTCATCGGGCGCGGCCTGTCCACTTGTGCCACCTGCGACGGGTTCTTCTTCCGTGACCAGGAGATCGCCGTCGTGGGCGGCGGCGATTCCGCCATGGAGGAGGCGCTCTTCCTCACGAAGTTCGCCAGCAAGGTGACCGTGATTCATCGGCGCGACCAGCTGCGGGCCTCCAAGATCATGCAGGACCGCGCCTTCGCTTCGGACCGCATCGACTTCCTCTGGGACCACGCCGTCATCGACATCCTGGGATCCGAAGCGCTCGAAGGGGTCCGGGTGCGCCACACGGGTAACGGCGCCGAACAGACCTTGCCGCTGGCCGGCCTCTTCGTCGCCATCGGCCACCGGCCCAACACCGACCTCTTCAAGGGCGCCCTGGACATGCACCCCAGCGGCTATCTGATGACCGAACCCGACTCGACGAGGACGAACGTCCCCGGAGTCTTTGCCTGCGGCGACGTGCAGGACGACGTGTACCGCCAGGCGGTGACCGCCGCGGGCAGCGGCTGCATGGCCGCCATCGACGCCGAGCGCTGGCTCGAGGCGCAACCCGAGCGCGAGCACCGCTAGCGTTGCGGGGCGTGGCGACGCGGTGCGCCGCCCCGCCCCGGAACATCTCGCCGCGGCATCGCAACCGGCGCATCTGCGTCAGACTTGGAGGAGACATGGCAGGCATCACCACACTCACCGAAGCGACCTTCGACGAGACAGTCGGCGCGGCGACCAAGCCGGTGCTCGTGGACTTCTGGGCCGACTGGTGCGGCCCCTGCAAGATGATCGCACCGATTCTGGACGAGTTGGCCGCGGAGCACGGGGAGAGCCTTAGCTTCGCCAAGCTCAACGTGGACGACGCGCCGAACGTGGCGCGCCAACACGGCGTCATGAGCATCCCCACGCTGATCGTCTTCAACGGCGGCGAAGCCGCCAAGCGCATGGTGGGCGCCAAGAGCAAGGCCGCGCTCCTCGAGGACCTCGCGGAGTTCCTTTAGGCCGCGGTCACGCGACGGCACCGCTGAGCGAGAGGAAGCGCCGATAGCCGAGGAGGCGCTGCCTCTCCGCATCGGTGCCCGCGGGGCGACCGTGCGCGACCTGCATCGCAAGCTCGTCGCCGCCGGCCTGCCCGACGTGTCGGTAAGCGAGGAGTACACCGCCGCCACTGCGGAGGCGATCAAGCGGTTCCAGCAGAGTCGCGGCCTGCTGGTCGACGGCGTCTGCGGGCCCGGCACGTGGGCTGCCCTAGTCGAGGCCGGGCATCGCCTCGGGGACCGCTTGTTGTACCTGCGCACCCCCTTTCAGCGCGGCGACGACGTGGCAGATCTCCAGCGCCGGCTGGGAACTCTGGGATTCTCCGCGGGCCGCGTCGACGGGATCTTCGGACCGGACACAGCCGCGGCGATCAGCGCCCTGCAGGAGAACGCCGGGCTCACCGCAGACGGGATCTGCGGCCCCGACACGGTGGCGCTCCTCGAGCGAATCCCCGCCGGTGACAGCCACAGCATGGAGATGCTGCTCGAGCGTGAGCGACTGCGGCGCCGTCCGCGGCTCTTGAGCGCCGCGCCGATCGCCCTCGCCGGCGCCGACTCGCTGGTCGTGGCCACCGCGCGGGTGTTGCGCCGCCGAGGGGCCCGAGTGCTCGTCCTCGTGCAGCGGGACGGCTCGGAGGTGGCGGCGGTAGCCAACGAGCTCGACGCCGCAGTGCTGCTGGACGTTCAGCTTGTGGAGGATCGCCGCTGCGAGAGCTTCTACTTCGAGACAGCGGGCTTCACCTCTGCCGGCGGCAAGCGCCTGGCGGAATTGTTGGCCGCGGAACTGGGCGGTGCCCTGGACGCAGCCGCCAGCACCGCCGGGATGCGCCTACCGCTGCTGCGGGAGAGCCGCATGCCGGCTGTTGCTTGCCTACTGGGGCCACCTCCGGCCATCGTGGAGCAGCAGGGCACCGTCGCCGAGCGTATTGCCCAGAGCCTGGCCCGCTGGATCGCCCAACCGATCTGACACCCGGCGCTGGTCCCGCCGCACTTCGCCAAACATACGTTCGCCTTCAGCCTCGGCGGGCTCGGCGCTAGCGCGTCACCAAGTGGTAGATGCGTTCGAGGTCGTCAAGGTCCGCGAACTCCACCGTCAAGCGGCCCTTGCGCTCGCCGATCTCCACCCGCACCGTCGTCGAGAGGTACTCCGCCAACAGGTTCTCGAGTTCCAGCAAAGCTGACTCACTGGCGACCGCTCCTGATGGCGCCTCATCGGGCTGGCGGACCTGCTTGGGGGCCGCGCTGGCACCGCCAGCCTCCGGCGCGGCACCCGGCGACCGAAGGTGCTCTTCCAGCTGGCGCACCGACCATCCTTCGCCGACGACCTGCCGGGCCAGACTCAGCTGTTCCGAGGCGTCCGCCACCCCAGCGAGGGCGCGCCCGTGGCCAGCCGACAACCGCCGCGCCGCGATGAGCTCCTGCACCTCGCCGGGCAGCTGAAGCAGGCGGGTCGCATTGGTCACCGCGGCGCGGCTGCGTCCGACCCGAGTCGCCACCGCCTGCTGGGTCAGCCCGAAGTCTTGCTGCAGCTGTAGGTACGCGGCTGCCTCCTCCAAGGGGTTCAGGTCCTCGCGGTGCAGGTTCTCAACGAGTGCCTCCTCCAGCGATTCCTGGTCCTGCGCCGACCGGACGAGCGCGGGTATCGCCTGCAGCCCGGCGCGCTTGGCGGCCCGCCAGCGGCGCTCCCCGGCGATCAACTCGAACCGGTCGGGCTCGATCTGGCGGACCAGCACCGGCTGCAGGACGCCGAGGCGACCGATCGAGTCGGCGAGCGCGTCCAGCGGCTCCTCTTCGAAGCTCGACCGCGGCTGATGCGTATTGGGCACGATGCTGGCGACGGCAATCTCGCGGTAGCCGCCACCGACCTGCCCGCCGGTCGGGATGAGAGCGCCGAGGCCACGCCCCGCGCCCCGCTCACTGGGCGCCATTGGCCTCGAACTCCTTCGCCAGGATCCGATAGGTCAGAGCGGCGCGCGAGCGGGGCGAACTCACGGTAATCGGCAGGCCCCGCGCGGGTGCCTCCGCGAGCCGCACCGACCGAGGAATCACCGTCCGACAGACGCGGGAGTCGTACCGCGCCCGAACCTCCTGGGACACCTGGCGCGACAGCTTCGTCCTGTCGTCGTACATGACGAGTAGCAGCTGCGAAACACGCAGGTCAGGATTGAGGTGCTGGCGAATCTGATCGACGTGCATCGTCAGCTGCGCAAGGCCCTCCAAGGCGAAGTACTCGCACTGGATCGGCACGAGCACCTCGCGCACGGCCGTCAGCGCATTGATCGCCAACAGTCCGAGAGCCGGCGGGCAGTCCACGAACACGTAGTCGAACCGGTCGCGCACACTCGAGAGCGCGCTCGCCAGTCGGCGTTCGCGGTTGAACGCCGACTGAAGCTCGATCTCGGCGCCGGCGAGGTCGAGATGCGAAGGTACCGCCATGAGTCCCTCGACCGATGTCGGGACGATGCAGTCGGCCAGCGGATCACCGTCCATCAGCACGTCGTACACCGACGCCGTTAGGTCCCGGGGATCGAGGCCGATGCCCGTCGTCGCATTCGCTTGGGGATCCATGTCGACCACGAGAACCTGTCGCCCTAGCTCCGCCAGCGCCGCCCCGAGGTTGATGGCCGTCGTGGTCTTCCCGACGCCGCCCTTCTGGTTGGCAACAGCAATCGTGCGGCATGCAGACGTCACGGCGCAACACCTCCAACAGGGGCCGGCTGCCCAGGGCAGTGTACTGGCCCGCACTGCCACAAGGGTCGATGTTTCACGTGAAACATAGGGCCGACCGAGCTAGCGGGGGCCCAGGCTTCTGCCCCCGGCACCGGCAGCCAGCCCGCGCCAGTCGGCGTCAGCCACGCGCCAGCCGCGTCAACAACCCTGGTCACGGCGGCTGTGAGCTCAGTAGAGGGGTACACGCTGCAGCGCCGCCAGCCGGCGCGGAAACCGGCTCTCCTGCGGCGCCACCTTCGCAAGCTCCACGAAGCGAGGCCCTGCGCCGGTGGCCGCCACCGCCAAGCCCAGCCTGCGCAGCGGCGCGGCGGGCCAGCGGTCTGCCAGGGAGCCCTCGCCCTCGCTCACGACGAGGCGACCACCGACGGCCAGAAACCCCGTGGCGCACTCAGCGGTGACCGCGGGCGAAGCGAACGCCCGGGCGACGACCAGGTCGAACCTCCCCGTCAGCGCCTCGGCGCGAGCCAGCGCGGCCACCTCGCCTCGAACGAAGGCGGCGCGGGCGGACATCTCCAGAACCCCGATTGCCCACGACACGAACGTCTCGCTGCGAAGTCTCCGGTCGGTGAACACCCACCTCGTCGCTGGCCAGCACGCCGCCATCACCAAACCGAACAGGCCAGAACCCGTCCCGAGGTCCAAGCAGCGGCCCTCGCCAGGATCAGCTACTCCTCCGGCTATCGCTGCGGCGTGGACCCATTCCCGACGCGGCACCGTGGCCCGTCCGAGCAGGCCCTTCTCCTGAGCCCGCTCGAAGATCTGATCGAGGCGGGGCCCCAGGTGCGCCAGGGCATCGGCCTCGGCCAGCAGCTCAGCTCCCCGGGCGCACCACGACGCGTCGCCGTGGCTCGGCACCCTCTGAAGCCGTCTCCACGCCCGACACCTCCACGATGGCGTCGTGGACGATCTTGCGGTCGGCCGCGTTCATCGGCTCAAGCATCTTCGCTTGACCGGTGTCTACTACCTCAGCGGCGACCCGCTGCGCGAAGGCTTCGAGTGCCTCTTGGCGCCGCCGACGGTAGCCGCCCACTTCGAGTCGCACTTTGCTGGAGCGACGACCCTGCGCCCGCCGCTGCGCCACCACCCGCAGGAGTTCCTCGACAGCGGCCAGCGTGGCGCCCCGGCGCCCGATCAGCAGCCCCACGTCGTCGCCTTCGACCACGACCTCGAGGGCGCCCTCGGCGGTCCGCAGCGTGGTGACCGCGGCGTCGATCCCGAACGCCTCGATGAGGCCCGCCGCAAAGGAGCGCAGCAGTTCCTCCTCGTTCGCCAACTCGGCTCTGTCCGCTCCGCCATTGGAGTCAATCGTGTCCATTTCCTCTCCTCCGCGCTTGGGTTCCGCGTTTCTCGTCGGCTTCTTCGCCCGGCCCTGCGGCGCTCCGGCGCCTCGGCGGCGGGCTGGCTGGGTCCGCTTGGTCTCCGGGGCCACAACGCGCGCCCGATCGGCCTCGCCGGCGGCGGGCGCCTTGTCGCTCGATGCAGACTTGGCCGCGCTGGCGCGCGGCTTGCGGTCGCCGCCGCGGGCGCGCCGCTGCCGACCGCGCCGATCCGGGCGATTCTCGACGCGCGGCATCACGCGGGCACGCACCACCGCATTCGTCCGGCCCAGCCACAGCACGCCTCGCTGGGGCTCGACGAGCACCTCGAACTCGGCCTCCCGTTCGTCGACGCCGAGCTGGTCGAGCGCCGCCTCCTTGGCGTCCGCGACTGTGCGCGCCTCGGTCACTATCCATTCCATGGGACTCTCACTTCTTGTAACGCTTGCTCCGCTGCTGCTTCGCACCCTTGGGCGTCACCCGGCTCGGCACCGGGTTCGGCGCCGGTGTCCGGTCCTTCTTGAAACGTCTGTTCGATCCTGCGCGCTCACGCCGGGCCGGCCGCGAGCTGCCGGCCGCCGAGCCAGCCGACGTGCTCGCCCGCCCCGCCGACGGCTCCCGCGGCGGGGCTTTGGCGGTTGCGGGGGCTTTGGCTGTCGGCGGCACCGGCTTCGGCTTGGGGGCCGCGCCGCTCACGGGCCGCTGCCGGCCATGGCGGCGCGGGTCCGGAGCGCTGGTCAGACCCAACCGTTCCGCTAGGCCGCTGGGCGCCTCGGCCGGCTTGGACACGACGGGTTCTTCGCCGCGCTCGACCGCCTCCTCCATCTCCTTGCGCGCCGCCTCCTCCTCGGCGAACGGCCGGTACAGCTTCCGCGTGATGAGGGCCTGCTGGCCGATCCGGATGATGCTCTGCGCGTTGTAGTACAGCACCAGACCCGCCGACAGGCTGAAGGAGATGATCGGCAGGATGACCGGGATGACCCGCATCATCATGCGGGCCTGCGGAGTCTGCTCCTCCGCGGACATCCGCCCGCTGATCTGGCGCTGCTGGTAGTACCCCAACCCCGCCACCAGGACGATCATGCCGAGGTACGGAAGCCCCGACACGAACGAGCGCCCCAGCGCCGAGCTGGCGCTCTGGGCGAGGTCCAGACCCCATCCCTTCATCTCAGTGCTGACGACGAGATCCTGGTAGAGCTGGCTGTCGGCGCTGAGATAGTCCGGGTTGAACGTCTGTTCGGGTGCGCTGGCGAGTTGCGGCGAGCAGTCCAGGCCCGCCGAGGAGGCGCACGCGGCTGCGGCCTGGCCCGACGACCAGCCCAGCTCCGAGGTGCGGCGCGTCAAGCCGCGCAGCACGTAGAAGAGCGCGATGAACACCGGCGACTGCATGAGCAGGGGCAGGCAGCCGCCGAGCGGGTTGACGCTGTTGGACCGGTACAGCGCCATGACCTCTTCGTTCATCTTCTGGCGGTCGTTGCGGTACTCGGTCTGCAGCCGCTTGACCTGCGGCGCCAAGCGGCGCATCGCCAGCATGGACTTGGTGCTGCGGATCGTGACCGGCGTGAGAATCGTCATCACGCAAATCGTCAGCAGCACGATCGAACCCGAGTAGCTAGGCCAGAGGTCATAGAGGAACGACAGGACGCGGGCCACTAGCCGCATCAGCGGATTGAAGGCCCGACCGATCGCGTCGAACATCAGGCCGCGCCCTCACAGCCGATGGCCTCGCCGGGTCGGGGGGGCACCGGATCCACCCCGTAGGGCCCGAACGGCTGACACTTCGCCAGCCTTCGCACCGTGTACCAGCCGCCGCGCCAGGCACCGTGGACTCGAATCGCCTCGGCCGCGTACGCCGAGCACGTCGGCAGGAACCGACAGCGCGGCGGGCGCACCGCACTGAAGGCCTGATAAAGGCGGATCGCCACGAGAAGCGATCGTTTCCCGAAGCTCACGAGGACCCGCCCCCACAGACTCTCGCCAGCACCGCCGCGGCGTCCTCTCGCAGCCGCCCGAAGCTGATGGAGGCGGCGTTGCGGCGCGGGCGGATCAGATAGTCGCCGCTGGGGAACGTCGGGCCGCGGGCGGGATCGCCCAGCTCGCGCATCACGGCGCGCAGCCGACGACGCAGGCGGTTGCGCACGACCGCCGAGCCGGCACGGCGCGGCACGGCGAAGGCGACCCGCGGCGGGCCGTCGCCGCCATCGAGGAGATAGCGGAACTCGAGCGCGCCGCGGCGGACGACACGACCCTCCCGGGCGAGCCGCTCAAATGTGGCCGCTGATCGGATTCGCCCGATCAGGCCGACAACCTCTGGCGGCCCCGGCGGCGGCGTGCTCGCAGGACCGCCCGCCCACCGCGGCTGCTCATCCGCTTCCTGAACCCATGACGCCGCGACCTGCGGCGAACGTTCGGCTGGTACGTCCGCTTCACTTCCGTTCCTCCTTGCGCCGGGGCGATCCCCTCCCGTCGGTACACACGCAGCGAGGTGGTTCCCGGGGCACCGACGCCTCCGGGCGACTGCCGCGAGGACCGTCGAGTCGAGCAGTCCGGACAAGGCACCGGACGCAACTCGACCGTCTCACGCTACGGGGCCGCGATGTCTGCCACAACCGGGCGGCGGCTTCGCGTCCCGTCAGTTCCCGCGGTGTCCCGGCTGGGCTGGCGCGGGCCGTCTCGACCGCACAGGCCAATGAGTCAATCAACCGCGATGACACTGAAGGACATAGCAAAAGCTGCCGCCGACGCCCGCCGAGTCGCGGGGCTAGATTCCCCGCCACGACGAACACCGCAGGTCCGTCAAACAGCCGATCCATCCGCCATCCGACCCCGCCGGCACCGGGCACCAGCGGGGGGGGTCCCTATCAGAAACCGAGCCGCAACCGTGAACGACCCAGCGCACTTGTGGAGCGCCTGCGCCACCACGATCCGCAACCACGTCTCTGACGCCGTCTGGCACTCGACGTTCCTCGACATCAGACCGCACGAACTGACGAGCGACGGGTTGCGGGTGCATGTCCCCAGCGCCATCGCCCGGGACCGGATCGAGCGCCGCTACCGCCACCTCATCGAGGATGTACTCGACGAGATCACAGGCGAGCCGCTGAGCCTGATCATCGACATCGAGCCTCTGCCGCTGGATTCAGCTGGCACGCAGGCGCTCGAGGAGCTGCTGACGCCACCGATCGAGCTGGCACGCGACTCTCGCGGGGCCGCGGCGACCCGCACGAGCGTCCCCTCAGCGAGCGCCGAAGGGCTCTTCATGGACGAGCCGCTGAACCCGCGCTACACCTTCGACCACTTCGTCTGCGGACCCTCCAACTCCTTCGCTCAGGCCGCGGCCGAGCAGGTGGCCGAGCAGCCCGGCAAGGTCTACAACCCACTGTTCATCTACGGCGGCGCCGGGCTGGGCAAGACCCACCTGCTCCATGCGATCGCCCACTACGTCAACGAGCACTACCCCGGGTCGCTGGTCCGCCTAGTTTCCACGGAGACCTTCCTCAACCGCTTCGTCCACGCCATCCGCTCCAACCACCTCCCCGCCTTCAAGGACTACTACCGCCGCATCGACGTCCTGCTAGTCGACGACGCCCAGTTTTTCGCCGGCAAGGAGGGCCTCCAAGAGGAGTTCTTCCACACTTTCAACACTCTCTATGAGACCAGCAGCCTTCTTGTAATCACCTGCGACCGACCGCCCGACTCCATCCCGACCCTCGAAGACCGACTCCGCAGCCGCTTCAAGATGGGCCTCATCACCGACATTCAGCCCCCCAACATCGAGACCCGGCTAGCGATCCTGGATCATCGGGTGCCCGAAGAGTCTCGCTACCTCCTGTCCCAGAAGGTGCTGGAGTTGATTGCCGAGCGCGTCACCAACAACATCCGCGAACTTGAGGGCGCCCTGACCCGTGTCTGCGCCTTCGCAACCCTCAACCAGCAGGAGATCTCCGTCCCGACCGCTCACGACCTGCTGCGAGACATCTTCACGCCCCAGACCCAGCATGTCGTGATGCCGGCCCACATCATGAACGCGTGTTCCAACATGTTCGGCGTCGGCGTCGAGGAGATCATGGGAACGAGCCGACGGCGCCAGCTGGTCACGGCGCGCCACATCGCCATGTACGTAATGCGTGAGCTGACCGAACTCAGCTTCCCGGCCATCGCCTCGGAATTCGGCGACCGCGACCATACCACGGTCATCCACGCCGTAAACAAGATCAAGCAGCTGATGTCAGAGAAACAGCAGGTATACGAGCAAGTGACACAAATCACGCGTATGCTACGAAACAATGTCGGAACTGCCGCATAGCCTGGCGCTCAGTTTGGGGAATCCTGTGTGCAACCAACGGACAAATGCAGTCGAACCACCACCGAGACCAGCGTTGATCGACGCCCGGCCTCTTCGCGCTCGGGATAAGTGCCGCCGATCCTCCACAGCGCCGCAGCGGCCCCACCTGCGATGACAGTCGGAAATACACAATCCCCAGACCTACTACCACTACAAACTGACGTACAAACAGATCCTGAGTGAAGGGCGGAACCTGTGAAGTTCAAATGCGAACGAGACACACTCATCAGCGCTCTGAGTCGAGCGGGGCGGGCTGTGACAGCCAAGGTCGGGCCGGTGGTCGGACTGTCGGGGGTGCTGCTTGAGCTCACCGGT
Organism: Acidimicrobiia bacterium; assembly: GCA_009840735.1. GTDB lineage: Bacteria > Actinomycetota > Acidimicrobiia > Acidimicrobiales > CATQHL01 > VXNF01. Next base: position 14,293 of record VXNF01000071.1, on the reverse strand, counting down.
GACAGCCTCTCGGTCACCGGCAGCGACGTGGACCTCACCATCGCTGACCGCGTCACCGTGACCGGCGGTGAGAACGGTGCCGCGCTTGTGCAGGCCCGCCTGCTGACTGACATCGTGCGATCCTTGGACCTCGGCGCGGTGGAGGTCGAGTTCGACGAGCAGGGGTTGAAGGTCCGGTCGGGTCGTTCGGAGTTCTCGCTGCGGACCATGCCGGAGTCGGACTTCCCGAGAATTCCGCTGCTGGGCGAGGCGACGGTCACCGTCGACGGGCAGACGCTGGTCGGCGGTCTGCGTCAGGTGGTCTCCGCGGCGGGCCGCGATGAGTCGCGCCCGGTGCTGACCGGGGTGCTGTTGACACCCTTCGGTGGCGGTCTGCGGGTTGTGGCGACCGACTCTTACCGTCTGGCGCAGCGCGATCTGGACAGCGTGTCCATGGAGGTCGGCGACAAGGGCGTGCTCGTACCGTCGCGGGCCCTCGAGGAGGTGGCCCGCCTCGTGGTGGGCGACGTGCGGGTGGGTGTGCAACTTGACGAGAGCACCGTGCTGTTCGAGGTGGGGGCGACCCGCCTCTCAGCGCGCCTGATCAACGGCGACTTCCCTAGCTACGAGGGACTCATCCCCACCGACCACCCGAACCGCTTGGTAGCGGACCGCAAGACGCTCCTCGACGCCATCCGACGGGTTCGGCTCCTGGCTTTGGCCCAAGTGCCGATGCGGGTGAGCATGACGGCTGGCGCGCTGACTCTGTCGGCCACGGCCCAGGACGTGGGCGAGGCGACCGAGGAGATGGCCGCGTCCTACGAGGGTGAGGATCTCGTCATCGCTTTCAACGCCCAGTACCTCCACGACGGTGTGGAGGCTCTCGACGGCGACGAGATCCTCCTCTACACGGCTGACAAGCTGAAGCCAGCGCTGCTGCGGTCGCCGGAGCGGGAAGACTTCCTCTACGTTCTGATGCCGTTGCGCATCACCTGAGACAGCGTGCTGCTCCGCTGGCTGGAGGTACGCGACTTCCGGCCGCACGAGAGCGTGGCGCTCGAGTTGTCCGAGGGCCTGACGGTCATTCGCGGTTCCAACGGCTCGGGCAAGACTTCGCTGCTCGAAGCCGTCGGCTACCTGGCGACACTCGCCTCGTTTCGGCGCGCCGCGGCGGGCGACCTCGTCCGCGCCGGCACGTCGTCGGCGGTGGTCCGCGGCGAGTTCAGCGTCGGTGACAGGCGGCTGCTCGTCGAGACGGAGATCCGCGCCGACGGCGGGCGCAATCGCACCCAAGTGAACCGCCAACCGCTGCGCCGCGCCGCCGAGTTGCAGGAGCAGGTGGCGGTGCTGAGCTTTCAGCCCGACGACCTTCTCGTGGTCAAGGGCCCCCCTGGCGAGCGCCGTGATGCCATCGACGGTGCCATCCTGAGCCTGCGCCCCCGAACCGCCGACAGTCGCCAGCGCTTAGCCGCTTGTCTGCGCCAGCGCAACGCCTTGCTGCGCCAAGTGGGCGGCCGCGGCGAGACTGGCCTCGACGGCGAGGGTCGTCGGTCGCTGGACATCTGGGACGACCGGCTGGCCGACGCCGCCGAGACCTGGGCGGCCGAGCGCCGCGGCGCGGTCGCGGAGCTGCAGCCGGGCATGGAACGCTGCTTCCGACGGCTCGCCGGGGACGGCGACGCCCGTGTCACCATGTCCTATGACCCGCCGTGGCTGAACTCGGGGCTCAAGGCGGCGCTGGCGGCGGCCCGCGGCGAGGATCTGCGGCGCGGCGTCACCACCGTCGGCCCGCACCGCGACGACCTGGACTGGCGCCTCGGCGGGCTCCCGGCCCGCTCGCACGCCTCACAGGGGAACCAGAGATGCCTCTCATTGGCGTTCCGCTTAGCCGTGCATGACAGCATGACCGCTTCGCCCGCTGGCGCGCCGTTGCTCTTGTTGGACGATGTGTTCTCCGAGCTGGACCCGGCGCGCCAGGAGCGGCTCTTGGGGATGCTGCCAGCCGGTCAGATCCTGTTGGCGACCGCCGGGGACACCCCCCTCGGGGCGCGCCCAGAGCAAGTGCTCGAGGTCACTGACCTGCCGCGAGCGCCGACGGCGCGGCCATGAATCTGAGCCCCGCCGCGGGTGGCCGCGGCCCTCGCCCGGTTAAGGAGAGTTTGAACCGTCTCTTGGGGAGTCTCGGCTCCCCGTCGGCTGATGTGCTCGCCACGCTCTTCGAGCACTGGCCTGACGCCGCCGGCGCTGCCCTCGCCACACGGGCGCGTCCGGCCCGGCTAGTCAACCGGCGTCTCATCGTGGAGGTGGACGACCCTGCCTGCGCGGCGCAGCTGCGCCTTCGGGAAGGCGAGCTGCTGGACCGCCTCTCCGAGTGTTTGGGGCCGGGGAAGGTCCAGTCCATTCGCCCCCGCGTTGCGGTGGCAAAGGGCCGCGGCGGGCCGTTCAGGCGGTAGACTCAACCCGGTCGCGCCTCACCGCCGGCTGGCACCACCGGTGCTGATCTTGCCCCCCGCCGGGTGGGCCGCATGGCCTTGGAGAGGCCCCGAGACGAACCGGTTCGGGACGGAGGCGCCTGCGCGTGGTTGATAGGTCTGACTCGTACGAAGCGGCGGACATCACTGTTCTCGAGGGGCTCGAGGCAGTTCGCCGCAGACCTGGGATGTACATCGGCTCCACGGGGCCGACAGGGCTGCACCATCTCGTGTACGAGGTGGTGGACAACGCGGTGGACGAGGCGATGGCCGGCCACTGCACCGAGGTGGATGTCACCCTGCACGCCGACGGTTCCTGCGAGGTGACCGACAACGGTCGGGGCATCCCCACCGGTCCCCATCCCGACACCCCGGAGAAGTCCGCGGTCGAGGTGGTGATGACGGTGCTGCACGCTGGCGGCAAGTTCGGCGGCAGCGGCTACAAGGTTTCCGGGGGTCTGCACGGCGTAGGGATCTCGGTCGTCAACGCCCTGTCGAGTCGCTTGGCGGTGGAGGTGCGCCGGGACGGCGCCCGCTGGGAGATGCGCTTCAGCGCCGGCGGCGGCGTCGAGGCGCCGTTGGAGCGCCTAGAGGACCTTCCCGCGGGCGCCTCGACGGGCACCGGCGTGCGCTTCTGGGCCGACCCGGCCGTCTTCGACGAGGTGGCCTTCCAAGCGGCTCGCTTGACCGAGCGCCTCCAGGTGATGGCGTTCTTGAACGCCGGCCTGCAGATTCGTTTCCGCGACCTGCGCACCGACCCGACGGCCCGCTGGACGACCTACCGCTACACCGGGGGGATCGCAGACTTCGTCCGCCACGTCAACGCCTCCAAGGAGCCGCTCTTCGCCGAGGTGGGCTACTTCTGCCAGGCTGAGTCGGACCAGGAGGTGGAGGTGGCCTTCCAGTGGAGCACCGCCTACAACACCGACGGGCTGTACTCCTTCGCCAACGGCATCACCACGACCGAGGGGGGGATGCACGAGGAGGGTCTCCGCCGGGCGCTCACGGGGGTGGTGAACCGCTACGCCGACCGCAAGGGTCTGCTGCGGGGCGTTGAGAACCTGCAAGGCGAGGACATCCGCGAGGGACTCACGGCCATCGTCAGCGTGCGACTCCGGGAGCCCCAGTTTGAGGGCCAGACCAAGAGCAAGCTCGGCAACGTCCCCATTCGCTCCCTCGTCGAGCGGGCCACCAACCAGCACCTCGAGGACTGGCTCGAGGAGCATCCCGTCGAAGCCCGCAGGGTCGTCACCAAGGCTGTCGAGGCCTCCCGCGCCCGTCTCGCCGCCCGCGCCGCGCGGGACGCCAGCCGCCGCAAGTCGGCGCTCAACGGCGCCGGGCTGCCCGGCAAGCTGACCGACTGCACCTCAGGAGACCGCGAAGAGAACGAGCTGTACATCGTGGAGGGCGACTCGGCGGGCGGATCGGCCAAGAAGGCCCGCGACCCGCGCACGATGGCCGTGCTGCCGATCAGGGGGAAGATCCTCAACGTGGAGCGCTCCCGCGCCGACCGCATGCTGCGCAACACCGAGATCGCCGCGCTCATCAGCGCCATCGGCGCCGGGTTCGGCTCAGCCGGCGAGGAAGAGGGTGAACACGCGGGCCCGGCCGGGAACGGGCGCCGAGCCAACGGCGGAAACGGCTCCGGCGGCAACGGCGACGCGGGCTTCGACATCAGCAAGGTGCGCTACGGGAAGGTCATTCTGCTCTGCGACGCGGACGTGGACGGCAGCCACATACGAACCTTGCTGCTGACGTTCTTCTTCCGTCAGATGCGCCCCCTCATCGAGAAGGGCTTCGTGTACATCGCCCAGCCTCCGCTCTATTCGACCGAGGTGGGCCGAGACAAGGTCTACCTGAAGGACGACCGCGCCAAGTCGGAGTTCCTCGCGGTCCACCCCAAGCACCGCAACGAGTTCCAGCGCCTGAAGGGCCTCGGTGAAATGGACGCGGAGGAGCTTTGGGAGACGACCCTCGACCCGGACCGGCGCACGCTGTTGCGCGTCGACATCGAGGAGGCGTCAGCGGCCGACGCGGTGTTCGCCCAGCTGATGGGCGATGACGTGGAGGGGCGCAAGGCGTTCATCCAGGCCAACGCCGGCGACGTGCGCTTCCTCGACATCTGAGCGGCGTGAGCAGCGAGCCGCCCGACGGGCCCCTCCACGGGCCGGACCCCTCGGAGGATCCCGAGCACGGCGCCGACGGCGTCGACACCATCGAGATCCAGACCGAGATGGAGCAGTCCTTCTTGGACTACGCCATGTCGGTCATCGTGGCCCGCGCCCTGCCGGACGTGCGGGACGGCCTCAAGCCCGTCCACCGGCGGATTCTCTGGTCGATGGCCTCCAACGGGCACCGCCACGACCGGGGCCACGTCAAGTGCGCCACTGTGGTCGGCGACGTGATCGCCCGCTACCACCCCCACGGTGACACGGCCGTTTACGACGCGCTCGTGCGCATGGGCCAGGACTTCAGCCTTCGGCATCTGCTGATCGACCCGCACGGCAACTTCGGCTCCCCCGCCGACCCGCCAGCCGCCTACCGCTACACCGAGTGCCGCCTGTCGGAGCTGAGCGCCGCCATGCTTGCCGGCCTCGACGAGCAGACGGTGGACTTCGTCGCCAATTTCGACGGACGCCACCGCGAACCCGAGGTGCTGCCCGCACGCTTCCCGAACCTGCTGGTGAACGGCAGCCAAGGGATCGCCGTGGGGATGGCGACCAACATCCCGCCGCACAACCTCGCCGAGGTGGCCGACGCCGTACTGCATCTGCTGGAGCACCCCGATGCGGGAACCGAGGAGCTGATGGCGTTCGTGCGCGGCCCGGACTTCCCCACCGGGGGACAGATCTTGGGCCGGTCCGGGATCGAGGAGGCGTATCGCACGGGCCGGGGCACGCTGCGCCTGCGCGGCCAGGCCGAGATCGTCACCGAAGGCCGCACCACCTGCATCGTTGCCACGGAGATCCCGTATCAGGTCAGCGTCGAGGCCATCGAACGGCGCGCCGCCCACCTCGTGGAGACCAAGGTCCTCACAGGCATTCGAGACATTCGCAACGAGTCGGCCAAGGGGCGCACTCGGCTGGTCTTCGAGCTGACCCGCGACGCCCCCGCCTTGGTGATCCTCAACAACCTCTACAAGCACACGCCGCTGCAGGTGGCGTTTTCGGTGAACATGGTGGCGCTCGAAGACGGCGTGCCGCGCACCCTCAGCCTGCGCGAGGTGCTGCAGGCCTACGTCTCCCACCAGATCACCGTGGTGCGGCGGCGCTCGGAACACCGCCTGGGCCGGGCCACCGAGCGGGCGCACATCGTCGAGGGCTTGCTGCGAGCGACAGAGATGCTGGATGAGGTAATCGCTCTGATCCGCTCGTCGGCCGATCGGCCCGAGGCCCGCAGTGGGCTCATGGCCGGACCCTTTGAGTTCTCCGAGGTGCAGGCCAACCACATCCTGGACACGCCGCTTGGGCGCCTCACCCGCTTGGGGCGCAGCGAGCTGGCAGAGGAGGCCGAGGAGCTGCGCGTCACGATCGCCGAACTCCAGGCCATCCTGGCCGATGAGGCGCGGCTGCGACAGGTCATCCGGGGCGAGCTGTCCGAACTGCGCCAGAGCTTCACCGACCCGCGGCGCACCGAGTTGGCGATCGATCCGGGGGAGTTCGACATCGAGGACCTCATCGACGACGAGGAGGTCGTGTTCATCATGACCGGCGGCGGCTACGTCAAGACCACCTCGGCCGACGCCTTCCGCACCCAGGGCCGCGGCGGACGCGGCGTGGCGGGCGCCAAGCTGAAGGAAGGCGACTACATCAGCGCGGTCATCCACACCTCGGCGCACGCCTACCTGCTGTTTTTCACGAACCGTGGCCGGGTTCACCGGCTGCGGGTCCATGAGGTGCCCATGGCTGGTCGGTCGGCGCGCGGCACCGCCGTCGTCAACCTGCTGCAACTGGCCGAGGGCGAGCGGGTGGCGGCGGTGATCGACACCAGGGACTACGAGACCAACCCGTACCTGATGTTCGCCACCCGCCGCGGTCGGGTGAAGAAGACCAAGTTCTCCAAGTACCAGAGCCGCTATCGGGGCCTGACAGCGATCCGCTTGGTCGACGGCGATGAACTCGTGCAGGTGCTGCCGTTCGGTCAGGACGACAAGGCGTGCCTTGTGACGCGGCGCGGGAACCTGGTGCGGTTCAGGTCGGGCGAGGACGAGGTGCGCCAGACGGGTCGGAAGAGCATGGGCGTGCGGGGCATGAAGCTGCGCCAGGGTGACGAGGTCGTGGCGATGGTGCGCGAGCTGCACGAGCAGCAGCTGCTGATCGTGACCGACGAGGGGTTCGGCAAGCGGACCGACTTCGACGCCTTCACGCCGCGCCATCGCGGGGGACTAGGCGTGCGGGCAGTCCGTCTCGTGGAGGGCAAAGGCGAAGTGGTGGCCGCCCTCGGGGTCGCTGGCAGCGACGAGGTAATGGTGGTTGCGACCGACGGGGTGGTCATACGCCTGCCCGTGGCGGACGTGTCCGCCCAGGGGGCCTACGCCAGCGGTGTGAAGGTCATGCAGATCGACGGTGACCGCAAGGTCAGCGCGGTGACGCTAGTTCCCCGCGAAGAGCTCTGAACCTGCTCCCAGCGCGGTCTCGCCGGGCGCTGCGCCGCCGCAGCGACGCCGGTCAGGTCCTGCCGCTGGTGGTGCTCGTCCTCGCTGCGGTCCTCGTTGGGGCGCTCGCCTTGGCGAACCTGGCGGGCCGGGCGCAGCGAGTGGCGCAGGTCCAGACAGCCGCCGACGCGGCGGCGCTGGCTGCGGCCCAAGGGGGGCGCGGCGCCGCGGCGGCGCTGGCGGCGGCCAACGGCGCCGAACTCGTGGCGGTCGAGGAGATCGACGGCGTCGTGCTCGCCGAGGTGGCGCTCGGCGTCGAGACGGCCCTGGCCGCGGCGGCCCAGGCCGGCGGGCCGTTGGCGCCGGCGTTGGCGGCCGCACTGGGCCGGGCCGGTCAGATCCTCGATGAGGACCTCGCCGGGGCGGTGCGGCTGCTGGGCCCGCTCGGCGAAGCCGGCATTGAGGTGCCGCGCCGCTTGGCGGCCCGGCTGGCGGCGGTCAGCCATCACAGCGGGCTGTGCCGAGCCGGCGGCGGGCGTCCCTTACACTTCGTGCTGTGTCGGGCGAACCATCCGGGCTGAGGCCGCCGCGGCCGCCAGCCGGCGCTGACGGTTGGCAGACAGCGCTGACCGATGACCTAGACCCGACGCCGGAGGCGCCGCCGGTTGACCCGCCGTCGGTTGAGCGCTGGACGCTGGCCGAACGCCGCCGGCGCCGCCGCCTGCAGATCCGCAGCGTGCGTCGCATCGTGCGCCGCGTGGAGCTGTGGTCGGTGTTGAAGCTGTCGCTGATCTTGTACCTCTGCCTGTGGGCGGTGCTGTTGGTGGCGGCGCTGATCCTGTGGAGCGCCGTGGACTCCACGGGCCTGATCGACCGCATCGAAGCCTTCGTCACGCAGATCTTCGGCCTGGAGAGCTTCGAGTTCGTTCCCGGGCAGATCTTCCGGGTGTACGCCGTGGCCAGTTTGGTGTTGGCCTTGCTGGCCACGCTGTTCAACGTGATGGCGGCGGTGCTGTTCAACCTCATCAGCGAACTAGTGGGGGGGTTGCGGATCATGCTGGTGGAAGAGGAATCCACGCGGTTCCGCCCGGCGCGTGCGAGGCCCCGCCCCATGCGGGCGCGCCCCTCGGGTAGAGGACCGGCAGCGCCCAGACCGTCGGCCATGACCGCAGCCGGTGGCCACCGGGAACGGGCCCGGTAAGGTTGAGCGTTCCGGGGCTATAGCTCAGTCGGTTAGAGTGCACCCCTGATAAGGGTGAGGTCGCTGGTTCGATTCCAGCTAGCCCCACGAGCCACCGGCAGGACAGCGCCGCACTACAGCGCCGCACTACAGCGCCTCCGGGGGTCGTGAAGTCGTCGCTAGAGTCGCCTTGTGCGCGACGTGTTCGGGCGTGCGGCGACGTTGGTCCTAGCGGTGCTGGCGATCCTCGTGATGAACCGGATCATGCGGATCTGCACCGCGGTGCAGCCGGCCCGCCAGGGCGGTTGGAGACCGTTGCGCGGACCGGGCTTGACCTGAGTCGCCGCCGGGCGGGCTTGGTCGAATGCGCTTCGGGGTCGTCGGCACCGGCGCGGTCGGTCGGCGGGTGGTGCGCCTGCTCGCCGGCGAGGACGCCGAGCCGGTGGCGGTCTGCGGCCGGAGCCCAGCGGCGTCAGCCGAGGTGGTGCGGGCGGTGCCGGCGACGGTTGCCGCTGGCCTGAGCGACCTGCTGGGCACCGATGCGGTCGTGCTGGCGACGCCGGCAGGCACCCACTGGCCCCTAGCGGTCCAGCTTGTGCGGGCCGGCGTGGCGGTGGTCTCGACGTCGGAGGGTCCCGCAGAGGTTCGGGGCCTGCTGGCATTGGACTCCACGGCGCGCGAACGGGGCGTGCCGGTGGTGCTGGGCGCCGCGTTCTCTCCGGGGCTGACCTGCGTCCTCGCAGCGCACGCAGCGAGCTGGTTCGACACGGTCGCCGCTGTTCACGTGGCCCGTCAGGGCACCGGGGGCCCTGCCTGCGCCCGGCGATACCACGCGGCGCTCGGGCGTCCCGCCTGGATCCGCAGCGGCGGCAGGTGGCTGCGCCGCCGAGGCGGTTCGGGTCGCGAGCTGTGTTGGTTCCCCGACCCGGTAGGTCCGGCGGACTGCTATTTCGGCGCCTTAGCCGAGCCGCAGCTCCTCATTCGCCTGTTCCCTTCGGCGTCAGAGATCACGGCCCGCCGCGCCGCCGACCGCCAAGACCGCCTCACGTGCCGCCTGCCGATGCTCTCGCCACCGCATCCCGAGGGCGGTCTGGGAGCGGTTCGGGTGTCGGTGAGCGGCGAAGCACAGGGGGAGAGCACCCAGCGGGTGTTGGGCGTGGCCCACAACCCGGCGGCGGCGTGCGCCGCGGTGGCGGCCAGCGCGGCCCGGTGTCTGGCGGCAGGCGAGGCTGAACGAAACGGCGCCGTGGGCCTCGCTGAAGCTATCGATCCGTTGCGGTTCTTGAGCGCGCTGACCGAGCGGGGGATCGCTCCGGTCATCTTCGAGGGAGTCGGCCTCTAGACCGAGCTTCCCAGCAGTCCCAGCGCGGGCTGGTGCATATGGCCGTTGCTGGCCACCACGTCGCCCTCCTGCGGGCCGGGCTCGCCGTCGTAGTCGGTGATGCGCCCGCCGGCCTCGGGGATGATGACCAGCATCGGGGCGACGTCCCACAGCGCCAGGCCCGCGTCGAGCATGATCTCTGCCCGGCCCGTTGCCACGAGCACGTAGCCGTAGCCGTCCCCCCAGGTCCGCACGAGCGGGCCGGGCTGCATCAGCGCCCGCCGGCCCCGTTCGGGCAGATACTCGATGCCGCTGGTCACGAGGCAGGCCTCGTCGAGCCGGCGCACCTCGCTGACCCGAGCCGGTCGTCGGTCGCCGCCGCAGTCGTGCAGCGCGCCGCGCCCGCGGCCGGCGGCGACCGTCTCGTGCAGCGCCGGCACATGGGCCACCCCCACAGCCGGTCCCGACTCGTCGATCAGCGCTAGCAGCGTGGCGAACAGCGGCACGCCTCGTACGAAGCTGCGGGTGCCGTCGATGGGGTCGATCACCCAGCGCCGGCCGCTGGCGCCCGAACTGTCGCCGTACTCCTCGCCCACCACGGCGTCGTCGGGGTAGCGCCGCGCCAGCTCGGCCCGCAGGAAATCTTCGGCGGCCCGGTCGGCCTCGGTCACCGGGCTGCCGTCGGCTTTGGTCCCGCTGGCGAGGACGCGGGGCGAGAACCACCGCAGCGTGACTTGCCCGGCCCGCTCAGCCAGTTCGGTGGCGGAGGCGACTAGTTCGGCGTCGACGGGGGCGGCGCTCATGCCGGCAGGCTAACGGCGCCCCGCCGACAGGCTTGGCGGGCCGCGGCGTCGCGGCCGTGGGCAGCAGCCGCGGTCAGTGGGAAGCGCGCTCGGAGGGACTCGAACCCCCAACCTTCTGATCCGTAGTCAGACGCTCTGTCCAAATTGAGCTACGAGCGCACGGGTGCCGTCCGCTGTCGGTCGGCGGCTTCCAGTATGGCGCGCCCGCAACGATTTCGGCGCGTGCCGCGGCGGAGGGAGGGGGATTCGAACCCCCGGGGTCTTGCGACCCGAAGGGTTCTGAAGACCGTCGCGGTCGCCGGCTGTGCGGCGGCGAAGGTGTCCGGGCGGCCGGTGGCGGAGGGAGGGGGATTCGAACCCCCGGGGTCTTGCGACCCGAAGGGTTCTGAA
>VXNF01000071.1:0-3545 GCA_009840735.1 Acidimicrobiia bacterium | reverse complement strand
GGCGGAGGGAGGGGGATTCGAACCCCCGGGGTCTTGCGACCCGAAGGGTTCTGAAGACCGTCGCGGTCGCCGGCTGTGCGGCGGCGAAGGTGTCCGGGCGGCCGGTGGCGGAGGGAGGGGGATTCGAACCCCCGGGGTCTTGCGACCCAACGGTTTTCAAGACCGTCGCAATCGTCCGCTCTGCCATCCCTCCAGAGTCGAGGGTATCGGCCCGGTCGGTCTCAGCTGGCGAGGTGCGCTCGGACGGTGTCGATCCATGCAGCGGCCCGCCGCCAGGCGTCGTCGGCTTCCCGCCGGGCGCCGTCGGCCCGCTCGCCGCCGGCGGGGTACGAGCCGAGGAACTTGACGTCGGCCTGTTTGGCCTGGATGTTCAGCAGGCAGTCCGCTACGAGCTCGTCGGCCACGTGGCCCGCCAGGTCGATGATGAAGCAGTAGTCGCCGAGGGAGCGTTTGGTGGGCCGCGACTCCAGCTTGGTGAGGTTTATGGAGCGGGCGGCGAACTCCTGCAGGATGTTCAGGAGGGAGCCGGGTCGGTCGCTACGCTGGAAGGTCACGAGCGAAGTCTTGTCGTGGCCGGTGGGTGACGGGATGCCGCGGGCCGCCACGGTCACGAAGCGGGTCTGGTTCCCGCGGTGGTCCCCGATGTCGGTGGCCAGCACGTTCAGGTTGTAGAGCGCTCCGGCGAGTTCGGTGCCGATGGCTGCGGTTCGCGGGTCGCCGCCGGCGGCTGTGGCGCGGACGGCTTCGGCGGTGGAGTTGGCCGCGTCGATGCGGGCCTGCGGCAGCCGCCGCCGCAGGAACGAGCGGCACTGGGCCACGGCGTGGGGGAACGAGACGATCCGCTCGATGCCCTCGAGGTCGCTGCCCACCGGCGCCAGCAGGTTCAACCGCACCGAAAGGATGGTCTCTCGTTGAATCAACAGGTCGGCGTCGAACGCCAGCGTGTCGAGGGTGATGTTCACCGAGCCCTCGATGGAGTTCTCGATGGCGGCGAAGCCGAGGTCGAGGTCCCCGGCGGCGGCCTCGAGGACTTCGGGAATCGACGGCAGCGCCACGAAGTCGCAGCCCGCGAGTGCGGGCTCGGAGCGGAGGGCCTGCTCGGTGAAGGTTCCGGCGGGTCCGAGATAGCCGACACGGAGGGCCGGCGGTGGCCCGGGAGAGCGCGATGCGGCATCGGCGGCCACGACCGGCAAGGATACAGACCGTGGACGAGGCGACTCTCACCGAGCTGCTCGCAGCCGTGCGGTCCGGGGAGATCCACCCCGACGAGGCCGTGCGGCAACTCCGGCGTCTGCCGTTCGGCGATCTGGGCTTCGCCAGGATCGACCATCACCGGCGGCTGCGCGGACCGCTGGGCGAGGTCGTTTACGGACCGGGCAAGGCGCCCCGGCAGTGCGCCGAGATCGTGGCCGAGCTGCTTGCCGGCGGGCCTGGACCGGTGGTGTTGACCCGCGCGGAGGACGAGCAGGCCGCGGCCGCGCTGGCGACGAACCCCGGCGGGCACCTCCACGGATCGACCGTCGTGTGGCGTGCGAGCGAGCCGCGCCGGGCAGGCGTCGTGATCGCCACCGCCGGCACCGCCGACGGACCGGTGGCCACGGAGTGCGAAGCCACCCTGGCGGCGCACGGGGTGCGGGCGCACCGACTCAACGACGTGGGCGTGGCCGGCCTGCACCGCTTGCTCGCGGAGGTGGCCGCCTTGCAGGAGGCTGACGCGGTTGTCGTGGTGGCGGGCATGGAGGGGGCCCTGCCGAGCGTGGTCGGAGGCCTCACCGGCGCGCCAGTCGTGGCGGTCCCCACCAGCACCGGTTACGGGGCGGCACTGGAGGGGGTGACCGCCTTGCTGTCGATGCTGGCGTCGTGTGCGGCGGGGGTGACGGTGGTGGGCATCGACAACGGGTTCGGCGCGGCGGCGGCGGTCTTGCGCCTGCTGGGCGGCGCCACTGGCCGAGCGTGAGTCGGACGAGGGCGTAGAGTGGATGGACGGTCTTGACGTGAACGACGCGGAACCCTCCCAGGAGGCTGCCCCACCGCCGGCTGTGGCCTGGTTCAACTGCTTCTGCGGCGTGGCCGGCGACATGGCGCTCGGGGCGTTGATCGACGCCGGCGCGGCGGTCGAGGAGGTCTGTGAGATCCTCGAGGGCCTCGAGGTGCCGGGCTGGGAACTCGTCGTGTCCCCGACCCTGCGCGGCGGGATCGCCGCCTCCGACGTCACCGTGCGGGTGTCGGAGTCCGGGGTTGTCCGCACGGCGACGCACATTCTGGGTCTCATCGGCGACGCCGAGCTTCCCGAGCGGGCGCGCCGGCGCTCGCTGGCGGTTTTCCGGGCGCTGGCGACCGTGGAAGCCAAGCTGCACGGACGGCCTGTCGAGCAGGTTCACTTCCACGAGGTCGGCGGCCTCGACGCCATCGTCGACATCGTCGGCACCTGCGCCGCGCTGGAGGTGCTGAACGTGGCCGAAGTGCATGTGAGCCCGATTGCCCAAGGTCAGGGCATGATCCGCACTGCGCACGGCCATCTGCCGATCCCCGCGCCGGCGACGGTGGAGCTGCTGCGCGGCGCGCCCACCTTCGGCACCGAGGTCCCCGCCGAACTCACGACGCCCACCGGCGCGGCACTGATGGCGGCTCTCGCCGCCGGATTCGGCCCGATGCCGCCGATGACGGTCACGGCGGTCGGCTACGGCGCCGGCGATCGGGAACTGCAGGACAGACCGAATGTGACCCAGGCGGTCATCGGGCGGCCCGAGGCGGCTCTCAGCGCCGGCCAAGAGGTGCAGTTGCTCGAGACCAACGTGGACGACGTCACCGGTGAGACGCTCGCCTACACGATTCAGGCACTGCTCAGGGCGGGCGCCCACGACGCCTGGATCACGCCGGTCGTCATGAAGAAGGGCCGTCCGGCCCATGTGGTGAGCGCGCTGGTCGATCCTGCCGCCGCCGCCGCCGCCGCCGATGTGATGCTGGCGGAGACCGGCAGCCTCGGTGTCCGGGCCACGACGCTGCAACGCTGGCCGCGGGCGCGCGAGCAGGTCGAAGTGCGCGTTGAGGATCTGCCGGTTCGGCTGAAGGTGGCGCCCGGTCGGGTGAAGGTGGAGCACGACGACGCTGCGGAGGTGGCCGCCGTCACCGGGAGGCCCTTGCGCGAGGTCATCGAGGAGGCCCGCGAGGCCTGGCAGCGACCGCACGCGGCGCCTGATATTCCCGAGGCCTGAACCGCCGCCGCAACGAGGCGATAGCCGCCGGGGTCGACGGGCGCGCCGTTAGGCTGTCCTGGGCAGTGGAGCGGAGCAGTGCCGCCTTCGGCGGTCGACCGTCGACGGCGCGGCACGGCAGATCCGCAAAGAAGGAAACGACATGATCAGGCGATCCTCTCCCGGCCGCGCCGCGCCGCGCCGACCGGTGTTCCGGGCGCTGGCGCTGCTGCTGGCGTTCGCCGTGGCTGCCGCTGCGTGCGGCGGCGCCGACAACGAGCCGTCCCTCACCGCCGAGCGCCCCCCGCCGCCCCCCCCCCACGCCCCCCCGCACCGCCCCAACGACCCACC
>VXNF01000029.1:28744-33934 GCA_009840735.1 Acidimicrobiia bacterium | reverse complement strand
ACTTAATTGCTCTTTGGTCCTTGGGCCCGTTTTGTTTATAATTTCCACGCGCAACATTATACCCTTCCGCCCCCCACGCCTCCCGCCCCCCCCCCCCCCCGTTGTTCGCGCCACAGTCGACATCGCCGCCGTCCTCTCGTCAGATTCGCGGACCCCGCGCCTCGCGGCATGGGTCCCCCGAATCTAGTTGACGCCAGCCTGGGCGGCAACGTCCCCCCACCCCGGTGCCGCCCACACTCCACGCGGAGGCCCGCAGCGTCCTCTCGGCGGTTCGATTGGCTGCGCTACGGTTCGTTCGGGGGGTCGCTCCCCATCGTCGGCCCGAGCGAGGAGATAGTCCAGTGGTCCCTGATGCTCTGGCGGGCACCCCGTACGGGACCGCGTTCATTCTCTGCGTGGCCCTCGCTGCGGCCTGCTGGGTGCTGTCGCTGCTGACGGAGGAGTTCTCCTGGGTGGACCGGGTGTGGTCGCTGGCGCCGCCCGCCTACTGCCTGATCGTGGCCGCCGAGGCGGGCTTCAGCTCGGCCCGGGTCAACATCATGACCGCGCTGGTGCTGATGTGGGGGGTGCGGTTGACGGCCAACTTCGCCGTGAAGGGCGGCTATCGGCCCGGCGGTGAGGACTACCGGTGGGCCCACCTGCGCGGCAAGCTCAGCAGGCTGCAGTTTCAACTGCTGAACGTGACGTTCATCTGCCCCGGCCAGATGGCCCTCATCTTCCTGTTCACCGCGCCCGTGTACCAAGCGTGGCGGTTCGCTGACCAGCCGATCGGGTGGCTCGACTACCTGGCGATCGTGGCGTTCCTCGTGTTCTTCGCGGGTGAGACCGTGGCCGACGCGCAGATGCTGCGCTTCCAGCGGAACAAGCAGCGGCTGCGGGACGCCGGACTCGACGTCGAGCGGCCGTTCATGGCCGGGGGCCTGTTCCGGTTCAGCCGCCACCCCAACTACTTCTGCGAGATGGGGATGTGGGTGACCTTCTACCTCTTCGCTGTCTCGGCATCGGGCACGGTGGCTCACTGGACCGGCCTCGGCTGTCTGCTGTTGATCGCGCTCTTCGAGGGCTCCATCCGGCTGACCGAGGAGATATCGGCCGGCAAGTATCCGGGTTACCGTGACTACCAGGCTGCCGTTCCCCGGCTGCTGCCGATCCCGCTGCGCAAGCTGGCCGGGAAGTAGCGGACGCCGGCTGCGAGGCTTCTTCGCTTGGGCGTCACTGGCGGGCGCGCCAAGCCTCCAGGTCGGGGTCGACGGTGCGTTCGCGCTTCAGTTCGCTGAAGTTCTCATAGCGCGTGAGCCAGGCGGTGTGGTGCCAGAGCGCCAGGGCGTCGGCGTCGCTGTCGGGCGGGTTGGAGATGACCGGCCCGAAGGTGGCCGGCCCGTTGGGGCCGTCGAGCTGGATCGTCGGGACGCCGAAGCTGCGGGTGCTGCCGGTCAGCCAGGTGTGCTCGGCCAGCAGCTTCTCCCAGGTAGCCGGGTCCGCGAGGGCGTCGCTCAGCGTGGCTTCGTCGAGGCCGGCGTCAGTCAGGGCGGCGACGATGGTGGCGTCGTCCTGGTAGTCCTGTAGGCCGTCGAAGATGCGGTTGCCGATGGCGGCGTAGTAGTCGGCCATGGCCTCGTTGCCGAAGCGGTCGCGCACGGCGATGGCGGTGCGCAGCGCCTTGACGCCGCGGCCCCGGTCCGGCTCGAACTCCTCCATCGGCTTGCCGAAGTTGATGATCGCTAGTGAGAACACGCCCCACTCGACCTCCACGGTGTCCAGCTCGATCAGCCGCCGGACCCAGCGGAAGGTCTGGTAGCACCACGGTCAGGTTGGATCGAAGTAGAAGCGGATGTGCTCTGGCTCGGCCAAGGTCTCCTCCTCGCTCACCGTCTGCGGCCGCTGCGGCCGCAGACGGCGCCGCAACGTTACAGCCGATTCCGGCCCGGCGACCCTGCCGGTGCCAGGCGGCTTCCGGCTGCGGGCGGCGCGGTGCCAGGCGAGGCTGGGGGTGTGGCGCCGGGGGGGCCTTCGGTACACTCCGCTGTCTATGTCGCGCATCTGCCAGGTCACCGGGCGCAAGCCGTCGTTCGGCAACAACGTGTCTCACTCGCACCGCAAGACCCGCCGGCGCTGGAACGTGAACGTGCAGCGCCACCGCTACTGGGTTCCCAGCGAGAAGCGCTGGGTCACGCTTCGGGTCAGCGCCAAGGGAATGAAGACCATCAACCGACACGGCATCGAGAAGGTGCTGGCCGACATGCGGCGCCGCGGGGTGAAGGTCTGATGCCTGCGGGGAGCGACAAGCGGCCCATCATCAAGCTGGTGTCCACGGCGGGCACCGGTTACACCTACGTGACCACCAAGAACCGCATCAACCAGCGGGAGCGAATCACGCTCAAGAAGTACGACCCGGTCGTGCGGCGGCACGTGGAGTTCAAGGAGCAGAAGTAGCCGCGCGCCGGCGGCGGGCGCTCAGCCGCGCTCGTCGCGCAGGTCGAAGGCGACCTTGATTGCTCCCCGGCGACCGGCTTGATCGGCGTGGCGCAGCGCCGCCGCGTAGTCATCCAACCGGTAGGCGGCTGAGACCAGCTCCTCCAGCCGCTCCGAGCGCACCAACTCGAAGGCCATGTCGAAAGTGTGCGTCGAGGTGCCGTCGGCAAGCTGCTCGGTGCCGTAGGTGTAGGCCCCCAACAGCGCCACCTCGCGGTGCCAGACCGGCGCTAAGTCGATGCGACCGGGCCCCGGCATGCCGCACAGAACCACCGAGCCGCGGGGCCGAGTGACGGCCACCGCGTCGGTCAGCGAGCCTGGACTGCCGACCGCGTCGATGGTTGCATCGGCGCCGCCGCTCAAGACGTCGCCGGTCATCCGGCAGCCCACCACGCGCCGCACCGCACGGCGGAGCTCGTTGGGCTTCACGGCCAGGTCGGCGCCGAGGCGAGTAGCGAGGCGCTGCTGCTCGTCGTACTTGACCGCGGCGATGATGCGCTCGGCCGCTGAGCCGAGCCGCAGCGCGGCGATGACGCAGAGGCCGATGGGCCCCCCGCCGACCACCACCACGGTGTCGCCCTCGGCCACGTCGGCGCGTAGCGCGGCGTGGATGGCACTGGCGGCGGGCTCCACCATGACCGCCGCCTCGTCGCTGAGGTCCCCTGGAACCTCGTGGAGCTGGCTCTCATGCGCCACGAACTCCGTCGACCAGCCGCCGCCGGTGCGCTTGCAGGAGCCGGTCTGCAGCCCCGGCCCGAGCGGGCCCGCGGCGAGGTGCCCGTAGTCGTCGCCGTCGGCGGGGGCGGCGCCGGCGTGCGGAGGCGGCTCGCCGCGGGCCGCGTGGCCCAGGACGGCGTCGATCACCACGCGGCGTCCGTCGTTGAGGTCGCCCACCACCTCGTGGCCCAGCACGAACGGCATCGAGGCCAGCGCCTCGAAGTAGCGCGAGGTGCGGCCCTTCAGCAGCGCCAGGTCGCTGCCGCAGATGCCCGAGAGGCGGGGGCGGACGACCTGCCAGCCCGCCCCCGGCAGCGTCGGCGGGTCGAGGTCGGCGAGGCGCAGCGGGGCGAGCCGGGGGGCGGCGGCTTCGGTGAGGCGCGTCGCCAGCGCCGTGGCCGCGTAGCGGGCTTCCTTGCGTTCGAACACCAGCGCCTTCACAGGTGCCAAGGGTAGCGGTCAGCGGATCGCGGCTTCTGCGTCACCGGGCGGCGTGATGCGGCCCGCCTGCCTGTTCCCGGCGTGCGGTCTGGGTCGGACGGCGGCCCGCTTGAACTCGCCGCGCCCGCCCCGACGGCGGCGCAGGCGACAGAATGAGGGGGTGAGTCCTGTTCCCGGTCCCGCCGACGCCGATCCGCCGCGCCGCTCCGGCCTAGACGGTGCCGAGGCGGCGCGAGGCCGGGAGATTCTGACCGCCGCGCTGCTCGCCGAGGATCCCGTGGGTCCCCTGGCGCAGATGCTGGTCGACGGCACGGCGGAGCGCTTCGTGCCCGAGCTGCTGGCGCTGCAGCTGGAGCAGGACCCGGTGCATCGCCACAAAGACGTGCTGGCACACACCGTGGCGGTCACGGCCAAGACCCGCCCCGACCTGCGACTGCGCCTCGCCGCGCTGTTCCACGACATCGGCAAGCCCGCCACGCGGTCCTTCGAAGCGGGCAAGGTCACCTTCTACCAGCACGAGGCGGTCGGGGCGAAAATCACCCGCAAGCGGCTGCAGGCCTTGCGGTATCCGCCGGAGGTGGTGGCCGACGTTGCCGAGCTCGTCCGGCTCTCGGGGCGGTTCAAAGGCTTCGGCGACGGCTGGTCCGACGCCGCCGTTCGACGCTACGCGCGTGACGCGGGCCATCTGCTGGGGCGACTCAACGAGCTGGTGCGCTGTGACTGCACGACGCAGAACCAGCGCCGAGCCGCCTGGCTGCAGCGGCTGGTGGACGAACTCGAGGAGCGGATCCGGCGCCTGGCCACCGAGGAGCGCAGAGCGGCTGAGCGCCCGCTGCTGGACGGCCACGCTGTCATGGAGCGCCTGGGCGTCGGCGAGGGACCCGAGATCGGCGCGGCACTGAAGTTCCTGCTGGAGCTGCGGCGGCGAAGCCCCGACCTGGACGTGGCGACCACCGAGCAGCGGCTCGACGAGTGGTGGACAGCCCGCAACCGCGCCGGAACCTGACCGCAGCGTCGCCCGCGCCGGCGTCCGCCCCGAACCGTCTCGCCGCCGCCCGCCGGTATCCCTCCTCGCGCACTCGCCGCGGGCGCCCGGCGGCGGTGCGGTGGCGTATCTTGGGGTGACGACAACGGTGAGCGAGGGGGTGCCATGAGCGCCACTGCCCAGGAGACCACAGTGATCGGCACGAGGCGGCTGCGGCGGGAGGATCCGGCGCTGCTGTCCGGCGAGGCCCGCTTCATCGACGACCTGGACGTTCCGGGCGCTCTCTGGATGGCGGCGGTTCGCAGCCCTCACGCGCACGCCCGGATCAGCGGCGTCGACCTCGAGGCGGCCCGCGCCCTGCCCGGCGTGGTGGCGGCCTACAGCGGCGCCGACTTCGCCGCACTCGGCGCCGGTCCGCTGCCGTGCGCCTGGCCGGTGACGCCGGACATGAAGAACCCGCCGCACCACGCCGTCGCTGCCGATGTGGCGTGCCACGTCGGGCAGATAACCGCAGTCGTGCTGGCCGAGAGCCGCTACGCCGCCGCCGACGCCGTCGAGGCGGTGGTGGTGGACTA
>VXNF01000029.1:0-28644 GCA_009840735.1 Acidimicrobiia bacterium | reverse complement strand
TGGCCGAGAGCCGCTACGCCGCCGCCGACGCCGTCGAGGCGGTGGTGGTGGACTACGAGCCGCTCGACGCCGTGATCGACCTCGAGGACGCCGCGGGCGACCGCACCGTCATCCACCCCGACTTGGGCACGAACGTGAGCTACCTCTGGGAGCTGAAGCCCGACGAGGACGCCGTCGCCGCCGCCTTCGCCTCCGCCGCGCACACCGTGAGCGAGCGCTACGTCCACCAGCGGCTCATCCCCGCCGCCATGGAGCCCCGCGGCGTGGCGGTGGTGCCGTCCCCCCACGCCGGAGACGTGACGGTCTACTCCTCCACGCAGATCCCTCACATCCTCAAGGTCATGCTGGCGCTGGCCGTCGGCGTTCCCGAGCACAAGGTCCGTGTCGTGGCCCCCGCGGTCGGCGGGGGATTCGGCTCGAAGCTGAACGTGTATGCCGAGGAGGTCATCTGCTGCGCCCTCGCTGTGGCCCGCGGCGTGCCCGTGCGCTGGACAGAGGGTCGCAGCGAGGCGGCGGTCGCCACCATCCAGGGACGGGGACAGATCCAGGACATCTCCCTGGCCGCCGACGCCGACGGCAAGGTGACAGCGGTGCGCGCCTCGGTGCTGGCCGACATGGGGGCCTACCTGCAGCTCGTGACGCCCGGTGTGCCGCTGCTCGGCGGCTTCCTGTACCACGGCTGCTACGACATTCCGGCCTACTCCTTCAGCTGCACCGGCGTGTTCACCAACAAGACCCCCACCGACGCCTACCGGGGCGCCGGGCGGCCCGAGGCCACCTACGCCATCGAGCGCGCCATGGACGCCCTGGCGGCCGAGGTGGGCGTGGGCCCCGACGAGATCCGCCGCCGCAACTTCATCGAGTCGTTCCCCTACGACTCCAGCGCGGGTCTCAGCTTCGACAGCGGGGCCTACACCCCGGCGCTGGCGGCGGCCATGGAGCTCGTCCGCTACGACGACCTGCGCGCCGAGCAGGCGCGGCGGCGCGCCGCGGGCGCCTCCAGCCACCTGGGCATCGGCTTGTCCAGCTACGTGGAGATGTGCGGTCTGGCGCCCAGCAGGGTGCTGGCGGCCCTGAACTACGGTGCCGGCGGCTGGGAGTCGGCCACCGTGCGGGTGCTGCCGACCGCCAAAGTGCAGGTCGTGACCGGGACCACCCCCCACGGCCAAGCGCACGAGACCTGCTGGTCGATGATCGTGGCCGAACGCCTCGGCGTGGACCCCGACGACGTGGAGGTGCTGCACTCCGACACGGCCGTCTCGCCCCTGGGCCTGGACACCTACGGCTCCCGCTCGCTGGCCGTGGGCGGCACCGCCATTCACATGGCGACCGAGAAGATCATCGACAAGGCGCGTGCCATCGCCGCCCACCAGCTCGAGGCCGCCGAGGAGGACCTGGACTTCGAGGCGGGCACGTTCACAGTGCGGGGCACGCCGGCGGCCAGCACAGACATCGCCGCCATCGCCTTCGGCGCGTTCACCGCCCACAACCTGCCCGACGGGATGGAGCCGAACCTGGAGGCGCAGGCCACCTACGACCCGCCCAACTTCACGTTCCCGTTCGGCACGCACGTGGCGGTCGTGGAGGTGGACGCCGAGACCGGGCAGGTCGAGTTGGTGCGCTACGCCGCCGTGGACGACTGCGGGGTGCAGATCAACCCGCTTGTCGTTGAGGGTCAGGTACACGGCGGCATCGTGCAGGGAGTGGCGCAGGCGCTGTGGGAGGACGCCGTCTACGACGACGCCGGCCAGCTGCGCACCGCCACGATGGGCGACTACCTGGTGCCCGCCGCCTCTGAGACGCCGAGCCTGCTGACCGACTCCACGGTCACGCCCAGCCCCACCAACCCGCTGGGCGTCAAAGGCGTGGGCGAGGCCGGCACGATCGCCTCGGCGCCGGCGGTCATCAACGCCATCGCTGACGCTCTCGGGCCACTCGGGGTGCGGGACGTGTTGATGCCGGCCACCCCCGAACGCGTCTGGAGAGCCCTGGCCTGAGTCGCCTTGGTGAGCCGGCAGGGTCCTGCGATGCGCGCCGCGGTCCTGCGGCAGGTGGGCGACGCAGCCCTGGAGGTCCGCGACGATGTGGACTTGATCGAGCCGGGCTCTGGCGACGTGGTCGTGGACATCACCCACACCGGCATCTGCCACTCCGACCTGTCGGTCATGAACGGCACGATCCCCCAGCAGCACACTCCCCTGGTGCTCGGCCACGAGGGGGCGGGCGTCGTGGCCGAGACAGGCGACGACGTGACGTCGGTGTCGGCGGGCGATCATGTGATCGTGGTCTGGTCGCCGCCGTGCGGGGGTTGCGTCTACTGCTTGGCCCACAAGCGCCCGAACCTGTGCGCCGCTCTGCAGTTCGGGGTGATGCTGCGCCGTCAGTTCCGCTGCGGCGAGCAGGAGCTGGGGTCGATGTGCGGGGTCGGCACCTTCGCCGAGCGCACCGTCGTGCCCGAGCAGGCTGTGGTGAAGATCGACGAGTCGATCCGCCTCGACGTGGCCGCGCTGGTGGGCTGCGGGGTCATGACCGGCGTGGGCGCCGCGCTGAACACCGCCAAGGTGGCCCCCGGCTCGTCGGTGGTGGTGTTCGGAGCGGGCGGCGTGGGCGTGTCGGCCATGCAGGGCGCCCGCGTGGCGGGGGCGGCGGCGATCGTGGCCGTGGACCGCAACCCCGCCAAGCTGGCCGTGGCCCGATCCTTCGGCGCCACCGACGCGGTGCTGCCCGAGGACCTCGACGCCGCCAAGGCCGAGATGAACGGCGGCGAGGGCTTCGACTACGCCTTCGAGTGCATCGGCAGCCCCGCCACGATGCGCGCCGCCTACGACGCCGTGCGCCGCGGCGGCACCTGCTGCGTCGTGGGAGTGGGGCGGATCGAGGAGCAGGTGAGCTTCAGCGCCTTTGAGATCTTCTTCAACGAGAAGAACCTCGTCGGCTCCTACTACGGAGGCGCCGACGTGCGGGTCGACTTCCACCGGGTCCTGCGCCTAGCCGAGTCCGGCCAACTGGACCTCGCCGGCATGATCGACCGGCGGCTCCCCCTCGAGGACATCAACGAAGGAATCGAGGCCCTGCAAGCAGGCGAGGTGGTCCGCCAGATCGTCGAGCTGTAAGCCGCTGCCCGCTCCGTGAGCCGCGGGTAGTCTGCCCCTGTCTCGCCGCCGAGTAGGAAGAGTGCCCCATGAGCTATCGCGTCGTCGTCGATTTCGATTTGTGTGAGAGCAACGCCGTCTGCATGCAGGTGGCGCCGGAGGTCTTCGAGGTGCGCGACGACGACTTCCTGTACATCCTGGACGAGACGCCGGGCGAGGGGCTGCGGGCCAAGGTGGACGAGGCGGTGCGGCGCTGCCCCAAGCAGGCCATATCCGTCGCCGACGGCTGAGGGCGCCGCCGGCCGCTGGACCCAGGCTCACATGTGAAGTCCGTCATCGTCGTCGGCGCATCGCTGGCGGGGATGCGGGCGGCCGAATCGCTGCGCCGCGAGGGCTTCGACGGCGCCATCACCGTCGTTGGCGACGAGACCGACGCCCCGTACGACCGGCCGCCGCTGTCCAAGCAGGTGCTGGCGGGAGAGTGGGCGACCGAGCGGATCGCCCTCTACGACGCCGCGTCGCTGGCCGACCTGCGACTGACCTGGCGGCTCGGCGCCCGGGCGGTGAGCTTCGAAGCCGCCTCCCGTACCGTGACCCTCGCCGACGGCGAGCGCCTAGCCGCCGACGGCGTGGTGATCGCCACCGGGGCGAGGCCCCGCACGCTCCGGGGCGCCGAGGGCCTCGCCGGGGTGTACACCTTGCGTACCCTCGCGGACAGCCTGGCCGTGCGGGCCGAGTTTGATGCCGGTCCGCAGCGGGTCGTCGTCGTTGGTGCCGGCTTCATCGGCGCGGAGGTGGCGGCCACCGCGCGCGGGCGGGGCCTGGACGTGACGATGGTCGAGATGGCCGAGACGCCCCTTGAGCGGGTGCTGGGGGCCGAGATGGGTCGGGTCTGCGCCGAGGTCCACGCCGATCACGGCGTCGACCTGCGCACCGGCGTCGGCGTGGAGTCGATCACCGGCGCTGGCCGGGCGGAGCAGGTGGTGCTCAGCGACGGTGCCCGCCTCGAGGCCGACGTGGTGGTCGTCGGCGTCGGCGTGGTCCCCAACACCGACTGGTTGGCGAGCTCGGGGCTGGAGATCGACGACGGGGTCGTGTGCGATGAGACGTGCCTGGCGGCGCCGGGCGTGGTGGCCGCCGGTGACGTGGCCCGCTGGCCCAACCGGCTCTTCGGGGAGTCGATGCGGGTGGAGCACTGGGACAACGCTGTCGAGCAGGGAATGGCGGCCGCCCGCCGGCTGCTGGCCGCCGGCGGCGCGACCGAGCCGTTCGCCCCGGTGCCGTGGTTCTGGAGCGACCAGTACGACCGCAAGATCCAGCTGGCGGGCCGTTCGGGCCCCGACGACGAGGTGGTCGTGGTGACCGGCTCACTCGAAGAGCGCCGCTTCGCAGCCATCTACGGCCGGGCCGGACGCATCGTGGCGGTGCTGGGCTTCAACCGTCCGCGCCACGTCATGCAGTACCGCCGCCTCATCGCCAGCGGCGCCACCTGGGACGAAGCCCTGGAGTTCGCCCGCTCCCAGTCCTGAAGCAGCAGGCGACGTCGTCTGGCGCGGGCATCGCATCCGCGGGGCGGCGCGATAATGCGATCTTTCGCGAATCCTGGCAGATTCTGCCGATAGCGGCAAAGATTGCCCTATCTTTCGCGCCAAGTTCCGGCGCTCAGGCCGGTTCGTCTAGGGGGTCCCAGTTGTAGTGGGGGAGCCTGGTGTGGCCGGCGTCCACGGTGATCTCGGCGCCTGTGACGTGTTGTGACTCGTCGGAGGCCAGCCACAGAGCGGCGTCGGCCACGGCGCTGGGCGGCAGCATGCGGCGACCCGGCAGGATCGTGTTGTGGCGCACCTGGCGGTCGAGACGCTCGTCGCTGGCCTCCGCCGAGCCCGTCACGAACTCCTTCGAGTAGGCGTTGACCATCATCGGGCTGTGTACCGCGCCCGGCAGCAGGGCATTGGCGCGGATGTTGTACCGTCCCAGCTCGAGGGCCGCGCACTTCATTAGCCCGGCCACGCCGTGCTTGGAAGCCGTGTAGGCGCTGTAGCTGTAGCCGCCGTGCCAGCCGTTGGTGGACACGGTGTAGATGAGGCTGCCGCTCCGCCGGGCGATCATGTGCGGTGCGACCGCCTTGGTGGTGTGCCAGGCGCCCGTCAGGTTCACCCCGATCACGGTGTCCCAGACCGCCTCGGTCATCTCACACAGCGAGGCGGACCAGAAGATGCCGGCGTTGGCACAGGCCACGTCAATCTGGCCGAACGCGTCGATGCCTTCAGCCACTACAGCGTCCAGCGACTCCTGGGATCGAACGTCGGCCACCGCGGCGACGCAGCCGCGCCCGGCGGCGCGCACGCCCTCGGCGGTTTCCTGCAAGTCCGCTTCGGTGGCGAGCGGGTAGGGGACCGGGCCTGTCTCGCAGACGTCGCAGACGATGATGTCGGCGCCCTCGCCGGCGAACCGCAGCGCGATAGCCCGGCCCTGGCCGCGAGCGCCGCCGGTGATGAACGCCACCCGGCCGTCGAGACGCCCCATAGCGGCCCGTCAGCTTCAGCCGTCGGCGGCCGCGGTGCCGGAATCGGCTACCGCGTCGGCCAACTCGTCGACGGTCAGGTCGCCCTTGTTGACCACCCGGCTGATCGTGCCCCGGTGCATGATGGCGATCCGGTCGGCGGCCGGGAGCACATGGTCCATGTTGTGGTCGATGTAGAGGACGCCCAGGTTGTTCTCTTTGGCCGACTCGATGGCCGCCAGCACGCGCCGCGTCTCGCGCACCGACAGCGCGGCGACCGGCTCGTCCAGCACAAGCAGCCGGGAGTCGAAGTAGATCGCCCGGCTGATAGCCAGCGACTGCCGCTCGCCGCCGGACAGCGTCGCGGCCGCCTGGTGTGACGACTCCACCGACGTGAGGCCCACCTCGGCTAGGTGCTCGTCGCAGATCCGCGCCATCTCTGCTACCCGCAGGTAGCGGATGCCGAGGAGTTTGCGGTGAAGCTCTTGGCCCAGGAAGAAGTTCCGCCACAAGGCCATCTCGTCGACGATGGCAAGGTCCTGGTAGACGGTCTCTATTCCTGCCGCCCGGGCCTGACGGGGCGACGCGAACCGCACGGGCTCGCCCCGAATTTTTATGGTGCCGGCCGTCGGCTCGATGTAGCCGCTGATCATCTTGACGATGGTGGACTTGCCGGCGCCGTTGTCGCCCACTAACCCCACCACCTCGCCGGGATGGATGGCCAGGTTGGCGTCGCGCACGGCGTCGTACTTACCGTAGCGGCGGGTGACGTGTACCAACTCGACGACAGGGGTTGCGGTGGTGGCGCTCATCCGAAGAGTGTGCTCCTAGTGCCGCCGCGCCGCAGCGCCTCGACGCGTGCGTTCAGGCCCGCTGAGACCACCAGTAGGACGCCCACGAGGCCGAGGTAATACTCCGACGGGACCTTGATAACGATCAGCCCCACCTTCAGGGAGCCGAGAATGAGCGCTCCGAGCATCGAGCCGATCACGGTTCCCTTGGCGCCGAACAGCGAGGTGCCGCCGACGACCACGGCCACGATCGCCAGCAGGTTGATGTCGATCCCCGAGGCCACGCTGGAGGATCCGAAGTCGGCGAACTGCAGGATGCCGGCCAGCCCGGCCAGCAGCGCGGCCAGCACGAAGTTGGTCAGCTTCACCCGGATAACGGGGACGCCCATGGCGCGGGCCACGCCCCCGCCGTACTTGCCGGCCGCGTAGGTCCAGTTGCCGAACTGGGTGCGCCACATCACCACGGCCAGGATGATCCCGATGCCCACCATCCAGGCGAAGGGCGCGGCGATCGGGGAGCCCGGGATGTCGGCGCCCAGGATCTTCTTGACGTTGCCCTCCTCTTCGATGAGGTCGACCGGGAAACCGCCAAGGATGATGCGGTTCCAGCTCGTGACGGCGAACAGCATGCCGAGCGTGACGATGAACGACGGGACGCCGATGTAGGTGGTGATCAGACCGTTGATGAGGCCGATGCAGGCCACGATGGCGAGGCCGACGAAGAGCCCGGCCAGTATGTGCCAGCCCCACTCGCGCATCAGCCAGCCCATGATGGCCGGTCCTAGGGCGAACGTGGCCGATACCGACAGATCGAACTCGCCGGAGATCATCAGCGCCGTGACACCCAGCGACACCATCCCGACCGAGGAGGTGAGCGCCGCCACCGAACTCATCAGGTCAGGGGACGTGAAGAAGCCGACCTCGTTGGACGGGTGATACTCGAAGACACAGAACAGGATGACGACGGCCAGCAGCGGAGCGAACTCCAGCCGGCCCCACACGCGCTGACCGGCGCGCCGGAGCATTCCGGCGGAGTGCTCAGCCGGTGGCTTGCTCACGCTGTGCGCCTTGATGTTCGTTGGACGGCCCGATGGGGGTGCGTGCGGGGGCGCGCCTCGTGCGTGCCCCCGCACGGGTGACCGCGCGGCCGGCCTAGCCGGCGTATCCGGCCTCGAACAGCGCCTCGACTTCGTCGACGTTGTCGGCGGTGACCATCAGCGTGCCGGGATCGATGACCGGCGGGTCGATGAAGCCGAACTTCACTTTGATGTACGCCGAGATCACGCCGTAGAACGTCTGCAGGAACGGCTGCTGCGTGAGGCTCAGCTGGACGTTGCCGTCCTTGACGCCCGCGATGACCGTCTGATCCAGGTTCCACATGACAAGCGGGACGTCCGAGCCGGCGTCGGCCTTGGCCTGCGCGGCGGGCGTGCCCGAGGTGGTGTCCCAGGTGACGATGCCCTGGGTGCCGGGGTTGGCAGCCAGGTAGGTCTTGATGACCTCGAAGTTCGGGGCCGGATCCAGGCCCGGCAGCGCCACGACGTCGAGGTCGCTCTCGCTCCAGCCTGCGTCGGTGAAGACCTGCACGTAGGCGTTCTGAATCTCGAGGTGCTCAGGTGAGTCCGGCAGCGAGTTGAACAGCACTAACTGGTCGCCGGGGCTCACGTGATCGAGATACAGCTCGGCGCTGCGGCGGGCCGCGGCGGCCTTGTCGAGGCCGACCGGCGTTCCGGAGAGCCGGCGGACGCGAGGATCGTCGGAGTCCTTGCCCACGTAGTTGTTGTAGAACTGCACTTCGATGCCCTTGTCGAGGGCGTCGATGACGGCGGCCTCGTACTCAGCGGTTCGGTAGTCCACGAGGATGGCGTGGGGCTCGGCTGCGACGGCGGTCACGATGAACTCGTTGACGTTGGCCAGGCTGAAGTCCTCCGGCGCGATGTAGGTGACGTTGGCGTCGGCGAGCGCTTCGCCGGCTGCCAGCGAGCCGTTCTGGATGAGGTCCCAGAACGGGTTGTTCAGCACCGATCCCACGACCCAGATCTCGATGGCTTCGCCGTCGGCCTGCGTGAGGTCGACCGCCTCCTCTGTCTCAGCGGCGGGCGCAGGCTCGGGCGCGGCGGGCGTCTCCTCGGGCGCTGCCGGTTCTGCCTCGGGTGCGGCGGCCGGCTCCGGCGGCACCGCTGGCGCGGCGTCGGCGTCGCCGTCATCGCCGCACGACGCTGCGAGCAGCGCGAATACCGCGAGCAGGGCTACAAGCAGGCTGAGCCCCCCTCGACGCCTCGATAATGGTCTAGTCGTCTGACTCATCAGACATTCCCCTCCCTTGTTGATGGCTACGCCGCTGTCTGTCTTCCGACGCTGCGACGGCGCCAATTGAGCGACGCCGACAGCGCCGCGGTGTCCCCGAAGTGAAGATTGAGTTCCCCCTGCGGGCATCGTTGTGCTGCCAGCGGTTCAGCAGTCTAATTTCCCCCCCATGGTTGTCAATCGGTCGCCGGGGGTGCCCGATCCGGTGGGTTACGACCCCTTGGCGCCGCACGTGCAGGACGACCCCTACCCCTACTACGAGCGCCTGCTGGCCGATCATCCCCTCTACTACAGCCCGGCGCGGGACGTCTGGGCCCTGTGCCGTTACGGCGATCTGCGTCCGGCGCTGAAGGACTGGCAGACGTTCTCCAGCGCCGAGGGGGTCAACCTCGAGCCGGGGTTCAGCCAGACCATCGGCCCGGAGATCCTGAACATGGACCCGCCGCGCCACGACCAACTCCGGCGGCTCGTCAGCCACCACTTCTCGAACAGTGCCGTCGGCAGCTACGAGCCGCTGGTGCGCGCCTTCGCGGACGAGCTGATCGACGGGCTGTGCGCCGACGGCGGCGGGGACTTCGCCGCCGACTTCTCCCAACGCCTGCCAGTGTTGGTGATCTGCCGGTTGATGGGCATTCCGCTGTCGGACGAGGCCGCCGTCCGCCAGCTCGCCCACGACATGCTGCTGGCGCTGTCGGGCACCGACGAGTTCAACGACGTCTCCGCCGCCGCGGCCGACGAACTGCGGCGCTACATGGGCGAACTCGTGGCCGACCGCCGCCGCTCGCCGCGCGACGACGTGATCTCCAGCCTCGCCGCGGGCAAGATCGACGGGGAACCGATCGGCGCCGAGGAGATGTTCGCCATGTGTCTCATCATCTACCTGGCGGGCAACACCACCACTAGCTCGCTCGTGTCCAACGGGCTGTACCTGCTGGCGCAGCACCCCGATCAGCAGGCCCGCCTGGCGGAGACGCCCGAGGCCGTCCCCGACGCCGTGGAGGAGTTGCTTCGCTACGAGTCGCCGGTGCAGTGGACGTCGCGCTTCACGACGGTCGACGTGGAGATGTACGGGCAGGTGGTGCCTGAGGGCAGCCGGGTGATGATGTTGCTGGCCGCCGCCCACCGTGACCCCCGGGTCTTCGACGATCCGAACAGGTTCGACGTGTTCCGCCGCCCGCGGCGCCACCTGGGCTTCGGCGACGGCGTGCACCGTTGCGTGGGCGCGCCGCTGGCCCGCCTCGAGGGGCGTGTCGCTCTTGAGGCGATCTTCCAGCGGGTGCCCCATTTCCGCCTCGCCGGCGAACCCGAGCGCCTGCACATCTCCACCGAGCGGGGTCTGGCCAGCCTGCCGCTGGCGGTGTGAGGACAGTGGCCGCGCCATCCGTACCCGCCGCCGCTCCCGAAGGTCCCCCATGAACAACCCCGAAGCCCCCGATCCGGGCGAGAACGGCGAGGTCCGTCTCAGCCGCCTGCGCAGGCGCATCGCCCAGAACGTCTCCGAGTCCCGCCGCACCGCGGCGCACGTCTGGACGTCCGTCGAGGTGGACTACGAGGCGCTGGAGCAGGTCCGGTGCCGGCACCGGAGCGGGTTCCGGGAGCGGGAGGGCTTCTCCCTCACGTACCTGCCGTTCATCGCCACAGCGACCGTCGAGGCGCTGGCGGCCTTCGCCGAGGTGAACAGCTCCGTCGACTTCGATGGCGGATCCCAGACCATGCACGACGGCGTACACCTCGGCATCGCGGTGGATCTCGACAGGGCCGGTCTCATCGTGGTCGTGATCCACAACGCCGACGGCCTGACCCTGGTCGAGTTGGCACGTGCGATCCACGAGTCGGCCGGCAGGGCCCGCGCGGGCGATCTCCGGCCCGCTGACGTGAGCGGCTCGACGTTCACGATCACCAATCCCGGATCCTTCGGCTCGTTCATGTCGGCCCCCATCATCAACCAGCCGAACGTGGCCATCCTCGCCACCGACGGTGTGGCGAAGCGACCCACCGTCGTCAGCGGCTCCGACGGCGGTGACAGTGTCGCAGTGCACCACATCGGTCACCTGGGCCTGTCGTGGGACCACCGCGCGTTCGACGGCTCCAGCGCCGCCCTGTTCCTGGGCCGCATCCGGGACAGCATCCAGACCTGGGACTGGGAGGCACACTTCGGCGGCGAGAGCGGGCCTGAGGGCTGATCCGTGCGGTGCGCCGGCGAGGTCGCAGCCGTCACCGGGGCAGCCGCCGCGACCTCGGCGGGGAGGAGACGATGAGACGGCTGGAGGGCAAGAGAGCCATCGTGACCGGCGCGGGCCGGGGTTTCGGCGCCGAGATCTCCGAACTGTTCGCCAGGGAGGGCGCCCGGGTGGTCGCGGCCGACGTGGACCGCGCGTCGGCCGAGGCAACGGCTCGGCGCATCGTCGAGGCGGGCGGGGCTGCGCTGGGGGTGCAGGCCGACGTCACCTCCGCCACCGACGCCAAGCGCCTCACCGAGGCCGCCGTGGAGCGATTCGGCGGCCTGGACGTGCTCGTGAACAACGCCGGGGTCGCCAGCGCCGGCTCCGTCTGCGAGCTGTCCGAACAAGAGTGGGACAGGGTCATGGCGATCAACGTGAAGGGCACGTACCTCTGCTCGCGCTACGCCGTGGAACCGATGGCCACCTCGGGAGGCGGGTCCATCGTCTGCGTCGCCTCGGCCTCGGGCGTCATCGGCCAGCGGGGACAGGTGGCCTACAACGTCTCCAAGCACGCCGTGATCGGTCTGGTGCGCTGCATGGCGCTGGACCACGCCGCCGACGGCATCCGCGTCAACGCCGTGTGTCCCGGCACGATGCGCACACCGATGCTGGACGCCCTCAGCGCCGAGCAGCTGGCGGCCCTGGAGGCGATGCACCCGCTGGGCCGGCTCGGCGACCCCGCTGAGATCGCCCAGACGGTGCTGCACCTCGCCGCCGATGAGTCCTCGTTCACCACCGGCGCCGTCTTCCTGGTGGACGGAGGCCTCACGGCCCAGTAGCGACCGCGCCGCCTGCTTGCACAGATTCGGGCGACCATTATGCTCGCGACCAGAGGGAGGGGGGCAGCGCTTCGGGTCGCCCGGCGCGGAGCACCCACCGGCACGACCACGAGGAGTGTTTCGCATGAAGGTCAAGACGTTCGACCACATGGCGGTGACGGTCAGCGACACCGAGAGGGCGCTGGAGTTCTACGTGGGCAAGCTGGGCCTGCGTCTGGCGGAGAATCATCAACTCGAGGGCGACAAGGTCGACGAGGCCAACGGTTTGAAGGGCGCCCGTGCCCAGTCCACGCGTCTGTTGGCGCCCGAGAGCCCCGATGTCCTGATCGACCTTCTGGAGTACTACGAGCCCGAGGGCCAGACGCACATCACACCGATGGGCTCGGTGGGCTCCTGCCACTTCGCCCTCGTGGTGGACGACCTGCCGGGCGCGGTGGAGGAGCTCAAGGCGAAGGGTGTGCCGTTCATCTCCGGCCCGGTCAACTTCGAGTTGACCGAGGGCTCAGTCAGCGTCTGCTTTTGCACGGACCCCGACGGCAACTACGTCGAGCTCATGGAGGAGTACGAGCACTAGCGCTCTCCAACGACGACCGGAGGCGGTGGCATGACAGCGCCGCCACCGGAGGTCCTGCGTTCCTGGCTGGAGAAGATGATCCTCATCCGTCTGGCCGAGGACAAGGTCATGGAGATCTACATGCAGGGTCTCGTGCCGGGGACCGTGCACCTCTGCCAGGGTCAGGAGGCCGCTTCGGTGGGCGCGATCGGCGCGCTCACGGCCGACGACTGGCTGCTCTGCACGTACCGCGGCCATCACCACGCCCTGGCCCGCGGCATGGATCTCGAGGCGTTCTTCGCGGAGATCATGGGGCGGGACACCGGTGCCTGCGGGGGGATGGGCGGCTCCAGCTATGTGATCGACGCCTCCCTGGGGATGATCGGCTCGCCGGCCATCATCGGCGCCGGCATCCCGGTGGCGACCGGCGCGGGCATGACCGCCCGCCTGCGCGGCGAGGACCGCATCGCCATGTGCTTCTTCGGAGACGGGGCGTGCAACATCGGCGCCTTCCACGAGGCGCTCAACATGGCGCAGCTCTGGCGCTCGCAGGCAGTGTTTCTCATCGAGAACAACCAGTACGGCGAGTACACGCCCTTCCGGGACTCCACCGCCCTGCCGCCGGAGGCCCCCATCGCCCACCGGGCCTCGGCCTACGGCATGGCGCACACCGTCACCGACGGCCAGGACGCCATGGCCGTCCACGAGGTCGTGGCACGGGCCCGGGCGCAGGCGGTGGCCGGTGACGGTCCGACGCTGATCGAAGCGCAGACCTACCGGTACCGCGGCCACTCGCGTACCGATCCCGGCACCTACCGGCCCCCGGGCGAACTGGACGCCTGGAAGGAGCGCGACCCCATCGGCATCCTGGCTGAGCGCATCGACGCCTCCGAGGCGGTCGAGGAGATCCGCGCGAGGCTGCAAGACGAGGTGGACGAGGCGGCCGAGCGCGCCGCGGAGGGGCCGTGGCCGAGCCTCGATCAGGCCCGGGGCTATGTCTTCGCAGACTGAATCGCCAGCGCCCGGCGGCGCCGAGGTGGTCACCTACCGGGAGGCCATCCGGCTGGCCCTCGACGACGCCATGGCGGCCGACGAGACGGTCCTGCTGCTGGGCGAGGACATCGCCAAGGCCGGCGGCCCGTTCAAGACGACCGCCGGGCTGTACGAGAAGTACGGAGTCGATCGGGTCTTCGACACGCCGATCGCCGAGAACGGCTTCTGCGGCATCGCTCTCGGCATGGCGCTCACCGGACTGCGCCCGGTGGTCGAGATCATGTTCAGCGACTTCCTGCCCACGGCCTTCGACGCCATCGCCATGGAGTTACCGCGCTGGCGGTTCATGTCCGGCGGGCAGACCTCGGCGCCGGTCACTGTGCGGGCCAGCGGCGGCGGCGGTGGCCGGTTCGGCGCCCAGACCTCCAGCACCGGCGAATCCTGGTTCCTGCAGTTCTACGGGCTGAAGGTCGCCGTCGCGGGCTCCCCGCAGGGCGCCTACGGGCTGCTGCGCGCCGCCATTGCCCACAACAACCCGGTGGTGGTGTTCGACCACAAGGCCATGCACCTCCGCAAGGGCCCGCTGGTGCGCGGCGACGACCGACTGGCCGACATCGGCAAGGCGGTCGTGGTGCGCTCCGGCAGCGACGTCACGATCGTCGCGTCGTTGCTGATGGTGAATCGCTCCCTCGAGGCGGCCGAGGCCCTGGCCGGCGAGGGCATCGACGTGGAAGTGATCGACATCTCCTGGCTCCGGCCGCTCGACATGGCGACCGTGGCGGCGAGCGTGGAGCGAACCGGCCGGCTCGTGATCGCCGAGGAGCAGTACCACGACGGCGGCTGGGGCGCCTCGATCATCTCCCGGCTCGCCACGGCCGCTGCACCACTGGCCAGCCCGCCGGTAGCGGTGAGCATGCCGGAGATCCTCATCTCCCACAGCCCGCCGCTGGAGGACGCCATGATCCCCAGCGCCGAGCGGATCGCCGAGGCCGTCCGCTCGGCGTGCCGCTGATGCGCGTCCCGATCTGCATGCCCAAGCTGGGCTACGACATGACCGAGGGGCGCATCGATTCGTGGCTCGTGACCGTCGGCGGCGAGGTTCGGCGCGGCGAGCCCCTGGCCGAGATCGAGACCGACAAGATCGTCATCGAGATGGAGGCGCTGGCCTCCGGCACTCTCGCCGAGATCGTGCATCCGGCCTCCGAGGACATGATCCCCGTCGGCGAGGTGATCGGCTACCTGGAGGACGGCGGCTGAGTCGCCCCGCGGCGCGGCTCTGGCCTATCGCTGCGCCTGAGACCCTTGTTGTGAACACTTTGGCGGCGGCGTGGGATTGCCGCGTTCTGGCCGAGCCTCTGAATTGGCGTTTCTCCGCGTTCGAGGGGCCTCCCGAAAGGCCCAGATTCCATAGTGCGCCCGATCACGGCGATCCGGCACCTCTATGGCGATGAACTCATTAGCGCGTGGGGCGGTCTCGGTCGGGGCACCGTCCGCATTCCCGGTCACGAGTGGGTGAGCTACGTCCAGAACGCCGACCATCCCGACTACCCGTCGGCTGAGAGGTTTCATGACTGGTTAGGGTGCGCGCCGGTGAGCGAACAGAGCGCGCAACGCCCGTTGGCTGCGGCGTCGGGCAGCGCCGTGGCGATGGCGCTCGGTTCGGCGGTGGGCTTCCTCCCGGGTTTCATAATCGTCGCCCTCCGGGCCGATCTGGGCCTCGACTACTGGCAGGTCGGCCTTCTGTCCACCGTGAACTACGGCTGCACGTGGCTAGCGGTGAGCCCTGCGGCGCGCCTGACGGACCGCTGGGGTGCCCGTCGGGTCGTGTTGGCGGACATGGTGCTCGTGGCGTTGGCCGCCGCTATCGCGGCTGCGGCCAGTTCGTATTCGGTCCTGCTGGTGGCGGCGGTCATCAACGGTGTCGGGTACGCGCTCACGAATGTGGGGACGAACATCGTTGTCAAGCGCTCGATCGAGGCGCAGTGGCGCACCGCGGCGATGGTCGCCAAGTCCGCCGCTGTCCCCGGATTCCTCGCCCTGCTCGCCGCCTTCGGGCCGTGGGTCGCCGATCGCTGGCACTGGCGGTGGATCTACTCGGCTCTGGCAGTGGCAGGGGCACTGGCGGCGCTGGCCGTATGGCGGACGCTGCCCGACGATCGTACCGCCGGCCGCAGCACGGCCTCCCGCGAGTTGCCGAGGTACTTCGGCTGGTTCCCCGTGGCGGCGGCTCTGATGGTCTTCGCCACCGTGCCGGTCTACCTGCTGTCGGTGCCGTATCTCGACGAGTCGCTGGGATTCACCGCGGCGATCTCCGGCGTGCTGGTAGGCGTGAGCGCGGCGATCGGCGTGGGGGTCACCCTTCTCATCGTGTTGCTCTCGGGCCGGGTGTCGCCGGAGTTCCGGGCCAGGCTGGTGGTCATTCTCTCCGCGCGGTCCCGGGCCATGTGGGCCATCTTCGGCCTGGTGCTCTACCGGATCCGCCTGGTGATGGTGCTCTGCCTGACCATGGGCGGCTTCATCGCTCTGATTTTGGCGGGAGGATCCTTCGGGGTCGTTGTCGCCATCGTGGGGATGGTGGGGACGATGTCGTTGCAGTCCGCCCGGCTCGGCGCCATGAACGCGGCCGTGGTGGAGCGGGCGGGTGCGGCGGCCGCCCGCGGCTCGGCTCTGGCCATGGGCGGCTACTACCTCGGCACCATGTTGTCGCCGGTGGCATTCGGAGCGCTGCTGGATGCGGGCGTGTCCTACCGGTGGGTCTGGTTCATCTGCATCATCCTGCTGGGTGCGGCCGCCGTGGCGTACCGGCTCGCCGGTCGGCTCCAGCCGCTCGACTGGTCCCGGTGGAGGAAGTCGCCGGCCGGCGACCGCTAGCGGCGAGTTGCGCGACCGCGTCGCCCGTCAGGCTCTCACGGCGGGCGAGGTCAGGTGGCGTCCGCCGAAGGGCGTGGGGGGATGGAAGCGTCCGTCGGCGTAGACCAACTCGCCGTGGACCCAGACGGCGTCGATTCCCTGCGGGGGGATCATCGGTTCCTCGAAGCTGTTGCGCTCCCGCACGCTCGGCCAGTCGAACAGCACCAGCGACGCGTCGGCGCCTGGTCGCAGCACCGGATCCTCCAGGCCCAAGAACCGGCATGGCAGGGTGCTCATGCGGTGGACGATCTCCCGCAGCGGGATGCCCATATCCCGCGCCATGCGCAGCGCCTTGGGGAACGACCCGACAGAGCGGGGGTGCGGCTTCTGGCCGGGTCCGGGCATCAGGCCGTCGGTGCAGATCGCCATGGAGGGCCGGCGGAAGAAGCGCTCGACGGTGGCCTCGTTGCCGTAGTGGGTGATGATCGTGACCTCGCCGCGGTTGGCCGCGAAGAAATCGAAGACGGCCTCGTGCGCGGCGAAGGAGTCCAGGCCGGGGCAGTCCGCCGCCCGCGCCACGTCGCCGAGCCGCTTTCCGAGGAACTCATCGCCGACGCCGGCGCGCACGCCCGCGATCTGCACGCCGTCGAGGCCGCCGCAGAAGTCCACGAAGTTGTCCCAGGTGGTGGTGTCGCCCCGGATGCGCTCGTAGGCGCTGCGGCGCGCCGCCGGGTCGCCGAGGCGGGCCAGGAACTCCCCGCGCAGCCCGGCGCGCACCTCCGGGGGGAAGATGGCGTCGCCAGTGGTGCTGCCGGCGGTGTAGGGGTACATGTTCTCCATCGTCGGGATGTGCTCGGCGGCCTCGTCGATCAGTCCGACGAGCTCGTTGTAGCGGTCCCAGTTGCGGCGACCGGCGATCTTGCTGTGCTCGTTGCAGTAGCCGCCGCCGCCCTCGAAGGCGGGGATCAGCACCTCGTTGAGCGCCCCGACGATCTCGTCGCTCTCCGAGCGCAGGTGCGGGTACAGGGCGCCCGGCTTCACGTCGTTGAAGGCCGAGACCAACAGCGTGAGCTCCCGGCGGTCGCAGTACACCGCCGGGTTGTAGACGAGCCCGGTGGACAGCCCCAACGTAAGGGGGGCCTCCCGGCGCACCACCTCGCACATGTCGCGCAGTTCCTGGTCGTCGGCCACCCGGGCGAGGTTGCCCATGACCGTGCGGCGCACCGCGCTGTGGCCGAGGTGGATGCCCATGTCGGTGACCGAACGCCCCCGGTGCCAGGCCAGGAACTCCGCCACAGTCGACCACCGCCATGCCTCGCCGACGGCGCCGTCGAGGGGCGCGAGCTGGGCGGCGTAGTCGTCGCGCTGGGCCGGCGGCACCGGAGCGGGCGAGAGACCGTCGGCGCCGCAGATCCGCTTCGTCACCCCGCCCCGCAGCGCCATCTCGCAGGTTACGGGGATGCCGTGGTCGCCGAGGCGGGTGCCGCCGAGCGCCCCGTGGTTGTGGGTGTCCACGAAGCTGGGCGCCAGCACTCGGCCCCGCCCGCTAATGACCCGCTCGGCGCCGCCGGCCGCGCTCGCCGCCACGTCGCCGAGCCCCACGATGCGGTCGCCGTCGATCAGCGCGTCGCCCTCATAGGGCTCGGTCAGCCCGTCGCCGTTGACGATCACGACGTCGCTCAGGAGCTGGCGGAGGGCCATCACCGCACCGTATCGGCCAACCCGCGCCGGGCGAGGGACAGGCCGCGCCGCGACCCTACGCTTGAGGGGTGCGAGCGCTGGTACAGCGGGCCGCGCAGGCTCGGGTGGTCGTCGACGGCCGAGTGGTCGGTGAGATCGGTCCGGGGTTGTGCTGCCTGGTGGGAGTGACACACACCGACGACCGGCAGGCGGCGCTGAAGCTGGCCGCCAAGCTCTGGCACCTGCGCATCTTCGCCGACGAGGACGGCCACATGAACCGCTCGGTAGCG
Organism: Acidimicrobiia bacterium; assembly: GCA_009840735.1. GTDB lineage: Bacteria > Actinomycetota > Acidimicrobiia > Acidimicrobiales > CATQHL01 > VXNF01. The sequence continues at coordinate 10,587 of VXNF01000029.1, read as the reverse complement.
GAGTCCGGCGGAGAGGTCCTGGTGGTCAGCCAGTTCACGCTGTACGGCGACACGCGCAAGGGTCGCCGTCCGTCGTTCATCGCCGCGGCGGCTCCCGACGAGGCAGCCCGGCTGATCGACGACCTGGTCGCCGAGCTACGGCGCCTGGGCGCCACCGTGGCGACCGGCTCCTTCGGCGCCCACATGGCAGTGGAGCTAACCAACGACGGCCCCGTCACGCTCATGGTCGAGGTCTGAGCGGATCGATTACGGCCGTGTCGGCCCACGGGAGCACGTACAGACCGGTCACTACAGTGAGACCGAGCCGAGCCGCCGGGTGGTCCGGCCCGGTGACCGCAGACGCCAGGAGAGGGGAGATCAATGAGCGCTTGGACGTTTGAGGGGATCACGCTGCCCGGCTACGAGGGTCGGGTGGCGGTGGTGACCGGGGCGGCACGCAACATCGGGCGGGCCATCGCCGAGGCCATGCGGGAGCAGGGTGCCCAGGTGGCGTTGCTGGACATGGATTGGGAGGGCGAGGAGATTCCCGACGATCCGGGGATGCTGGCGCTCGAATGCGACGTGGCCGACGAGGCAGCGGTGGATGCGGCAATCAGCCGGGTGGAGGACACCTTCGGGGCGCCGTCGATCCTCGTGAACAACGCCGGGATCCTGGGTCCCGCGGGGGTTCTCGACACTAGCCCGGAGGAGTGGCGGCGCGTCTTCGACGTCAACTCCACGGGGGCGTTCCTGTGCATCCGGCGGGTGCTGCCGGCGATGCGAGCCGCCCGCTACGGGCGCATCATCAACATCGGATCCAACTCCGGGAAGATGGGCAGCCTCTCGGGGGTGACCGCCTACGCCGCCTCCAAGGGTGCCGTACACACCCTGGCGAAGGCGGTGGCGCCGGAGGTGGCCGCCGAGGGCATCACCGTGAACGCTCTGGCGCCGTCGATGATCCGCAGCCGCATGACCGAGCGGCCCAACATGGACCAGTACGCCGCGCGGGTGCTCGTCGAGCGGATGGGGACGCCCGACGACGTGGCTTACGCGGCCTTGTTCCTGGGCTCCTCGGCCGCCTCGTTCATTACCGCTGAGGTGATGGACGTGAACGGCGGCTACTACATCGACTGAGCGGCCCCGTCGGCGGAGCGTGCGCGGAGATTTCCGGGCAGTGCCGGGTCGGTGTCAACCGAACCGGGGCGATAACCGTCTGTAGGGGCATGAGGAAAGAATTCCGAGAGCAGACCTTCCCAGCGGGAGCGGCCCAGCACTCGCCGGGCTGCAGCTGCAGCCCGATCCGGTGGGCCTCGCCGGTGCTCGACGAGATCGACTCGGCGGAACTGCCGTGCCTCGCTTTCGCTGCGCAGCCGCGGGCCGAGGCGCCGAGGCCGCGCCAGGCCCGTCAGATCACTACCTGGGACTGGAGCCGGTCCCCGAGCCGCTGGCAGCGCCCCAGGGCCGCCTGAGCCCGCAGCTTTAGAACCCCGCGTTGGCCCCTCGGGCACCGCCGAACACAATCCGCAACCGATCTCCCCTCCCAGCCTCCGGCCCCGGATACCTCCTCCGGGGCCGGTGCTTTTTTCAACTTCGCCGTCGAGCAGCAGCCGACGACCTCGCTGCACATGCCCGGCGGCCGGCCCCGGGCCCTCAGCAGCTCGCCCTCGACGCGGCGTGGCCGGCAGCGAGGTAGGCGTAGGTGATGGCTCGGGCGTTGGCGAGGCCTCCGACGTAGCCGGGCTGCTCGGTGTAGGCGGCGGCGTTGCCTGTGGCGTAGAGGCCGTCGATGGGGCGACGATCCTCGGTCAGCACTTGGGCGTCGCTGTTGATCAGCAGGCCCGTGGAGTAGATGCCGGTACCGAGCAGCTTCAGCGGCAGGCCCCAGAACGGAGGTGCCCGGAGCGAGCCGAGGTTCGGATTGGGCGACTGGTTGGGATCACCCGCCCGGCGCCGGCTGTAGGGGAGCGTGCCGCGGCCGAAGGCGGGGTCGTTCCCCTCCTCGGCGGCGTCGTTGAAGGCGGCGACCTGATCGATGAGGCCGGCGGCGTCGATGCCGAGTACTGCTGCGAGGTCGGCGAGGTTCGGCGCCTGGACGAGGTTGGCCGGCCATTCCTCTCCGTCGCCGAGGCGGTAGCGCGTGCGATAGCGGTTGTCGCCGATGAGGTAGCAGGGGTGGTTGGGGAAGCGCCCCGTGGCTTCGTCGCGTTGCTTGACCGCCCGTAGCAGGAACCCGTAGAAGCTCTCGTCGCCGAATCGCCTGCCCGCCGAGTTCACCACGATGGAGTGCGGCAGTCCGAGCGCGCGGGAGAGTTCGCGGTGCAGCGGGATGTTCGTGCCGGGATGGCGCTCGGTCGGGCTCTCGTAGCCAAAGATCGTGAACGCCTGTCCGGCGCGTGCCCGAGCGGCACCTGTGGGTTCGACGAGAGCGAAGGCGTCGCCGTCGAGCACGGGCGGAGAGGCCTCGAAGATCTCCGGCAATCCCTCCAGTTCGGCCGCCCACGGGGCGTTGCCGTAGCTGCCGGTTGCGATCAGCACGCCCCGGCGGGCGCGGACCTCGATGCGGGTGCCTGCGGTCTCCACGACGGCGCCGCCGATGCGGCCGGCGCGGTGGATCAGTTCGACGCATCGAGCCTTCAGCAGGATCGGCACGCCCCGCCGGACGAGGGCGGCGCCGGCGAACCCTGCGGACAGGCCCGGTCCCCACGTCAGGAGGTCGGCCTCCCGGCGCTGCCGGTGCAGGTCGGCCAGCACGTCGCCGGCGACCAGGTCGCCGCCCGCCCGCCGCACCTCGTCGTGGGTCAGGCCGAGCAGCCGGAAGTGCGGCGAGCTGCGGAAACGATTCCGCCAGGGGCCCAGAGTGCCGCGGGCCGCGGTGACCTCCAGAATGCGCCCGGAGGCCTTGGAGCCGGGTGCATCCGGGTGGTACTGGTCGCCCAGTCCGGTGCTGGCGAACGCCACACCGAGGCGGGCGAAGTGTTCCACGGCCTCCGGGGCTCGCCGGATGAACGTCTCCAGCAGGTCGGCGTCGAACGGGCCCGCGTCGCGTGCCACCCATCGCAGGTAGTCGGAGGTCTCGTGTGCGCTGTCGTCGATACCGGCCTGCCGCTGCAGGTGGTTGTTGCCGACCCAGACCACGCCGCCGCTGTAGGCGGCGACACCCCCGATGAGCGGCGACTTCTCGACAATGAGCGCCTCGAGTCCGGCGTCGGCCGCACGCAGAGCAGCGGCGAGCCCGCCGAGCCCACCCCCGATGCACAGGATGTCGCATTCGTGGGACGTCATCCGGCCCCACCTCCAAGCGCAGCGGTGGGCTCGTGGCCGATCCAGGATTCGCTCTCGTGGAGGGACACCTGGGTTTACAGCCTCCAGACGACGTTCGGCGACAGCGACGCCGGAGCGGTGTCAACATCGGAAGACCTGCTACGGCTGGCGCCCTGCAGCCGGGGACAACCGGGATCAGCGACCGTACCATTGGCCGATGCACTGCGGGGGCACGCCGCTGTCGGTGACCGAGCGTCTCGCGGACTTCGTGATGGTCCACGGGGCGAGTCCTCTCCCCGACGCGGTGCAGCATCAAGCCCGCCGGCTGTTGCTGAACGCGGCTGCCGCATCGGCTTCCGGCCACGATCATCCCGCCATCCGGCGCCTGCGGGAATGGGCGATCGACGGCATCGCCGGTGGCGCGGCCCGCCTGCTTTGGCACGGAGACCGGACCAGCGGCGACCGGGCCGCCTTGGTGAACGGGGCGATGCTGGAGGTGCTGGACTTCAACGAGACCCACATCGAGGCGTTCGTGCATCCCACGGCGCCGGTGTGGCCGGCCGTGCAGGCGACGGCCGAGTTGGCGGGCGCCTCGCTGGCCGATGCGGTCACGGCGACGGCCCTCGGCATCGAGGTGGAGTTGGCGGTGGCGACGATGCTGATGCCCGCGCACTACGAGCAAGGATTCAACCCGGCTGTTGCCGCGGGTGCCGTCGGAGCCGCGGCGGGCTGCTCGGTGATCCTGGGCCTGGACGTCGAGCGCACCGCCGACGCCCTGGGTCTCGCCGCGCTCGGCGGCGCCGGTCCGTTGGAGGTCCTCGGAACCTACGTCCATCCGTACCGAATCGGCGACGTCGCCCGCAGCGGGTTCACCGCCGCCGACCTGGCTCGGCGCGGATTCACCGCCCCGCCGACGGCGATCGACGGCGAGCACGGCCTGCTGGCGACCGTCGCCGAGCGCGACCCGGAAAGAATCGAAGATGCCTTGGGGTCTCTGGGCGACGAGTGGCGGATCTGCGGCCCAATCGCCTTCAAGCGCTATCCCACCGAGACGATCAGCCAGGCCCCCCTGGACTGCATCCTGGATCTCCGGGAGCGCACGCCGCCGGAGAAGCTTTCGCAGGTCGCCTCGATGACGTTCGCGGTCGCCCCGCTCGTCGCCGAGGTGAACCGCAGCCGCCGCGAACGGTTCGGCGTCCTCGCCGACGACCAGCAGGCCCGCTTCGACGGGAGCTACTGCGCCGCCGCCGCCTGGTGCGCCGGACGCTTCACGGTCGAGGAACTGGGCGCCGAGGCACGTTCGGACCCTGCTGTGCTGGCGCTCCGCGACAAGGTTTCGTTCGTGGCCGACGAAGGCCGGGGCATGGAGAGCGCGTCGCTCGACGTGACCTTCGCCGACGGCACCACCGAGCACGCGGCAACCGAGGCGTTCGGCGGATCGACCGCGAATCCGCTGAGCGACGAGGACCTCCTCGCCAAGCTGACCGCCGCCGCCACCGGCATCATCGACACCGGCCGAATCAACGACATCAGCGCGGCGATCAACGGGGATCCCCCCGACCTGACCGCGGGGGACTTCGTGGCGTTGCTCGCTCTCTGATCGGACTTCACGCGCGGGCCCGCAGTCGTCGCGCAATCTCGACGACTCCAGGGCGTCTCGCGGACGGCGGCTGCTGGTAGGTGCATTTTCAGAGGGTCGGCCTCGAGACAGGCGATCCGCGGACGGCGGGCTCTCGGGTCGGGCCGAGCCACTCGGCGCAGGAGGGTGCGCAGCGCGGGATCCGGAGTGCCGCAGCAGTGTCTCACTCCTGGTACAAACTGGGGAACCATGACTGGCGGTCTTCGAGTGGCAACGCCTGGCGCATCTACGTCGGTGGCGGTCCGAACCGAGGCGCGACGTGTCGCAGAGTCCGCCGATCGACCTTCGGAGCGGCGTTCTGCACTCGGCCAGTTCTTCACGCCGGCGCCGGTTGCGTCGCTGCTGGCAGGCATGTTCGACCCCCCAGTGGGTCCGGCGCGTGTAATTGACCCTGGCGCCGGGGTTGGCTCTCTGACGGCGGCACTAATTGACCGAGCGGTGGTCGAGGGCTGGGTCGTCGGCTTCGACGTGACGGCGGTGGAGGTTGACCGGGACTTGGTCGGAGCGCTCACCGAGACTTTGCGGGAGTGCGCGGAAGTCGCGCCGTCGATCACTGCGCGGACCGTGTCGGCGGACTTCGTTGAGTGGGCCTGCCAGAGGCTGGATGGGGGAATCTTCGCGCCTACGGATGGGGGATTCGATCTGGCCATCTTGAATCCGCCCTACCAGAAGCTCGCCACGTCGTCTGCCGTGCGGCAGATGCTCTCGCGTGTGGGGATCGAGGTCACGAACCTGTACGCCGCGTTCGTTGCTCTCGCTCTTCGGCTTCTCAACCCGGGCGGTCAACTGGTGGCGATTACACCCCGGAGCTTCTGCAACGGGCCGTACTTCCGGGCGTTCAGACGAGAACTGCTCGAGAATTCGGCGTTGCGCCGGATTCACCTTTTCGAGGCACGCAACGAGGCGTTTCGTGACACGGGCGTGTTGCAGGAGAACGTGGTTGTTCACCTCGTCAAGGGCGCGCCCCAGGCGGCGGTGACCATCTCGACGAGTCTCGGATCGGGAGAGGAGGGCGTCCATGAGGAACGGGTGCCCTTCACCCACGTTGTTCGTCCCAACGATCTGGATGCATTCATTCGTATCGTCTCGGGCGAGCCAGCTGTCGCAGCGGCGACGCGAATGGCAGGGCTCGAGTGCGCCCTGTCCGGTACCGGTGCTTCGGTGTCGACAGGCAGGGTCGTGGATTTCCGGGTACGCGAGCATCTACGCGAGTCGGTTGATGATGGCACGGTACCGCTGCTCTATCCCCACAACCTCCGGGCTGGGCGCGTCCGGCTGGAGGAGCCACACCGCAAGAAGCCAGCGGCGATCGCCGTCAACAGCACGACTCAGAAGATGCTTCTGCCGGCGGGCAACTACGTGCTGGTCAAGCGCTTCTCCTCCAAGGAGGAGCGCCGGAGAATCGTGGCTGCTGTACTTGAGATCGACGACCTCGGATCCGCAGAGGTCGCCGTGGAGAACCACGTCAACGTCTTTCATCGCGACGGAACGGGGCTGCCTCTCGACCTGGCCTGGGGAATCGCTGCGTATCTGAACACGACGGCGGTCGACGTGTTCTTCCGGCAGTTCAACGGGCATACGCAGGTGAACGCGACCGATCTGCGGTCGTTGAACTACCCGACGATGAGACAGCTTGAGACTCTTGGGGCCGCAGCCAGGGAGACCGTGCACACGCAAGCTGCCGTCGACGCTCTGTTCGACCGCTACGTGCCGGCTTCGGCGGAGGATCAGTGATGGCCACCGTCGAGGAGGCCATTGACGTCTTGAGCCAACTCCAGTTCCCGAGACAGCAGCGGAACGAGCGATCCGCTCTCACACTGTTGACGCTGCTTGATCTCACCCCGGACAAGGACTGGATTGAGGCCGGAGGACCCATGCGAGGGATCACTGAGTTGATGGACTTGATGGCCGAACACTACGGAAAGCAGTACGCGCCGAACACGCGTGAGACCGTGAGGCGCCAGACGGTCCACCAGTTCCTCGCAGCCGGGCTCGTCGTGCTGAATCCTGACGAGCCGGACCGGCCGACGAACAGCGCCAAGACGGTCTACCAGGTGAGTCCGCCGTCGCTCCGCCTCCTGCGGGCATACGGGACAGCGGACTGGCCCGTCGAGTTGATCAACTATCAGCACCGGATCGAGTCGTTGGCAGAGCGGTACGCCCTTGAGCGGGACCTCCAGCGGATCCCCGTGACGCTGCCGGAGGGGCAGGAGGTGAGCCTGTCGCCGGGCGGGCAGAACGAGCTGGTGGCGAGAATCGTGGAGGATTTCTGCCCGGTTTTCACGCCGGGTGGCGCGGTCCTGTACATCGGCGACGCGGACGAGAAGTTCGCGATTCACGACGAGGAACGACTACAGAAACTTGGGATAACCCTCGACGAACACGGCAAGATGCCCGATCTGGTCATCCACCACGTGCGACGCGGCTGGCTGGTGCTCGTCGAAGCCGTCACCAGTCATGGACCCGTCAATCCGAAGCGCCGTGAAGAGCTTCGCGACCTGTTCGCGGCCTCCTCAGCGGGTCTGGTGTTCGTGACGGCATTCGCGGACCGCCGCACGCTCGCGAAGTATGTGGCCGACCTTTCCTGGGAGACCGAGGTGTGGGTAGCGGAGGATCCCACCCACCTCATCCACTTCGACGGGGAGCGGTTCCTCGGTCCGTACGAGCAGTAAACCAGACGTGCCCCGGAAAGCAGTTCAGAGGTGGTGGTCTCGCCGCGCTCGAAGGCTCTGACCTGGAGTCTCGAGACGGATTGCGCAGCCGGTTAGCGGCGGACGCTTGCAGATCCCCCACGCCGACGCCGATTCGTCAACCCGCCGAAAGCCGCCCCGCGGTCTCGTCCATCCGCTGTCTGAGTTCTTCGACGGTGAGCGTCTGGCCCTTGGGTCTGTGAAGCATCGCGTGACAGTTCGGGCACACAGGAACGAGGTCCTCCAGCGGATTGACCACGTGGTTCTCGTGGTCCTCGATCTCTGATAGGGGAGTCTTGGGCAGCGTCCCGTCGAGTGGTGGGGTTTTGAGGTAGCTGGGAGGGTCCACCTGTAGGTGGGTCATCGGCATGATCCTCGGTGAGAGCAACGACTCACTCATCGAGGAGGACACACCGATGACCCTTTCTGATACTGCCACGGCGCAGCTGTGGGAGAGCTTCCGCGCCGGCGGCGGCGCGAGCCTGGTTCGCGAGGCCGTGGAGCTGGTGCTCCAGGAGCTGATCGAGGCCGAGGCCACCGAGGCGATCGGCGCCGGGCGCTATGAGCGCACCGATGCGCGGGTCACGGCGCGCAACGGGCACCGAGCGCGCTTGTTGGCCACCCGGGCCGGCGATGTGAACTTGAAGATCCCCAAGTTGCGCAAGGGCAGCTTCTTCCCGTCGATCATCGAGCCGCGCCGGCGCATCGACCGCGCCCTGTGGGCGGTGGTCATGGAGGCGTACGTGGCCGGCGTCTCGACACGCTCGGTGGATGACCTGGTGGCGGCGCTGGGCGCCAACTCGGGGATCTCCAAGTCCGAGGTGTCCCGCATCTGCGGGGGCCTCGACGAGGTCGTGGAGGCCTTCAGAGGCCGGCGCCTGGACCACGTCGAGTTCCCGTATGTGTATCTCGACGCCACCTACCTGAACGTGCGCAACAACCTCGCCCAGCCCGCCTCGATGGCCACCGTCGTCGCCACCGGCATCACCGCAGACGGCAACCGGGAGGTCCTGGGCTGCGACGTCGGCGACAGCGAGAGCGAAGGGTTCTGGCAGCAGTTCCTCGCCTCGTTGCGCGAGCGGGGCCTCAGCGGCGTGCGCCTGGTGGTCTCCGACGCGCACCGCGGCCTCGCCGCCGCCGCTGACCGGTGGTTCCAAGGGGCGGCCCGCCAGCGCTGCCGGGTGCACTTCATCCGCAACCTCCTCGCAGCGGTGCCCAAGTCGCACCAGCACATGGCCGCGGCGCTGTTCCGGACCATCTTCGCCCAGCCCGACGCCGGCGCCGTCGCCGACGCCTGGGACCAAGTCGGCGACCAACTCGCCGGGCGGTTCGCCAAGATCGGCCCGCTCATGGAACACGCCAAAGCCGACGTGCTGGCCTTCGCGGCGTTCCCCCGGTCGCACTGGCAGAAGATCTGGTCCACGAACCCCCTCGAGCGGATCAACAAGGAGATCAAACGACGATCGCGCGTCGTGGGGATCTTCCCCAACGAAGCCTCCGCCGTCCGCCTCGTCGGCGCCATCCTCGCCGACCTCCACGACGAATGGCAGGCCACCGACCGCCGCTACCTCTCCGAAGACTCCATGAGCCTGCTCTACCCCCAGCGCGATAGTCTCGCCACAGCCGAACTCACAGTCGGCAACCATCACCGAGGCTCAACTCAAAAGCCCACCACTTGATGGGACGCCGCCGAGTCTTGTGGTGAACGTGCATGAACTCCCGGCCAACGTCGCCGTAGCGCTCCTCGAATCTCAGACCGCACACCTGGCACCCGTAGCCGAAGCGTTCGAGGCACCTACTCCGTGCCTTGGGATCACGCTCGTATCGGTTGACCATGACTCGGTGTTTGGCACCTTCGGGTATCTCGTGGCCATCCTCGGACTCGACACCAGCCTCATCACCCGATAGGGCCGGTGACTGGCGGCTGCGAGGTCCGGGATCCCTGCCGTGGGTGGCGATTTGCAGGATGCGTAGGGCAGAGTCTTCAGCCCCAGGTTGGAATACGGTGCGCCGGGTTCGCTCGATAGACGACTGGAGGTCGGGCTCGACTTCTGCCTTCGGTACGCGCCTTGCCGGCCACGTCAAGGCCCTTCGAAGTCGGGCACCATCGGGCCGGTCCGGATCGTGGATCATTGCGCCGGCCACCTTCGAGATTGCGATCCATGCGTCCGCCGTTGCAAGTTGTCTCAGCGGTAAGACGACAAGATCGCCGATCTCAATCTTGTCGCGGAAGCAGAGGATCTCTTGACGCGCGCGTCGTCTCGTTGTCTCAGAATATCTCTCGCTGAAGCGCTGATCGAAGATCCGATCCAGAGAGTCTCTGTCTGCGAACTCAACGGCGTCGGCATCGGTAAGCCAATCGCCCCACCCGAGTGTCACCACGCTCTGTTCAAGGTTGTGCTCCACCGCCTCGCCCTCGCGTCCGCCGCGGACAACCCAAGCCCGGCCATCCGAAGACTCGTCGGTGGGAGACGGGCCGCTGTGGCTAGCGCCCATTGGCACGCTCGGCGGAGCACATATCGCGGATAGTTAGGCTACAGGGCGTGTAGCTGCGGGTGGGTTGACGGGTGGCGAAGCGGTGCGCGAGCTTCGTCAGCACCGTGACAGCGACATCGGGTTGTCGGCTGCTGCTTCCGCCGCCGACAGCTTCGTCGAAGCATTGACTGCCGACGCGAGATGGTTGGGCGAGCTCGAAGCCGACGAGGCAGCACGCCTTGGCCGTAGCGCAGCCGAGCAGGTGTTGGCGGCGGCACGCTGGTCTCAGGTAGTCGGTGATCGGCTCGACACCACTCAAGTCGCGCGACTTCTCGGTGTGACTCGACAGGCGTTGGCGAAGCGGCAGTACACAGGATCGCTTCTCGGTTTCGGGAAGCGGACTCAAGCTGGGGACTCGCGGTCCCAGGTGGTTGGGGTGATGCCCTTGGCGCGGAGTTCGACCTTGCGGACCTTCTCTGTCGGGGTCTTGGGGAGGCTCGTCACGACCTCGATGTAGCGGGGGACCATGAAGCGGGGGAGGCG
>VXNF01000033.1 GCA_009840735.1 Acidimicrobiia bacterium | reverse complement strand
AGTTGTTGCTAAGCGTCGGAGACTACGGCCCCAGGTCGTGGATGGGGAGGCCGTCTGGGTCGTAGTACTGATCGACGTTGTCTCGGTTGATCCAGACGTGGTCGATGTGGATCTCTTGGGGCACGGAGCGGCCTTCGAGGATGTCGATGAGGGCGGCGACGGCGTAGACGCCGTACAGCTCGGGGAAGTAGGCGACCGAGCCGAGGTAGCGGGTCTCGGAGGCGGGGCCCTCGTTGAGGCGCTCGACGCCGTTGGGCTCGGCGCCGTGGCCGGCGGCCACGCCGGTGCGCCCGGCCTGCTCCATGGCTCGGCTCATGGGCACCGCTACGACGTCGTCGAGGCTGGTCGCCAGCACCACCTCGGCGCCGGGGTTGGCGGTCAGCCAGTCGGTGGTGGACTGCAGGCCGTTCTCGGGGCTGCCGTCCACGTCGATGCGGCTGACGGGCACGTCGCCGCCGCAGACGGCCTGCACGCCGTCGGCGAAGCCGCTGGTGCGCAGGTCCGGCGCCTCGCCGGCGGTGAGGTTCTGGGCCAGCAGCACGTGCGCGCCCGCGCAGTTCCAGGTCTCCAGGGCGTGCAGGCCGGTGTTGATTCCCGCCAGGGCGCCGGACACGTAGTTGTTGGCGCCGAAGAAGATGGCGTTGGGGTGCCACACGTCGATGGTGATCACCGGGATGCCCGCCGCGTCGAAGACCGCCATCGACGAGTCTGCGGCCTCGCTGCGCCAGTTGCCGAAGATGACCGCGTCCGGGTCGGTCTCCGCGACCGTCTCGGCGCAGGCCAGCGCCTTCTCGGGGTCGAACTCGCTGTCGCAGATGGCGCCGACGCTGACACCGGAGGCCGCCGCGGTGCTGCGGATCGAGTCCTCGATGTACTGGGAGAACTCCAGGGCCGCCCAGCCGCTGACCCAGGCGATCTCGTAGTTCTGGGCCGCGGAGCGGATCGACGGGTCGAACGGCGCCGCCGGGCTGCCGCCGGCCTCGAAGGCGGCCGTGTCGAAGTCATAGGTCCACGGGAACACCTCATCGGGCGGCAACGCGCCGAGGATCCCACCAGCCGGACCCGGCATCGCGTAACCCGTGCCGCCCACACTCAACGTGAACGGGCCACCCGGCGCATCCGACGGACCACCCGCCGGGGCGCTGGGGCCGAGCGTGTGGATGGGGAGGCCGTCTGGGTCGTAGTACTGATCGACGTTGTCTCGGTTGATCCAGACGTGGTCGATGTGGATCTCTTGGGGCACGGAGCGGCCTTCGAGGATGTCGATGAGGGCGGCGACGGCGTAGACGCCGTACAGCTCGGGGAAGTAGGCGACCGAGCCGAGGTAGCGGGTCTCGGAGGCGGGGCCCTCGTTGAGGCGCTCGACGCCGTTGGGCTCGGCGCCGTGGCCGGCGGCCACGCCGGTGCGCCCGGCCTGCTCCATGGCTCGGCTCATGGGCACCGCTACGACGTCGTCGAGGCTGGTCGCCAGCACCACCTCGGCGCCGGGGTTGGCGGTCAGCCAGTCGGTGGTGGACTGCAGGCCGTTCTCGGGGCTGCCGTCCACGTCGATGCGGCTGACGGGCACGTCGCCGCCGCAGACGGCCTGCACGCCGTCGGCGAAGCCGCTGGTGCGCAGGTCCGGCGCCTCGCCGGCGGTGAGGTTCTGGGCCAGCAGCACGTGCGCGCCCGCGCAGTTCCAGGTCTCCAGGGCGTGCAGGCCGGTGTTGATTCCCGCCAGGGCGCCGGACACGTAGTTGTTGGCGCCGAAGAAGATGGCGTTGGGGTGCCACACGTCGATGGTGATCACCGGGATGCCCGCCGCGTCGAAGACCGCCATCGACGAGTCTGCGGCCTCGCTGCGCCAGTTGCCGAAGATGACCGCGTCCGGGTCGGTCTCCGCGACCGTCTCGGCGCAGGCCAGCGCCTTCTCGGGGTCGAACTCGCTGTCGCAGATGGCGCCGACGCTGACACCGGAGGCCGCCGCGGTGCTGCGGATCGAGTCCTCGATGTACTGGGAGAACTCCAGGGCCGCCCAGCCGCTGACCCAGGCGATCTCGTAGTTCTGGGCCGCGGAGCGGATCGACGGGTCGAACGGCGCCGCCGGGCTGCCGCCGGCCTCGAAGGCGGCCGTGTCGAAGTCATAGGTCCACGGGAACACCTCATCGGGCGGCAACGCGCCGAGGATCCCACCAGCCGGACCCGGCATCGCGTAACCCGTGCCGCCCACACTCAACGTGAACGGGCCACCCGGCGCATCCGACGGACCACCCGCCGGGGCCGGCGCAGCAGGCGCCTCAGCCGGTGCCGCGGGCTGCTCCGCGGGCGGCGGCGGCGCCGGCGGAGCTGCGTCCTCCTCGTCGTCGCCGCACGAAGCGGCGACGAGCACCACCGCCAAGGCGATGGCCAACGGTCGAATGAGCTTGCGGAGCGTCATGTCTGCTCTCCTTTGTCCTCGGTGCGGGCGGGGAGGGCGGCGAGACGCCACGGAACCGCGGCATGGCCGGTGCCAACCCAGGCTCTCCTTCCCCTCATACGGAACAGCACGGATGAGATCCCCGCTGATCCGAGCGCGCACTCTAGTGCTGCCGCGCTCTATGGTCTACTTGTCTCCCTAAGCCGCTGTGTGAGTCCCTCCGAGGGCGCGTCGCTGATGCACCGCGTAGAGTGCCGGACCATGCGCATCACCTCTGTCGAAGCATTCCCGCTGCACTATCCCGAGCCCCACGACAGCGGCAAGAGCCGCTACGTCACCATCGCCAAGGTCACCTCCAGCGACGGCGCGGTGGGCTGGGGGGAGTGCATCGCACAGTTCCCCGAGGCCGCTCTGGCCACGAAGGTCGTGGTCGAGGAAGGGTTCGCCCCGCTGCTCATCGGCCAGGACGCCCGCGACGTGGAGCGGCTCTGGGCGGCCATGCGGGACCGCAGCTGGTGGTACGGCAACGGCGGCATCGCCAGCTTCGCCATCAGCGCGGTGGACATGGCGCTGTGGGACCTGAAGGGGCGTCTGCTGGACGTGCCCGTGTACGAACTCCTCGGCGGCAAGCGGATGGATCGGATGCGGGCCTGTGCCAGCGTCATCTTCGACACCGAGGATCTGGACGCCACCGGCGAGGAGTTCGCCGACTACGCCTCCCGCGGCTACACGGCCGTCAAGGGGGGCTGGGGCAAGAGCCCCGAGACGTGCTTCGGGCGCGACCCCAAGCGCGATCTAGCGGTCGTCTCGACCATCCGCGACGCCGTCGGCCCCGACATCGACGTGATTGTGGACGTCGGCACGCATGTGCGCTGGACGCCGTCGCACGCCATTGCCATGGCGCGGGCCTTCGAGCCGTACAACCTGTACTGGATCGAGGAGCCGCTGCCGCAGGACGACATCGGCGGCTACATCCGCCTGCGCGAGGCCGTCAGCACGCCGGTCGCCACCGGGGAGAAGGAGTGGACGCTGCGGGCGTTCAAAGAGCTCATCGAACTCGGCGCCGCGGACATCGTCATGCCCGATCCCGGCAAGGCCGAAGGCGTCACCGGGTTCAAGAAGATCGTGGAGTTCGCCAACGCCCACAGCGTGCGCTTCACGCCCCACTCGTGGTCCAGCGCAATCAACACCGCCGCGGCGGCCAACCTCTACGCAAGCTGCGACAACGGCGTGGTCTTCGAACTGAAGCCCAACCCCTCGCCGATGCAGCACGAGCTGGTGACCGAGCCCATCGAGCAGGAGGGCGGCTGGGTGCCTGTCCCCGAGGGTCCGGGCTGGGGCCTCACCATCAACCACGCAGTGATCGACCGCTACCTGATGCAGTAGCGCGGCGCCCCTCCCTCGGCGGGTTGTCCGGCCGGTCGGGGGCGGCGGTGGCCGTCGTCGGGAGCGTCTGGCGAAATCGTTCCGCCGGCCGGCCCCCGGCGCTCCTCCCTCGGCGGTCTGTCCGGCGGCGCCGCTATGGGTCGGTGGGGGCTACCTGGTGGGACAAGCCGTCGGCGGCTGAGGCATAGGCGGCCTCCAGCATGGCCACGACGCGGGCGCCGAGACGGCCCGGTGAGCGGTTCGGGCCTCCCCCGATGACCTCCACCAGGTTGTCCAGCGGACCTTCCTCGGGGTAGCTGGTGGAATAGTCGCGACCTGCCGGCGCCGGCGGGCACGGCGGGCTCTCGGTGATCGAGCCGTCCGCCCGGTACATCGTCAAGTCCTCGTGCATGACGTCGAAGAGGATGTGGCCGCCGGTGCCGTAGAGCCGGTACTCCAGCACCTCCTCCTGGGCGCGCACGGTGGACCCCGTCGAGCCGATCGTTCCCAGGCAACCATTCTCGAAGCGCACGCTGAGGGCGTCCACGAGGTCGACCTGCAGGTCGTGGTTGTGCATCTGCGCGAACACCTCGGTGGGCTCGAGGCCGGTCATGTGCAGCAGCAAGGCGCCGGAGTGCGTGATCTGGGTGACGCCCTGGCCGCCGCCGGACAGAGCCGGGTCGCTGTAGGTGTCTCTGCCGGTGGGGTTGACCGTGTACCCCATCTCGTCCGCGACTGACTCCACATCCCCGCGGTACAGCTCCCAGACGATTGACGCGAACAGCGAGTGGACATAGAGCAGGTCGCCGATGGCGCCTGAGGCGATCCAGTCGCGTGCAAGGTCTACCTGGTCGTTGTAGTGCCACGGGTAGCCGACGATGATCTGGCGGTCGTGCTCGGCTGCGGTCTGCAGCAACTCCCGGGCGTGGCCGCTCGTGAGCACCATCGGCTTCTCGACGAGAACGTGCAGATCCGCCTGCAAGGCGTCCCGGGCGATGTCGAAGTGCCGAGTGTGCGGCACCGCCACGACGACGCCGTCGAGTTGCTCTGTCCGCAGCATCTCTCGGTGGTCTCCGTACACCGACGGCGGCGCGAACGCCTCGGCGGCGCGGTTGCGGTTCGCCTCGTTCGGGTCGGCGATGGCCACCAACTCGGCGTCGGGGTTGGCGGCGATCGCGGGGAGGTGCGCCCGTGTCGCCCACCACCCGGTGCCGATGACTCCGACTCTTGCTGGCATGGTCCTTCTCCCTTGGGGTCTGTGGCTTAAGTGCGCTGTGGACGCGGGACCGCTCAGCGGTGCGGGCCTGCGACGACGCCGTCGTCGTGGAGCCGACCGATCTCGGTGCGCGACAGGCCGAGGCACTCAGCTAGGACCTCCTCGGTGTGCTGGCCGAGCTGGGGCGCTGGCGTGGGGTCGTCGAGGGTGAGCCCGCCGAAGCGCAGCGGCGAACGCGCCTCCAGCACAGTGCCCACGCCGGGATGGGTCACGGTCCCGAACAGCGGATTGGCGACCGAGCAGCGGGGGTCCTCCGCCACGAGCTGCCGGAAGGTCTGGTAGGGGCCCCAGCACACGCCGTGGCGGTCGAACGTCTCCGTCACCTCGGCGAAGGTCCGCGGCGCGCACCATTCTTCGATCACGGCGAAGATGCGATGGCGTGCCAGGAAGCGATCACCTTCGGAGCGTGCGAGGTCGAGACCCGTCTCGGCTTCTAGGCGCGCCATCTCCTCTGCCATCTCGCAGGCGGCGCACAGCGACCGCCACTGCTTGGGGCTGATCGCCACGGCGATGACCCGGCGCCCGTCGGCGCAGCGGAAGTCCCGGCCCAGGGCGCCGTAGAGGTCGTTGCCGATGCGGGCACGCTCGCTGTCGAGGACTTGCGCCTCGGCCACGTGGCCAAGCGCTGCGACCGCGGCGAGAGCCACATCGGAGAGAGCCAGCGTGACGAGCTGCCCCTCGCCGGTGAGGCGCCGGTGACGCTCCGCCGCTAGCAGGCCCACCGCCGCGGTCTGCCCGCAGATCACATCCCAGGCCGGAAGCACATGGTTTACCGGTCGGTCCTCTTCGCGGCCACCCTCGCCGTCGCCGAGCCCGCCCGAGTCGTGGCCGGTGACCATCGGGTAGCCGACGGCGCAGTTCACCGTGTAGTCCACCGCCGTGGTGCCGTCGTGATTGCCGGAAATGGCGACCATGATGAGGTCGTCCCGGCGCGCCCGCAGCGCCTCGTAGCCCATCCAGCCCTCAGCCGGAAAGTTCGTGAGGAAGATGCCCGCGCCGGGGCCGGGGGCGCAGATCAGCTCGGCGAGCAGCTCGCGGCCGGCGGCGGAGCGCAAGTCCACCTGCAGAGATCGCTTGCCCTTGTTGAGCCCCGCCCAGTAGAGGCTGGCGCCGTCGGGCGTGATCGGCCAGCGACGATGGTCGATGCCGCCGCCGATGGGGTCGAAGCGGATCACATCGGCGCCGAGCTGTGCGAGCGTCATGCCTCCGGAGGGGGCGGCGACGAAGGCGGACCCCTCGACCACTCGGAGACCCCCGAGAACGTTGTGCACTCCCGTCACCTCCTTCCGTGAGGGCTGCAGACATTTTGTCACCCACCTCGGCTTTGTCGTCGCCCGCTCTCCTCGCCGGTGACGATCGCTGCGACGCTGCGAGGTCGCCTCAGGCTTGATCAGGCGGGAAGACGCAGAGCCTCCAACGACTTCAGGTCTTCGTTGGCGGCGGTCGCTCGTGCCAGCCAGGTGTCGATCACGGCGCGCGGCGCGGCGCCGAGGGCCAAGGTGACGATGACCGCCTCGAGCGCGTAGGCGGCGTGACGCCGGTACGCCTCATGCGCGTCGCCGGCGGCGAGGTCCGGGCCTCCGGCGGCGTGCAGGCGACGGCGGTAGCGGTCCAGCAGCAACCCCTCCCCCGAGCGGCGGTCGGCGGGGTCCAGGGCGAGTGCGCAGAAGTACGCCACGTCGCGTGCCCACTGCCCGGCGCGCACCATCTGCCAGTCCAGGAAGATCGGTTGATCCTCCGCCGCAAAGGCGAGATTCCCTGGGTGGCAGTCGTTGTGGATGAGCGTCAGCGGTGGCTCGCTAAGGCGGCGGTCGGCGGTCTTGTGCTGTCGGGCGTAACGGAGCAGGCCGACGGCCAGCGGCGCGGGGACCTGCTCTCCGGCCAGGTCCAGCCCGCGCCGGATCAGCGGTACGCGCAGCCACGCCCCGAGGGCGCGCTCGCGCTCGGCTTGAGCCAAGAGCCAACCGCTGGCGCTGCCGCGCCGGGGTCGCCCCCAACCGAAGGCGTGCAGGTCGGCAAGAGCGTTGATGGCGTTCAGGGCTTGGCGCGCTGTGCAGGCGTCACCGCCGGTCGGCAGGTTCGCCCGGCCGTTGAGGTCCTCGAGCACGACCATGAAGCGGGTCCCGTCGTGGCTGGCGTGGAGGCATTCCGGAACCCGCACGGGGACGCCCGGTGCCAGCGTGCGGTAGAACCGGACCTCGCTGGCGCTCAGGCCGGCCGCCTCGACTGTCAGGCGGGTGGCGGGGCTCACCGAGGGGGTTTTGACGAACACCGAGTGCCGGCCGCCGCCGGCGAGGTGGACGTCGGCCCGGAAGCGCCTCGTGGTGTAGGACCCCTCTTCGAGGCGGTCGACCCGGTGGATGAGTCCCAGCGGGCCGTGCAGCGCCCGGCGCAGCTTGGCTTCGACCGGATCACTGGACCCCGCGGCGATGTCCGCGCCAACCCGGGCGACGGTGGCCAGCAGGTCGCGCATCGGCCCGCTCAGCGAACCCTGCGCCAGACGGTGCCCGCCGGGGTGTCCTCCAGTTCGATGCCCGCCGTGGCCAACTCGGAGCGGATCTCGTCCGCGGTGGCGTAGTCGCGGGCACGCCGTGCCGCGTCGCGCTCGTCTACGCGCCGTTGTACTGCGTCGCGGCCATCGTCTTCGTCGGCGCGCCCGGTCGGACCCACCTCCAGGCCGAGGGCGCCGCAGAGTTCCTGCACAGTGGCGAGAGCCTCGATAGCCCCCACGGCGTCGGACTCGTCGAGGCGGACGTTCCCCCAGCGCGCCAGATCGAAGATCGCGGCCACAGCCGCGGGCGTGCCGAGGTCGTCGTCCATGGCCGCCGCGAACGCGGCGCGCGCCTCGCCGCAGTCCGGCGTCGGCGCGGCCCCGGAGCCGCCGCCGGGAGCGCCGAGCGCCCCGACTCGTCGGGCGAAGGCGTCGAGCCGCTGAACCCCGGCTGCGGCGGACGCCAGCGCCGCCTCGTCGATCTCGATGGTGGTGCGATAGTGGGCTTGCAGCATCGCCAGGCGCAGCGCCCGCGGGTCCTGCGCCGCCAGCACGTCCGCCAGGGTGCGGAAGTTGCCGGCCGACTTCGCCATCTTCTCACCCTCCACGTTGACCATGGCCGAGTGCATCCAGAGCCGAGCGAAGCGGCGCCCGGCCGCCTCCGCCTCGGCCCGCTCGTTCTCGTGGTGCGGGAATATGAGGTCAGACCCTCCCCCGTGGATGTCGAAGCCGTCGCCGAGCAGTCCCAGCGCCATGGCCACGCACTCGATGTGCCAGCCGGGCCGACCCGGCATCCAGGGAGCGTCCCAGGTGGGTTCGCCTTCCTTGGCGGCCTTCCAGAGGGCGAAGTCCAGCGGGTCGCGCTTGCGGTCGTCCACCGCCACCCGGGCGCCGGCGCCCTCCAGCAGGCCTTCGGGGCTTCGTCCCGGCAGTCGCCCGTAGTCGGGGTAGCGGCCCACGTCGAAGTACACCCCGGCGCCGTCGATCACGTAGGCCACGCCGCGCGCCAGCAGTTCCGCCGTGAACGACACCATCTCGTCCACGTACTCGGTGGCCCGTGGCCGCTCGTCCGGCGCTGCCACGCCCAGCGCCTCCAGCTCGCGGACGTACACGTCGCTGAAGCGGGCGGCAACGTCGGCCTCGCTGCTCCCCTCCTCTGCGGCCCGGGCGATGATCTTGTCGTCCACGTCGGTGATGTTGCTGACCATCTTGACGTCCACGCCCCGCCACGTCAGGTAGCGGCGCAGTACGTCGTAGGTGACGGCCGTGCGAGCGTGGCCCAGGTGCGGCACGTCGTAGACCGTCGGCCCGCAGACGTACAGCGACACCTCACCGGGCGTGCGCGGCCGCAACTCGACCACCTCGCGACGGAGCGTGTCGAACAGGCGGATCATCAAGCTCACGGTACCGGCGCGCCGGCCACCCCCAGCAACGCAGCGGTGCGGTGCTGCAGGGCGCGGCCCTGCCGTCCAGAGACGAAACGCCCGTGCCGGTGGCCCACGGCTTGCTGCACGACCCGGCGGGCGCCGGCGGGGCTCAGACCTCGTAGCTCTTGTCTACTTCGACGAGTTCCACCGGGGCGCCGAACGCCTCGGTGGCCTCCCGCCCGAACGCTGGAGCGTCGCTGCCGGGCGCCAGATGGGTGAGCAGGAGCCGCTTCACCTCGGCCTCGGCGGCCATGGCGCCTGCCTGGCGGGCGCTCAGGTGAGGCGACGGCGCCAAGAGGTCGCGGTGGAGGAAGGTGGCCTCGCACAGCGCTAGGTCGATGCCACTTCCGAGTCGGGCGAAGGACCAGTCCTCGCCGGTGTCGGCGGAGAAGGCGAAGCAGCGTCCGCCGCTGTCCACGCGGGGGGCGAGGGTCTCAACGGGGTGGTCGGTGCGGGAGAAGCGCCAATGCTGGTCGCCGATTCTCACGCGGTCGCCGTCGCTGATGGTGCGCCAGTCGATCGTGGGGGCGAGTTCGTCCGTGCCGGCGAGGGCGGTTGCGAGGGCGTGGGTGCCGGCGGTTCCGTAGACGGGCATCGGTGCCCGGTCCAGGAAGTAGCGGCAGGCGACGTAGGCCATCGCTAGGTCGAGCCAATGGTCGGGGTGCTCGTGGGTGACGACGATGGCGTCGATCTCGGTGAGTTGACGATGCCGCTGGAGGTTCGCCAGAGTGCCGGGCCCGGCGTCGAGCCACACCCGCGCGGCGTCAGATTCCACCAGATAGCCGGTGCAGGCCACCCCTGCCCCGCTGTAGGAGCCCGAGCAGCCGAGAACCTTGACGCTCAGACCCACGCGTTCGCCGCCGACGACAGGTGGCAGAATCTAGTGCTCACAGGCAGGTTACGGTATCGGGAGCAAGCCAGGCGGCGCATCAGCGTTATGAGGGGATGGCCGAGGCCAGCTGAGCTCCCGAGGACGAATGACGATCCGATGACGATCCACTGGCGCGGTGATGGCCGGGGGGTGTGCTGGTGACCGGGGGCGCCGCGAGACTCGGCGGCTGAAGCCGTCAGGCGCCAGGTAGCGAGTCGAGGAACTCCCGCAACATCGCGACGCATTCGGTGGGTTGCTCCAACTGCAGGAAGTGGGTTGCGTCGGGCAGGAAGTCGTAGTCGACGCTCAGGATGTCGCTGAGATCGAGTGTCGGCAGGTACGAGTAGGGGATGGTCGGATCTGCGCCGATCACCTTCACTGGGCACATGATCTCCCCGAAGTCCACCGAAACGGCGTAGACGTTGGCGTAGTCGATGATCTGCGCCTCGTACTCCCGCGGGCAACGCAGCTCGTATCCGTCCCCTCCGGGGTCCTCGCGGAGCGTCGTCGTCGCCAGCAGTTCGGCGATCCCCGGTACGGCGCCACGGAACGCCGGCATGAACTGCACGACGTCGATCAGAGTCTGGCTGCTGGCGAACCATGGCGAGCGGCGCCGCGTCAGCGCCGAGGTCTGCTTGGCGGCCGTCTCGAATTCGGAGTGGCCCTTCCCCGGCTGGCAGAGGGGCGGGTCGAACAGCACTAGCGCTGAGTACCCGCTGCCTTTCGCCGGCGAGAGCAGCGCCGCGAGAGCTGAGACCGAATGGAAGACCCCGGCCTTCGGCTTCTCCCCGAAGCTGTCGTCGATCGCCGCCAGGATGCTGTCGTGGTCACGCGCGAAGGTCGGCACGGTGTGATCCCGCAGATCGCCCACACTGTTCCAACCATGGCTCCTGAGGTCGTGGACCATGAGGTCGAAGTCGTCGGCCAGGAGTGACCAGAACGGGTAGTAGAGATCGATGGCGAGGCCGTTGCCGTGACTCAGCACGAGCCGCCTCCCGTCAAGATTGCCGTGGCGGCGGACGGTGACGACCGTGCCGTCGTCCATCTGGACATCGACGGTCTCGCGCGGCTCAGGAACGGCCCATGAGTCTGAGGAGTGGTCGGCCACCTGTCCGGTCCTCATGCGCGGTTCATCGACCCTTCTGCGCGGTTCATCAACGAGCGGAGGCCATCCGCTCGCCTGGAGCGACTGGAGCGGAAGGTTACCGTGCGCTGTGCTGGCGGCGAGCGGCCGGGAGAGCGAGCAACCGGCCCGTAGGATGAGCGCACGTGTTGCGAGCCGAGGCTGATGCAGGGACATCGAGATGAATGATCCGGTCGGCGGCGGTGTGGGTGCGCGGCGTTCAGTCGCACAGTCTGCGGCTCAGAGCCAGCGGGAGCCGCTAATCGCGATCGTCGGTATGGCCTGCCGGTTCCCTGGGGCGGGGGATCTGGAGGCGTTCTGGCACCTGCTGGAGGCAGGGGGGAACGCCGTCACCGAGGGCGTCCCGGGTTCCGGTGTGGGCCGGGTCGGGGAACTGTTCGGCGACGCCGTCGAGAGTGAGGCCTGCCGCTTCGGTGCCTTCGTGGAGGGGATCGACCAGTTCGATGCCCCGTTCTTCCGGATCTCCCCCATCGAGGCGCAGCTGCTCGATCCGCAGCAGCGACTAATGCTGGAGACGAGCTGGCGTGCCTTGGAGGACGCCGGAATCGATCCTGATCGGCTGGCGGGCTCGCGCACCGGCGTCTACGCCGGCATCAGCAACAACGAGTACCGGGGGCTCGTCGCCGAGGCCATCGAGACCTCCGAGCCCGCCGCCAGCCTCTATTCGGTCACCGGCACGTCGTTCAACACGGCCATCGGGCGGGTCGCCTACGCGCTCGGCCTGCAGGGACCGGCGATCGCCCTGGACACGGCCTGCTCGTCCTCGCTCGTGGCGGTGCATCAGGCGGTGGTCGGTCTGCAGCGCGGTGAGGCGGACCTGGCGCTGGCAGGAGGGGTGCATGCCATCCTCTCGGGGCGACTGTTCGAGCTGCGCGCCATCGCCGGGATGCTGTCGCCCAACGGCCGTTGCGCCACGTTCGACGCGGCCGCCGACGGCTACGTCCGGGGCGAGGGCTGCGGGATCCTCGTCCTCAAGCGGCTGGACGAGGCGGAATCCGACGGAGACCGGATCTGGGGGGTGATCAGGGGTTCGGCGTTGAACCAGGACGGGGCCAGCGCGGGGCTCACCGTGCCGAACGGGGAGGCGCAGGAACTCGTCATCGCCGAGGCGCTTCGCAGGGCGGCTGTAACGGCGACACAGGTTGACTACCTGGAGGCCCACGGCACCGGCACACCGGTCGGGGACCCCATCGAGCTGCGGGCCGTGGCGAACGCCTTCGGGGTCGGTCGTGCGCCGGATCGGCCGCTGCTGACCGGCTCGGTCAAGACGAACATGGGCCATCTGGAAGCGGCTGCGGGGGTCGCCGGCATCATCAAGGTGGCGCTGGCGATGAACCGGGGGGTGATCCCGCGGCATCTCAACTTCGAGACCCCCTCTCCGGAAATCGACTGGGAGCGGCTGCCGGTGCAGGTGACTGCCGAGGCGACGGCGTGGCCAGGTGACGGTGGTCGTGCGCCGTTGGCGGGAGTCAGCGGGTTCGGCTGGTCGGGAACGAACGCCCACGTGGTGGTCGAGGGCTACGGGGTCCTCGCCGGTGCGAACGGGACCGGCTGGCCATCCGGCTCGGCGCGCTCGGTCGCGGCGGCGGAACTGGACGGTGTCGGCGATCCGATGGCGCCGGACGGCGGCGCCGCACGAACCGAGCGCCTCCTGCCCCTGTCGGCCCGGAGCCCCAAGGCGCTCCGGGATCTCGCCGGGCGCTATGTGGCGTGGTTGGACGATCACGCCGAAGCCTCGGAGTCGGAGGAGCCTTGCGACGCCGAATTGCTGGCCGACATGTCCTGGACGGCGGGCGTCGGCCGCAGCCACCTCCCGAGCCGGGCCGGCGTGACCTTCAGCGACGTGGCTTCGCTGCGAGCGGCCCTCGAGGCGTTGGCGGCGACGGGGATCGATGACGACCCATCCGGGGAGACGGCCCCCCGCACGAGGGGCAAGCTGGCATTCGTCTACACCGGCCAAGCCAGCCAATGGGTCGGGATGGGCGAGGCGCTGTATGGCTGCGAGCCGGTGGTGCGCGCGGTCCTTGACCGCTGCGACCGGGAGATGCAGCAGCGGCGCGGTGTCTCGCTGCTGGACGTCATGTTCGGGCGCTCGGCAGTGGGAGATCTGGACGATCCCGCCTGGACACAGCCGGCGATCTACGCGCTCGAGTGCGCGCTCACGGCGCTGTGGGCGAGCCTGGGGATCCGACCCGACGTTGTCCTGGGGCACAGCCTCGGCGAGATCGCCGCGGCGCAGGCCGCGGGCGTGTTCACGCTCAGCGACGGGCTTCGCTTCGCGGCGGCGCGCGGTGAACTCATGGGCGCGTTGGGGTCTGACGGGGCGATGGGCGCGGTGTACGCGCCCGCCGAACGCGTCGAGGCCGCGGTGGCCGAGCAGAACGCGGCGACCGGCGAACCGGGCGTCAGCATCGCCGCCGACAACGGCGCCCAGCAGGTCATCAGCGGTCCCGCCGCCTCGGTCCGCGCCCTCGTGGACCGCTTCGGGAACGACGGGCTCTGGGCCACCGTGCTGCCGCCGTGTCCCGCCTACCACAGCGCCCTGGTGGCGCCAGCACTGGACGACATCGAGGCGACCGCGGCCTCCCTCGCCGCAGCGGTGCCCTCGTGCGGGCTGATCAGCAGCATGACGGGCCGCCTGAACGATCCTGGCGCGCCGCTCGACGGTTCCTACTGGCGCCGGCAGGCGCGGGCGCCGGTGGCCTTCCGGCGCTCGGTCGAGACCCTGGCCGATGAGAGCGTCGAGGTGGTGGTGGAGATCGGCCCGCACGCCGTGCTGGGCCCGATGGTGCAGATGTGCTGGCCGGAGGGTGCGCCCACCCAGCCGCTCTCGCTGGCGAGCCTCCAGCGACCCGCCGGCGGGCAGCCGGCTGACCCCGCTGTTAGCGGCGGCTTCGTCGAGGCCGTCGCACGCCTCTACGAGGCCGGGACATCGGTGACCTTCGAAGGCCTGTTCGCCGGTGAGTCCCGTCGTCGCATTGCCCTGCCCGGCTACCCCTTCGAGCATCGCCGCCACTGGGTGACCGGCCCGCGCCGCCGCCGCTCCGCCGGCGACCACCCCCTGCTGGGGACCCGGCACGAGTCGCCGCGCGGCGAGACGCTGTTCGCCGGCGAGATCGCGGTCTCGGATCCGGCGTGGCTGGACGACCACCGGGTGTTCGGCCGCGTGCTGGCGCCGGGCTCGCTCTTCGCCGCCATGGCGGCCTCGGCTGGCTGGCCCGAAGGTGACGAGTCGATTGTCGTTGAGGACCTGCAGCTGCGCAGCCCGCTTGTTCTCCCCGACGGGGACCGGGAGGACGCCGCGGCGGAGCCTGCGAGGGACCTCCAACTCCTCCTGGAGGACGCCGGAGGCACCTCGCGACATCACTTCGAGATTTTCAGCAGGGCAGCGGGCGAGGAAGGCTGGACGCTCCATGCCGAAGGCCGGGTGGGGGCCGACGCGGCTCCGCCCGAACGCGCCCGGATCGACCCGGAGGCTCTGACCGCCGGTCTCACGCCGGAGGACGTCTCCGCCTTCTACCGCTCCAAGGCGGACGAGGGTGTCCACCTGGGTCCACGGTTTCGCACCATGCGGGCGCTGTGGTCCGGTGACGGCGAGGCCGCCGGCGAGGTCGCGCTTCCGGCCTCGGTGGACCGGCGTGGCGCGGAGGTGCATCCGGTGCTCCTCGACGGCTGCCTCCAGGTGGTGGCAACGGCGCGCAAGCGGTCCGGCCTCGAGGACGACGGCACCTATCTGGTGTTCGGCTGCGATCGCTTCTGGCTGGCCGGGGCGACGGGGGAGCGGGTGTTCTGTCACGCTCGCCTCAGGCCACCCTCCGAAGCGGCGACTTCGGGCGGACCGCTGGAGGTCATCAGCGCGGACCTGCGGATCTACACACCCGACGGCGTCGAGATCGGCGGTCTCAGCGGCTACACGGTCAAGCGGGCGACGCGGGCGGCGCTGCTCTCGGCGACCGAGGGCACCAAGGACCTCCTGTACGAGGTGGTCTGGCGCGAGCGCGACCTAGCGGAAGCGATGCCCCCCGCTGACTTTCTGCCCGACCCGGCCGCCGTGGCCGCCGAGGCGGATCCGTTCTCGGCGTACCTGGAGGCCGAAGGTGTCGACGCCGCCGGCCGGGCCGCCCTGCTCGGCGACCTGGAGCGGCTGGCTTGGTCGTACGCGCTGGCGACCCTCGAGCGGATGGGCTGGGATCGGCGAGCGGGCGAGACGCTGGACCTGGAGTCACTGCGGCAGCGACTCGGCGTCGCGCAGGAGCATCGCAAGCTGTTCAGGCGGATGTGCGAACTGCTGGTCGCCGCGGAGGTGCTCGAGATCCAGGGCGACGGCTTCGGAGTGGTGGTCGGGGCGGATGAGCCGCTTCCGGCCGGTCTGCCAGCCGATCCCGAGCAGTTCGCAGACTGGATGGCCTCGCAATACCCGCACGGATCGAACGAGGTCGGGCTGTTCCGGCGCTCGGCGGGCGCGCTGGCCGACGTGCTGGTGGGGCGCGCCGATCCGCTGACGCTGCTGTTCAGCAGCGGGGAACCCACCGCCGCCGACCTGTACCGCAAGGCGCCCGTGGCCCGCGCCGCCAACCGGATGCTGCGCGACGCGATGGCGAGACTGCTGAGCCACCTGCCCGCCGAGCGGCGGCTGCGCCTGCTGGAGGTCGGCGCCGGCACGGGGTCGGCGACCGCCGCTGTCCTGCCCGAGCTTCCCGAGGGCCGGTTCGATTACGTCTACACCGACATCTCGGCGGGCTTCTTCGCCGAGGCGGAGGCGCAGTTCGGCGGCGCCGAGGCGGGGATCGACTATCGGGTGCTGGACATCGAGGCCGATCCGGTCACCCAGGGATTCGACCGCCACGGCTACGACCTCGTGATCGCCTCGAACGTGCTGCACGCCACGCGCCTATTGCCCGAGACCCTGGCGCATTGCCGGGAGGTGCTGGCGCCGTCGGGGCACTTGGTGGCGCTGGAGAACCTGCGGGGGCAGGGCTGGCTGGACCTCACGTTCGGCCAGCTCGACGGCTGGTGGCGGTTCGCCGACGACTACCGCCCGCATCACGCCCTGGCGGGCCCGGCGGTGTGGTGCCGGGCACTCGCCGACGCGGGCTTCGAGGGGGCCGAAGTCCTGGGTCTGGAGACCTCCGATGTGTCAGCCACGCCGGACCGCGGCGTCATCATCGCCGCCGGACCGGCGGAAGTGACCGAGCCGGCCGGACTCTGGCTGATCGCGGCCGACAGCAGCGGCGTGGCGGACGGTCTTGCGGCCGAGTTGGCGGCCCGCAACCAGACCGTGGTTCTGGCCGGCGACGAGCCAGCTGCCGGCGGCGCCGCGGCGACACCCGGTATCACCCGACTGGAGGTGGAGTCCGAACGACGGGACTCGTGGCGGGAACATCTGGAGGCGCTCCCCGGGGACATCCCGCTCTGCGGCGTTGTGCATCTCAGGGGGGTCGACGGCCACGGCGCGAGGGCCACCACCGACGAACTTGCTGGCGACACCCGGCGCTCCGCCGCCAGCGCGCTGGCGCTACTGCAGGGCCTCGCCGATACCGACGCCACACCCGCCAACGGGGTGTGGTTCGTGACCCGGGGCGCCCAGGTTCTGGAGAAGGAGCAGAATGGCGAACTCGCCGGCGCCACCCTCTGGGGTATCGGCAAGGTTGTGGCGCGGGAGGCTGCGCACCTGCAGCCCAGGATGATCGACCTGGATCCCGCCGCGGAGGTACCGATCCCGGAATTGGCCGGCGAGCTGCTGCACCCCGACGCCGAGACGCACGTCGCCTACCGGCTGGGACGCCGCCAGGCGGCCCGGCTAGTGCGGGCCGGCACCGAGCCCGGGCGTTTGACGGTGCCCGAGGAGACCGGCTGGCTGATCGATCCCGACGAGGGGGGCGCGCTGGAGAGCCTGGAGATCGTGCGCCTGCCCGAGCGGTCCCTGGAGGCGAACGAGGTGCGGGTGGCGATCGAGGCGACAGGGTTGAACTTCTGGGACATGTTCCGCGCCCTCGCCGTGATCGACGAGGGACTCCTAGGCGGCGAGTTCTGCGGCCGGGTACTCGAGGTCGGCTCGGGGGTGTCCGAGGTGGCGGTGGGAGACCTGGTGGTCGGTCTGGCCTTCGGCACGTTCGCCTCGGAGGTGGTCACGCGGGTGGAGATGGTCGCCCGGGCGCCCGAGGGCCTCCCAGTGACCGCTCTGGCCACGATCCCCACGGCGTTCACCTCGGCCCAGCTGTCATATGACCTGTCGGGCCTGCAGCCCGGCGAGCGGGTACTGATCCACGCTGGCGCGGGTGGCGCGGGGCTGGCGGCCATCCAGCTGGCGCAGGCGGCCGGAGCGGAGGTCTTCACCACCGCCAGCGCCCCGAAGCAGGCGTATCTCCGCTCGCTCGGTGTGCGGCACGTCTTCGACAGCCGCCAGACCCGCTTCGGCGAGCAGACCCTCGAGGCCACCGGCGGCGAGGGTGTCGACGTGGTGCTGAACAGCCTCACCGGAGAGGGGTTCATTGACGCCAGCCTGGCTTGCCTGGCGCACGGGGGCCGTTTCGTGGAGCTGGCCCGGGTCGGCATCCTGACCCCGGAGGAGATGGCCGCGGCGCGCCCCGACGTGGCCTACTCGATCCTCGAGTTGGACGTCCTCAAGGAGCACCAGCAGGCGGTGGCGGGCGACGCCCTGCGGCGCGTGATGGAACTGCTCTCCGCCGGGGAGGTGACGCCGCTGACCCACACCAGGTGGTCGCTGGCCGAGGCTGAGGGCGGGTTCAAGTTCATGCGGGCGGCGCGGCACATCGGCAAGATCGTCTTCACGACATCGCCGCTGGAGACCGGGCGGCTGCGCGGGGACCGCACCTACCTAATCACCGGAGGCCTCGGCGGCATCGGCTGCGTCCTGGCCGGCTGGCTGGCCGAGCGCGGCGCCGGCGCGATCGTGCTCAACGGGCGGCGCGATCCCGACCCTGAGGCCGCCGAGGCGATCGTGGCGCTCCGGGAACGGGGCGCCACGGTGGCCGTCGAGTTGGCCGACGTGACCGACGCGGCGGCGCTGGACGCCATGCTCGAGCGGATCGACGCCACGCTGCCGCCGCTCGGGGGCGTCATTCACAGCGTCGGAGTGCTGTCGGACGGCGCACTCACGAACCAGACCTGGGAGAAGTTCGCCGACGTGCTGTGGCCGAAGGTGCTCGGCGCCTGGCACCTGCACCGCGCCACCGCCGATCGCGACCTCGACCTGTTCGTGCTGTTCTCCAGCGTGGCGGGCGTGCTCGGCAACGCCGGGCAGGCGAATCACTCCGCGGCCAACGCCTTCCTGGACCAGTTGGCGGCGCACCGGCGCGCGCAGGGGCTCCCCGGCCAGAGCATCGCCTGGGGGGCCTGGTCGGGGCTCGGCGAGGCTGAGGAGCAGCGCGAACGGATCGCACGCCAGCTGGAGGCGCAGGGCACCGGCTGGATCGCGCCCACCGATGGCCTCCGGGCGCTCGAGGACCTCATGCGTCAGGATCTCGCCGCCGGGATGGTGGCGGCGGTCGACTGGCAGGCATTCTCCGCCAACCTCGCGCATCGCTCTCCGCTGCTGGAGGACCTGATCGAGGCGGCCGACGCCGGCGCGGACGCGGCTCAGGACGCGCTGGAAGATCCGCTCGCCGGGATAAGCGGCGCTTCTCCGGCCGAGCGCGAGCAGATGTTGGTGTCGTTTCTGCAGCGCCAGCTCCAGGCTGTCATGCGACTGCCGAGCGCCCCGGCCCCAACCGCGGAGTTCGCCGACCTGGGGATGGACTCGCTGATGGCGGTGGAGATGCGCAACCGCATCAATCGGGCGCTCGCCGGCAAGTACGTTGCCCCGAACACAGTCGTGTTCGACTATCCCAGCGTGGCGGGCCTCGCGGGCCGTCTGGCGAGTGAACTCGGCGGCGCCGGCGGAGCCGAGGCCGCGCCGGCGCCCGCGATGCCGCATACACCGGTATCGACCGGCGAGGACGCGATCGCCATCGTCGGGATGGCCTGCCGGTTCCCGGGAGCCGATGGCCTGGCCGAATTCTGGCGCCAACTGGAGGCGGGCGAGGACGCCGTGACCGACGGTCGCCGGGATGCGGGTCCGTGGACCGGTGTTGCCGGGGATCCGGCCAACGAGAGCGACATCGAGCGGATCGGCGCCTTCGTGGAGGGGATCGACCGGTTCGATGCGAAGTTCTTCCGGATCGCGCCGATCGAGGCCAAGGCCATGGACCCCCAGCAGAGGCTGCTGCTGGAGACGAGCTGGCAGGCGATCGAGGACGCGGGGATCGATCCCGAGTCGCTCAAGGGCAGCCGCACCGGCGTGTACGCGGGCATCGGCGGCAGCGAGTACCGGCGCCTCGTGAATGCGGCCGGAAGGGACGACAACTACCTCGGCACGACGGGAAGCGTGACCGTTGGCCGGGTCGCCTTCGTGCTCGGCCTGGAGGGGCCGGCCGTCCCGGTGGATCTGGCATGTGCCTCGTCGCTGGCTGCGCTGCACCAAGCGGTCGTGAGCCTGCAGCGCAACGAGGTGGATCTGGCCCTGGCCGGTGGCGTGAACACCGTGCTGGCCCCGTCGGTTGCGCGTTTCCTGCACGACTTCGGGATGCTCTCGCGGGGCGGGCGGTGTGCGGCCTTCGACGCCGACGCCGACGGGTACGTGCGCGGCGAAGGCTGCGGCCTCGTCGTCCTGAAGCGGCTGAGCGCGGCGGAGGCCGACGGCGACCGGATCTGGGGCGTGGTGCGGGGCACCGCCGTGAATCAGAACGGGGCAGGTCTGGGAATCACCGTCCCGAACGGCCGCGCCCAGGAGCGGGTGATGTCCGAAGCGCTGGAGCGGGCGGGCATCGCGCCGAGCGACCTCGACTACCTGGAAGCGCACGGGCCGTCGACGCAGATGGGCGATCCCATCGAGTTGCGAGCGGTGGCGAATGTCTACGGGCAGTCACGCGAGCCCGAACGACCGCTGCTGGTCGGGTCGGTCAAGACGAATGTCGGCCACCTGGAGGCGGCAGCGGGAGTCGCGGGCTTGATCAAGACGGTGCTGGCCATGAATCGGGGGGTGATTCCGCAGCACCTGCACTTCCGCAACCCGACCGCGGAGATCGACTGGGAGCGCCTTCCGGTGCGTGTGACCACCGAGGCGACTCCGTGGCCGCGCACCGGTGACCGCCGGCCGCTGGCCGGCGTCAACGTCTTCGGTATCTCCGGCGCGAACGCGCACGCGGTGGTCGAGGGCTACGGGGCATTCGACGGGACAGAGGCCAGCGCGAACGGCCCGTGGCCGACCGGTGGGCCGGTGGCGGTGCCGGCAGAAGCGGCCGCTGACGTGCCGGCGGCGGAGGAGTCGCCGCCAAACGGCCTCCGGCTGCTACCCCTGTCGGCGAAGACGCCCGAGGCACTGGCGGAGTTGGCGGAGCGCTACCTCGCCTGGCTGATGACGCACGCCGACGGCGATGAGTCGACGGCCTCGGCAGCGGACGGGACACTGGCGGACATGGCTTGGACATCGGGCGTGGGTCGGACTCACTTCGAACACCGCGCCGGCTTGGTGTTCTGCGACGAGGCGTCGCTGCGCGCCGGCCTGGCAGCCGTGGCTGCGGGCGAACCGGCACCGGGCTGTGACCCGCCCGACCCCCTCGGCGGGCGCCCCGAGGGGGGAGCCGATGTCCTGGCGGCCGCCGAGGCGTATGAGGCCGGCCAGGAGGTCCCATTCGAGCAGCTATTCGCGGGAGAGACGCGGCGCAGGATTGCGCTGCCCGGCTACCCGTTCCAGCGCCGCCGCCACTGGGTCGAGCCACTCGAGCAACGGGCCTGGGACGCCGGGTAGCTGCTCATCGCAGAACCCATTTCGACTTCATTGTCATTCCGGCGGAGGCCGGGATCCAGGGTCCTCCGGTCCGGCCTGCAGCTGCCGCCTACTCGGTGGCCTCCCGGAGTCAGTCCCAGTCTCCCGGGGACCACACGAGCGGGAACACGTCGCCGAACGACTCGAGTGTCTGGCCCGTCTGGGGCTCCTGGGCGGTCAGGGCGGGCGGATCCGGGACCGACTGGCCGAGGCGCTGGACGTAGCGCGTCCGCGGGCCGGCGAAGAGCGCGGCGTACGCCCGCCGATCGCGCTCGAGAATCACCCCCTCCGGTGCGCCGTGGAGAAGGTTCCCGTGGAACAGGATGGCGTCGCCCGGCTCGTAGTCCCATCCCATGACGTCGAAGGACTCTCGATGGCGGGGCACGTCGGGCGTGGGGGGCAGCGACTTGTCCATCACGGTCCGGCGGTATGCGAAACCCTCGCCGCCCTTCTCGTACACGCCGCGTTTGCGGGCGATGGCCATTCGCAGCGCGTTCTCCTCCTCGGACATGTCCGGATCGTGGCCAACCATCGGGCGATACGTGACGCCCCAGCGGTGCGATCCGCGGACGACCTCCAGGCTGGCGCTGCGCGGCACGGGGTCGGGTGACACCCAGGCGCGCACCAGATCCTCCCCCTCCACATTGTGGTAGCTGATGTCCTGGTGCCACGGGGTCGGCGCCATGGGACCGGCACGCCGGAAGAACATCTGGTCCATGTAGAAGCGCACCGGAGCAGCGAGCACCGAGCCGACCAGGCCGCCGACGGGCGACTCATCGGCGAACCGGCGAAGGCTGGCGGACCGCGCCGCGAGCAACTGATCCGCCCGCACGGTCGCCCCTCGGGACACCACCTCGCTGGACATGTGGTCGCGCTCGGCGAAGCACTCCTCGAGGCCGTCGGCGACCAGGTCCAGCCACTCCTGGACGAGCACGCCCCGGAGCAGCACCGCGCCGTCGCGGCGGAAGGCCGCGATCTCCGCGGCGGTAATCGGCCGCGCGGCAGGGACGGCCGTCATCGCCTGCCCCGTGCCGGCGGACTCGTACCCAAGATCGCCCTGGGCCGGCGGCTGGTTGCCGCGACTCAGGTTGCCGGGAGCACCGCTCCCGCGGGTTCAGCCTGCAGCGTCGAGGTGGGCGATCAGGTCGCCCGGCGTGAGCAGCTCGGCGAAGTCCTCGGCGGAGATGTCAATGCCGAATTCCTCGCACACGACTTTCCAGAACGCCACCACGTCGGTGGAGCTGACCCCGGCATCGACAATGCTGAGGTCCATTGTCAACGGCTGGCCTGCCGTTCGCCCCTCGATGTCCAGGTTTGCGTCGACAAGGGCTCGAACCCGTTCTTCAGTGGTGGCCATTGTTGGTCCTCTCTCTGGTGCTGGTCACAACAATCCGGCGCAGTCTAATACCAATCCGAGAGCGCAGTCTTCCGCGGGCCTGTTGATAGCGGCGTCGGCTCGCCGTTGGGCGGCGTCGTACCTCAGCGGATCGTCTCGCCGATCTCCCGAGCCACGGCGGCGGCGAATCGCCGGTCGTCGATGGCGGTGAGTTGCCACCTCGCCTCGGAGATCTGAGGGATCCGCAGCACGCCCCGACTCTCGCCCGAGCGGATCGCCTGCGGGATCTCAAAGCGCGACACGTCGACGGAGAACCCGGTGCCGAGCGCCTTGGCCACGGCTTCCTTGAGCGTCCAGAGGCGGAAGAACAGTCGAATCCTGTCGTCGCCGGCCACGGCGGCCAGGTCGGTCCGTTCATCGGGGCCGAACACCGCCTCGATCAGCCGATCGAGATCGTGGCGGGGGACGCGCTCCTCCAAGTCGACCCCGACGCGCCCGGCCGGCGCCACGGCTATCAGACCGTGTCGCCCGCTGTGGCTGACGTTGAAGCCGACCTCGACCGGTCGGCCGTCCACCAGGGCGAATGGCTTGCCCCCGTCGGCGGCACCGAACGAGAGCCGTGCGTTGTCGTAACCCAGATGCGTACACAGCAGCGATCGGAGTGCGGCACGGCACAGCACGAAGTGGCGGCGCGCCGGTGCATGCTGGAACCTGTCGGAACGGGAACGCTCGGCGGAATCGAGCCATGCCGAGCCAACGGTCTCGCGAGACTCGTGAGGTGTGAGATCGACATGAACGACGCGAACGCTGTCGATCTGCGTGAATGGCTCCCACCAGCAGTCGGGAGCTGACGGATCCACCGCGGGCAGGTTACCGCCGGTCGCTGAGTCGGGAGTCGGCGCCTGGTACCCACTCGTCTCCGGTATGGTCGCCGCCATGGGATTCCGGGCAACGATCGATCAGGACGAGTGCATGAGCGTCGGGCGCTGCGTGGCCGACTACCCGGCCGGCTTCGGCTTCGACGACGACGAGTTGGCCACGGTGCTGGCGACAGTCGGCGAGTTGAGCGACCAGCAACTCCTGCGGGCGGCGCGCAACTGCCCCAGCCGGGCCATCATGGTCGTCGACGCCGACGGCAACCAGGTCGAGTAGCCACCGCCGCTGTCGCTACGATCACGGCCCGGCGGCCTGCCGGCCAGCCCACGTAGCTCAGTTGGACAGAGCAGGGACCTCCTAAGTCCAAGGTCGCAGGTTCGAATCCTGCCGTGGGCGCTCGAGAACGTCTGAGCGGCTGACGCCGAGGTGGAGTTCCTGGAGGTCGGTGCGATTGCGGAACTCCTCGGTCGGCATGTCCTCGACGATGGCGCCTCGCACCATCACGAGGATCCGCCCGGTGAGCCGGAGGGCGGCGTGGAGGTTCTGCTCGACGACGAGGATCCCCATGTGGCCGTCGGCGGCAAGGCTGAGGCAGGCGTCGACGAGTGTGTCCACGACGACGGGGGCGAGGCCTTCGGAGGGCTCGTCCATGATGAGCAGGCGGGGTCCCCGGACGACGGCTCGGGCTATGGCGAGCATCTGCTGCTCGCCCCCGGAGAGGTGGCGTCCGAGGTGTGATCGGCGGTCGCCGAGACGCGGGAACAGGTCGAAGACCCTGTCGATCGGCCAGTCCTTCGAGCGATGCGGCCCGAGCATCTGGAAGTGCTCGGTGACGGTGAGGCTGGCGAAAATCCGCCGGCCCTGAGGGACGTAGCCGATGCCGCTGCGCCCGATCTGGGCGGGCCTGCGGCCCAGGATCTCCTTGCCCTGCAGCCGGACGGATCCCGAGGCGTTGCGGTGCAGGCCACAGATCACCTTGCAGAGCGTCGACTTACCCATGCCGTTGCGGCCCACGATGCCCAGCGATTCCACTCCCGCCGAGAAGCTGACCGAATCCAGGACGGTCGCCGTGCCGTAGCCGGCGGTCGCAATCTCCACGTCCAGCAGCGGAGACGACCGGCCGATCGGGGGCTCAGCCATGGTGACGGGTCCCGTGCTGCTCGCCGAGATAGGTCGCCAGGACGATCGGATCGTTCTCGACCTGCGCCGGCGTGCCCTCGGCAATGATCCTCCCGGACTCCAGGACAATGACCCGCTCGGCGACTGTCAGCGCCACGTCCATGTCGTGCTCGACGAGCACCACGGCGATGGTCTCGTCGAGTTGCAGCAGCAGGTCGGTGAGTTGCCGTCGCTCGGCCAGGGACAGGCCGGCCGCCGGTTCGTCGAGCAGGATGATCGTGGGTTCGCCGGCCAGGGCCATGGCGATCTCCAGCTGGCGCAGTTCGCCGTGGCTCAGCCGCTTGGCCAGATCCTCCAAGCGAGCCTCCAGCGATACCCGTCCGGCGAAGGTGCGGGCCCGTTCGATGAGCCGGTCCGACTCGCGGCGGTTGCGGAGCGGGCTGAGTCGGCCGGGCCGCGGCCCTCGCTGCGCCAGCACCAGGTGGTCGCGCACGCTGAGGTCGCCGAACACCGAGGAGGTCTGGTAGGTGCGGGCAAGCCCCCGGCGGATCCGCTGGTGCAGGGGGAGCGTGGTGACGTCCTCTCCTCGCAGCACGACCCGGCCCGCATCGACGGCGATGTCGCCGCAGACCAGGTTGAACAGCGTCGACTTGCCGGCACCGTTGGGGCCGAGGACGCCGAGGCGCTCCCCGGCGTGCAGCGTGAAGCTGACACGGTCGACAGCTTGAAGGCCGCCGAAGCTCCGCGAGACGCGGTCAACCTCGAGGGAAGCGCCCTTCGGTTCGTGCTGTCGCCGCTCGTGCCGCTGCATGCCGGGGAGTTGCCTCACTGTCCGGCTGCTAGCAGGACGGGTTGTCGCGGCTGAAGCTGCCCTGCGCGATGTACTCATCGCGGTCGAAGCCCAGCGTGGCGTTGACCTTCGGAAGCGTCTCGATGGTCTTCTGGATGCCACCATCGACCCGCCGGAGGTACATGTCGACCACCGCCTGGCGGTTGTCGTCGAGCACCACCGGACCGATCGGCGTCTGCCAGGACTGCTCGGCCAGGGCCGCCTGGAAGGCCGCGCTGGCGTCGCTGAGGTCGCCGCCGACCTCCTCGAGCGCCTGCAGCGCCGACTTGGTGGCGATGTAGTAGTAGACGTTGAAGATGTTCGGGGTCTGACCCGGGAACACCTCGTCCAGCCGCGCCGCGAAGGCGTCGAACTCGGCGAGTCCCGAGTCGTCGACCACCGGACCCGAGGAGATCAGCCCCTCGGCCCGATCACCGAGTTCGGACAGGACCGACTGGTCTACTGCCGTGGGTCCGGCCACGAGCGGGATGGCCTGGCCTGTGAACTCGTCGTACTGCTTGACGAAGTTGATGGCGTCGGTGCCGCCCATGGCGAAGAACACGGCGTCCACGTCGTTGGGAATCTGCGCCACGAACGACGAGTAGTCCTGGGTTCCCAGCGGTACCCAGATCCGCTCGGCCACCGTGCCGCCCAGCGCGCAGAACTCCGTGAGCACCGCGCCGACCTGGTCGTAGGGATACGAGTAGTCCTCGGCGACGGTGGCGATGGTCCGATAGCCGAGCTCCTCGTAGGCGTAGGTGCCGACGCCGAAGGTCCACATGGCGCCGTCGCCGCCGAAGCGGAACACGTTCGGCGCCGGGTCGCGCAGCGTGAGGTCCTGAGAGGCTGAGGTGCCGTTGACCAGCGTGACCTCGGGGAAGTCCCGGATGTAGTCCTTCAGCGCTAGGCCTTCGTCGCCCGAGAGCGGACCGATGATGATGTCGGCGCCGTCCTGCTCCACCATGCGGCGGGTCGCCTCGACGGCCACGTCGGGCGTGGCGTCGGATCCTTCGATCACCAGCTCGATGTCCAGGCCGGCGACGGTGGCGCCGCTGACGCCGTCCCTCGTGTCGGTGCCGTCGAGTTCGCCGCCGTACTCCAACAGCGCCAGCTTCACGCCGTGCATCGAGAAGTCGCCCAGCGCAGCGAAGGGTCCGTCAAGGGTCGAGATCGCCCCGATCGTGATGCTGCCGGTAGCATCTGCGGCCCCATCGTCGGTCGCGGTTACGTCATCGCTCGCAGCGGGGTCGTCGCCTGCGTCGTCGCTGGCGCCCTCGCCGGTGGGTTCAGCATCGGCGGGGGCACTTTCGGTTGCCGGCGGCGCCGGCGGTTCGGGTGCGTCCGGCGCGGGCGCCGGTTCGGGGGCGGTGGCGGGTGCCTGCGTTGTGGCGTCCTCGCCCTCGTCGCCGCCGCACGCCGCGGCGATCAACAGCAGCGTGACCAGCACGCCGAGGAGCCGCCAGACTCCCGTGGGTTTGCGTTGTCTCATTCGGTGGGTTCTCCCTCTGTCGTGGGCCGGTGCGGTGAGCGCCGGCCCGCCTGTGCCGCGGCTACCGGGCCGGTGGTCCGGCTGCCGCCCTGCTCCGCGGCCGCAGTTGGCCGCGGAGCGACTCGAACACCTGCGGTGCCCGAGATCTCGCCTCGAGCCAGAGCCCGAGGATCCCGTGGCGCGAGAAGAGCACCACGATGATGAATGCCGCGCCGACGAGCGTCTCCACGCGGTTGGTGAAGTCGCTGGCGAAGTTCCGCAGCAGGGTCACGGCGAGCGCCCCGAGGAACGCCCCCTCGATGCGGATGGCGCCGCCGATGGTGACCACCACGAGCAACTCGATGATCCGGGTGATGTCTATCGAACCCGGCGAGATGGCGCCGTTATACCAGACCGACAGCACCCCGCCGATGCCGGCGGCGACCCCGGAGACAGCGAAGGCGGCGACGGTGACCGCAGCGGGGTTGTACCCCAGCGCCGCTAGGCGCTCGCGGTTGTCCCGCAGTCCCCGGAAGGCCAGGCCCGCCGGCGAGCCCGCGACGTAGCGCAGGGCGACCACGATGAGGACCGCCGCCACGGCGGTGACATAGAACAGCGGGCGACGCTCGTTGAAGTCGACGTCGCCGATGACCGGCGACTCGAAACCGTTGAACCCGGTGTGGCCGCGGGTGATCGGCTGGTACTGCTGCCCGAAGAAGAAAGCGAAGACGCCCACGGCGAGGGTCAGCATCATGAGGTACAGGCCCGAGGAGCGGCTGCTCAGTAGGCCCACGAGAAGTCCCGCCACCGGACCGCTGGCCACCGCGCACGCCGCAGCCAGCCAGATGTTGAGGCCGTAGCTGAGGGTGAGGATCGCCATCATGTACCCGGCGGTTCCGAAGATGGCCGTCTGGCCCAGCGAGATGAGCCCGGCCTGGCCGATCAGGAACGCCAGGCTGGCCCCGGCGATGCCCAGCCACAGCGACTTGATCACGATCTGCAGCAGCACGAAGTCCGACGCGGTGATCGGGACCACGACGATGCCGATGCACGCCGCCGCCAGGGGCCACGCGACCCGCCGCCAACGCTCAGAGGCGCGCATCGACCGGTCGTCCGAAGAGTCCGTGCGGGCGCAGCGCCAGCACCGCGATGAGGGTGCCGAAAGTGATTAGCACGCTGAGGATCGCATGGTGGGTCTGCGCGAAAGCCTCGACGAGGCCGACGAGGACGGCCGCCGCCCCCGCCCCGCGCAGACTGCCGAGACCACCGGCGATCACCACGATCAGCGACGCCAGTAGGACGCGGTTGTCCTCGCCCTGGGCCAGCGACAAGTACGTGCCGCCGGCGACGCCCGCCATGCCGGCTAGGCCACCCGCCAGCACGAACACTGCGCAGAACACCAACTCGACGCGTATCCCGGCCATGGAGACCATGTCCCGATCGTCCACGCCGGCGCGGATGACCATGCCGAGCCGGGTGCGGTACAGCAGCAGCCACAGCGCCAGCCCGGCGAGGATCGCCAGGCCGATGACGGCGATGCGGAACTTGGGGTACAGCAGCGGCGAGGCGGGCAGCGGCAGCGATCCCTGCAGGAACGCCGGCGGGTCGAGGTCCGAGGGGACGCCTCCCCAGTGCGCCAGAGCCTGGTCGGCCATCACGATGGCGGCGCCGAGGGTGACCATCGTCTCTCGCAGCCCTTCGCCGCGCAGGCGCCGGAGCAGCACGTAGAGGAGGATCCCGATGCCGCCGCTGAACAGGAAGCCCAGCCCGGCGGCCGCCAGCCAGTTGCCGGTGGCGCGCTGCACCGAGAGCGCCACGTAGCCGCCGAGCAGGTACACCCCGCCGTGGGCCAGGTTCGTCACCCGCACCAGCCCGAACAGCAGCGTGAAGCCGCTGGCCATCAGGAAGTAGAGCGCCGCGGCCGTGAGCCCGTTGAGCAGAACCAGCAGCGACCGGTCGCTGATCTGAATCGA
Source organism: Acidimicrobiia bacterium (assembly GCA_009840735.1). GTDB lineage: Bacteria > Actinomycetota > Acidimicrobiia > Acidimicrobiales > CATQHL01 > VXNF01. The sequence continues at coordinate 5,720 of VXNF01000033.1, read as the reverse complement.
CTTGGCTGTCACGTAGTAGATGAGCAGGCCGCTGATCGCCAGCTGAGCGGCGCGCCGCTGGTTGCGTCCGACCGCCGCCGCGGCGGCGCGCCCGGCGAGGTGTCGCAGCGCCACCTGCGCCCCACCGGCTGCCGCTTCGGTTCGGCGGTCCGGGGCCATCGGGGTCGGCTCTCGGCGGGCGCGTTCAGCCTCAGAGGTGCTGCTCCTCGCTGACCGCGGCCGCGTACGCGGCACGGTCCTCGGCGGGCGCGCTCGGCAACAGCGGGAAATCCCACCAGCCCACCACCTCGGCGGCTGCGATGGTTGCGTCGCGGGTGATGGATGTCTCGACGAGAGCGGGCTCGTTGGACTCGACGGCTCGCCGCAGGGCGTCGTGCAGACCGGCGGGTTCGGTGACCGTCGTGGCCGCCGGGATTCCGCAGGCTCTCGCGAAGGCCGCGAAGTCCACGGAGTACTCCGGGCCGCCGGCGCGGTTGAACTCCGAGCCGATCTGGCGGCCCATCAGGTGGTGCTGGCCGTCCCGGATGGAGATGAACCCCCGGTTGTTCAGGATCACGAACGTGACCGGCAGGTCGTGCATGGCGCAGAGCGCCAACTCTTGCATCGTCATCATGAAGTCGCCGTCGCCGACGATGCAGACCACCGGCGTGTCGGGTCGCGCCAGCTTGGCGGCGATCGCCGCCGGCACGGCGAACCCCATGGGCGAGAAGCTCCCGGAGGTGATGTGTGTGCGGGGCTCGTAGATGGGGAAGGCCTGTTTGGTGGAGGACTGCGGATGGCCCGAGCCCACCGTGACGATGCCGTGGCGGGGCAGAACGGAGCGCAGCTCGTGCAGGACCCGCAGCATCGTCATGGGCGATCCGTCGTGGTGGCGACGCCTGCTCAGCGTCTTCTCCCACTGGTCCTTGAGCGCGGTCAACTCGTCGAGGTAGCCCTCCCGCGCCGCCAGCGCCCGGCGGGCCTCGGTCTGCCCGACGGCGGCGAGCAGGTCCGTGAGCGTGGCGCGGACGTCGGCTGTGATCCCGACCTCGGCGGGGTAGTTCTTGCCGATCTCGGCCGGGTCTATGTCCACCTGGATCAGCGACGCCGGCGGGATCGAGAAGGTGGCGCCCTTGCGCCACGAGGACGCCGACCAGTCGGTGAACTTGCAGCCCAGCGACAGCACCACGTCGGCGTTGGCGGCGATGGTGTTGCCGGGTGCGGTCCCGGGCCAGCCGGCCGTGCCGGCGTTCCAGCGATGGTCATCCGCCAGCGCTCCCTTGCCGTTCCAGGTGTAGACGACGGGGATCCCGAGGCGGTCCACGAGTTCGGCGAGCTGCGGCGCGGCGTCGGAGGCGACCGCCCCGCCGCCGGCCACGATGCAGGGCCGCTCGGCGCTCAGCAGCAACTCGGCCGCGGCGGTGACGGCGTCTTCATCGGCGCGCGGCCGGCCCACCGGCAGACGCCGTGAGAGTTCGGCCACGTCGGCGTCGGCCTGCTCCACTTGCACGTCGAGTGGGATCTCGATGTGTACCGGCCCCCGGCGCCCGCTGAGCATGGCGTTGAAGGCCCGGTGCATCAGGAACGGCGCCTCGATGGCCCGCACCATCTCGAAGTTCCGCTTGGTGACGGGCGCGGCCACGGCGGGGAAGTCCGGCGAGTGGAAGCGGTCGAGCTCCTGCATGACGCCGTGGTTGCGCATGTGCGTGGCCACCGAACCGGTGAGCAGCAGCAGCGAGGTGGAGTCGGCGTAGGCGGTGGCCAGGCCGATGATCGTGTTGGTCGAGCCGGGCCCGATGGAGGTGGGCGCGGCGATCGGCTGACCCGTGACGCGGTAGTGGGCGTCGGCCATGTGGACCGCCGACTGTTCGTGGAACACCTGCACGAACGGCAGCTTGCAGTCGTCGTCACAGAAGGCGTCCAGCAGGCTCCAGTTGCCGTGTCCGGGCAGGCCGGTCACGTAGGGCACCCCGTAGGCCCGCAGGGCTTTGGCGATGATCTGTCCGGTCGTGAGAAGCACGTTGGGACTCCTTCAGGTAGCGGCTGGCGTGGCGCAGAGATTGCGCATACGATTGCGCATAGATGCAGAGTAGTTGGGCCAGACAGCGCGTGCAAGCCGTGCCCTGCTGGTGCCCTGATCGTGAGCGGCCTGCAGTATCAGCCCTGTTCAGCGCGGCTATACTGGGAGGGTGACGATAGAACGGATGAGATCAGAGCGACTGTCGTGAGCGAACTGGGCCGAGGGGCGCGCATCATGTGCGGAGGTAATCGCGCACAATGCGCTATGGCCATCTCGGCTGTCGGGTGCCGCGCCGCTGGAACGGTGAGCGACTGATCGGATGGACTCGCCCACAACCGACGTCACCCCGAAGGCGTCCATTTCCCGTGTCACCAGCAAGGAGGTCGCGGTTGCCGCCGGCGTGCATCAGTCCACGGTGTCCCGCGCGCTCCGCGGCGATCCCGGCGTTGCCGACTCGACGCGCTCGATGATCAAAGAGCTGGCGCAGGCTCTGGGCTACGTACCGAACCGCTCGGCTAGGACCCTGCGGGAGCAGGGCAGCCGGGTCGTCGGCGTCATGGTCGACAACCTCGACAACCCCTTCTACCACCTACTCCTGGCGCACATCCACCGGGGGGTGTCCGAAGCCGGCTACTCCACGGTCCTGCTCGTGGATCCTCTGCACCGCAGAGCCGACTTCTCCCGGCTCGAGAGGCTCCTCGACTCATCGCTCGACGGTCTTGTCGTCTCCACCGCCGCTCTCGACAGCGATACGCCGTCCAGGCTGGTGCAGCAGGGGATCCCGATCGTGCTGGCGGTGCGGTCGGTGCCAGGCCTCGACGTGGACATCGTCGAGCCCGACAACATGGCGGCGGGGCGAGAAGCAGCCCGCCACCTCAGCGAACTCGGCCACGAGTCGATCGCGGTGATCATGGGCCCGGCGGTGGTCTCGACGAGCGCCGAGCGGCTACGCGGCGTCCTCGACGTGGCCGGCGACGCCATAGCCCCAGAGAACATCGTCCACGGCCAATACAGCCACGACTCAGGCCAGTCCCTGCTCCAGCGCGTCATGCAGCGCAAGGATCCTCCCACCGCGATAATCGCCGGCAACGACATCATTGCCATCGGCGTCCTCGACTCGGCCCGCCGGGCGGGAATCCGCGTGCCGGAGGACCTCTCGATCATCGGCTTCGACGACATCCCCATGTCCTCGTGGCACTCGTTCCGCCTCACCACCGTTCACCAGGACGTCCAGGGCATGGCCATCCAGGCCGCCCGCTGCCTCATCGAGAGCATCCAGAATCCCGACCACCGCCCCGCCCACTACCGCTATCCCGCAAGCCTCACAGTCAGAGGAACCACCGCCCCACCCAGTGCTGCACAGCCTCCGCGCTGAGACCCACAGCCTCAAACGTCCGTCCGGCGACCTGCCGAGCTTCGCCGGTTCGGCTTGCCTCGCTCCGGAAGTGACCGCCGTTGCAACATGACGGTTAGTTTTGTGACGAAAGTGACCGCGACTGCAATGCGGCGGTTAGTTTGGGAGGTGTGGGGAGGTACGTCGACTGCGTCCACGACGGTGTTCTCGGGCCGGAGCCGTACCGGGCGCTGGTGCCCCACGGAATCACCGGTTGGCGCCCGGAGCTGAGCGAGAACACGGTGCGGCGGGTGCGGGCCGCAGGTGATCGGATGGGGGAGTTGGCGGCCAGGCTGCCCCAGCATCGCGCTCTGGAGTGGTGCCTGAACCGCTCCGAAGGGATCGCGACCAGCGACGTGGAAGGGGTCTCAACGACGCTGCGGTCCCTGAGCCTGCTCGAATCGTTGCGGGCCGAGCGCGACCGCCAGCGCCAAGAACGCGACAGGCAGGCCCTCGGAGCGGTGCGGCTCGCCGCCCACGCTGTTGCGGTCGGGCGCCGAACAGGTGGCCCGGTGCGTGTCTCGGACCTGAGCGACATGCACAGACGGCTGTTTGACGGCACCGGGGTGCCGTTCGAGCCCGGAAGCCTGCGCAGCGACGCCATCTGGGTCGGGCCGAGGGGCGCCACGCCGCCCGAAGCGCTGTACGTCGCGCCGCCAGCAGAATACTTGCTCACCCTCTGCGAGGACTTGGCGGACTATGTGTCAGCGCGCGACCTTGAGCATCCTTTGGTCAAGGCCGCGATCGCCCACTTACAGTTCGAGACTATCCATCCGTTCCCCGACGGGAACGGCCGGGTCGGCCGGGCACTGATCCACTGCGTGCTGCAACGCCACTGGCCAACAGTGATTCCCGTGCCGCTCTCGGCTGCCATCGCCGAGCGCAAGCAGGATTACTTCGATGCGCTGCGGCCTTACCAGACCTACACGGGCGGCAGCGAGAGCCAGGTGCGCGACGCCTGTGGGGAGGCAGCGGTCTCATTCCTCGCCGATGCGGTCGCTGTCGCCTGCGGCTACGCCGAGTCGGTCGGCCACGTCATCGCGGGCATGCAGGCCAAGTGGAACAGCCTGGGCCTGAGGTCGCACTCGGCGGCGGCGGCCGCGCTGGAGGCGATGGCCACGATGCCCGCGGCGAGCGTCTCCTATCTCGGGGACGCGACGGGCCGCAGCGCCCAGGCGGTGAGGAGAGGGCTTCGCAATCTGGTATCAGCAGGGGCGGTGGCCGAATCGCGGGACGAGGACACGGGCCGCAGAGTCTTTGAGGTACCCGAGGTGCTGCAAGTCGTGGACCACCGCCAGAAGCTCTTGCAGGTCTGCTGGCGTTCGCACGAAGCAGGTCTGGAACTCTCCGCAGCCGAACTCGTCGCCGGGTGGCACCGGGGGGTCATTGGCACCTGAAGTTCATGATGGACCGGTTGCTGCCGACGATCCGCAGGCCCAGCAAGTTGGCCCAGTACTCGGGGATGCGCATCTCGACGAAGAAATGGCGGAACTGGCCCGCGGGGCAGTGATTAGTGAAGGTCAGGGCGCCGGTGCCGGAGTGGGCGGTGACGCCCTTCACTTGAACGCAGAAGCCGCCCGTTGTCTGCTCCACGGAGCTTCGGTTAACATTCATGCGGTGCTGGAAGCCCGCCTCGCGCCACACGTTCGTCGTGCCTTCGTCGAAGAACGAAGCGGGGGCGCCCCGGGAAAGGCCCCCGCCGTAACTGACATAGTTACCAGGCCTATCGGCCACCGGAATGATCTTGTACTCGTAGGTGAAGCGCCTCGGCACCGGCTTGCTCAACTCGAAGCTGAACGGCACGCAGCCTTGCGCCGAGTCGCCCTGGCGCGTCCAGTTGATGCCTTCGAGCCCGATGCCGTATTGCGCGACCGTGATGTTGACGTAGTCCGACTCCGAGCGTGGTGGCGGCGCTTCTTGGACTCTGACGATGATCCTGCTGCTGGCGCGGCACTCCATGGTGCCGCCGCTGCTGGTGGGGCAGTCGCTGCTGCCGTCCTTGGCCGTCACATTGAAGGTCGTGGCGCTCGGTCTGTCGAGCGTGGTGATGACCAGCTCGCTGGACTCGATGCGCGCGCTCGCCCCGGCGACCGTGGCGCCGCCGTGAATCTCGCTGGTAACCGTGTAGTTCAACGTGTCGCCGTCGGGATCGTTGAACTCCGCCGACAAGCTCAGCCGCTCCGTGACAGCCCCGAACACCTCCAACGCGCTCGGCCACTTGTCCAAGCGCACCGGACGCCTGTTGGGCTGCTGGTTCTGAGACGGTTCCGCGCTGACGGCGTCGAACGGCAACTCGTCGTCGGCATCCTCGCCGGGATCGTCGCCGCC
>VXNF01000097.1 GCA_009840735.1 Acidimicrobiia bacterium | reverse complement strand
CGGCATCATCGCTGTCAACGAACCCGGCTACGTGAAGATGAGGACCCGCTCCAGCCGGTTCACCGTGCCGGTTCAGATTGACGTCTTCGACGCCCCCACAGCCGGGATCGGCCTCTAGGGTGCCTTACGACGGTGAGTACGCCACGGGCCACACGCTGGCCCGACTGCTCGACAACCCGGCCGTGCGCGACTTCGACGGCGAAGTCAAGAAGTCAACATCCACTACCGCCGGAGCCCTGCCCGCCACCATCGCGACGCGCCGCGGCTCGACACGAGTGAAGCGCCTTATCGCGATAGACGGCTCGACTGTGACATCGAGAGTCGAGAACGGCCACCCAGGAGCGGAGGCGTCGCTGCTGAACATCGCAGCGGTCGTGATCGCGCTGGCCAGGCTGCGGGAACTGGCCGAAATTGGCAAGAGCGCCGCCGAGCCGATCCCGAGCCCTGCCGCCGTCCGAGACCTCGAGAACTGCAACACTCTCAGCGCCGTGCTGCCCGGGCGCAACGTCATTGGCAAGTCCGCCGGCGCGGACACCCCCAAGAGGTTCTTCCGCCAAGTCGTGCACCGCGAGATCAGTGGAGCGACACTCTCGGGCGACCACGAGACCCTGCTGGAGACCCTGCGAGCCATCACCAACGACCGGTCGGCCCCCATCCAGTGCCCGGGCGAGTCCTGCGACCAGCACGTAACCCCGCAGTCTGAGCCGACGAACTGCGTAGCGTGCGGAGAGACGGTGTACCTGTCGGACTCGCTGCGCTGCCACGAGAGGTTCGAGGACTATGGCAGCAGCGAGCAGGCATTCACGATGGTGAGAATCGTCGTAGAGCACCTCTCGATGGTCAACCTGATTCGCTGGTTCGAGAGGCACGACCGATTCGACGTGCTCGACGGGATTGGATTCATCATGGACGGTCCGCTGGCCATCTTCGGCATGGCGGCGTGGCTCAAGAAGCACATACAAGACGAACTAGCCCGGCTCCACCGGCTCTCCCTGCACAAGGGCGGAGCGGGAGTGCTCCTATTAGGAGTCGAGAAGCACGGGATCTTCATGGACCACCTTGAGGCGCTGGACTGGTCCGCAGCCCGAGGCGAGCGCGGCCGACTGCAGCCGGGCACGGTTCTGGTCCCTGACATCGGCTACATCCACCAGCACATCGCCTTGCGACCGCCGGACGCCAAGCCCTATGGACAAGCGACCTACTACGGGCGCCACCTGATGTACAAGTCGCAGAGCGGGCAGCACGCCGCTTTGACGCTGCCGATTGTCAACGCCCAGGGCGCAGACCCGGCTTGTGTGGAGGAGGGCGCCTACCCGCGCGCCGGCGACGCCCTAGACCTCATCGACGAGTTGGGCACCCACCTCTACAAGGACGGGTTCGCCCCGCTGGCGCGGGCCCATCTGCACGCCGCTGTGCCGTTGCACCGCGGCACAGAGATACTGGCCTCCATCTTCTCGGACCGATGAAAGTCGCCGCGACCAAGCCGACGCCCGACTGTGGCGTGGGGTTCGCCACCCCCGAGGCCCGGTGGGCTCGTCTGGGCCCCTACTACGCGATGTTCCCCTTCAGCTTCGTCCAGGGCGCAATAGACCGCTTCACCCACCCTGGAGACTTGGTCTTGGACCCCTTCTGCGGCCGAGGCACCGCTCCCTATGCCGCCATGGTCGCCGGAAGGGATGCCCTCGGCTGCGAGATAAACCCGGTCGCCTGGGTGTACTCCGCGACCAAGACAGCCCCCGCGCCAGACCCAGAGACGGTGAAATACCGCATCGGCGAAATCGCTGAGTCGGCCTCGCCAGAGGACCGCGAGCCCAGATCGGAGTTCCAGACGCTCGCGTTCTGCCGGACCGTGCTGGGGTTCCTGCACGCCGCTCGCCGCGAACTGCGATGGCGACATGACACGACTGACCGCACAGTCGCCGCGTTGATCCTCCACTACCTGCACAGCAAGATCCCCCAGGGACTCTCGAACCAGATGCGGCACTGCCGGGCCATGTCGCCGGGTTACTGCGTGCGCTGGTGGACCGACAACGGCTACGGGATACCCCCCGAAGTCGACCCCGTCAGCTTCCTCAACGCCAGAGTTGACTGGCGCTACCGCAAAGGAATCCCCGAGAATTCCCACAGCAGTGGTGTGACCGTAGCCCTCGGCGACTCGGCAACCGACCTGGAGCCAGTGGCCAGCCCGGCCCGGCTAGTAGTGACATCGCCCCCATATAGCGCGGTGACCGACTACAGAGCCGACAGTTGGCTCAGGCTGTGGGCGATCGGGGAGGGCCCCGCTTTGCCGAAATGGGACACCAAGCAGAAGTACGTGGACTTGGCAGCGTACAGCACGATGCTGCACCGGGTGTTCTCAGCGACGGCACGGAGAGCGCACCCCGATGCAGCGTGGCTGGTGCGCTGCGACGCCCGCGAGCGAACGTTCGACGTGGTCCTCCCGATTCTGGCTGAGATCGCCGACGGGCGAGACGTTGACGTGAGCCCGGCTCCGTTCCGGCGGCCCACCCAGACGTCGCTGTACGGCGACCGGGCCGCGAAACCCGGAGAGATGGACCTGCTCGTACGCCCCAGAGTCACGACAGCGCTCGACACCAGCGCGCTCGTGACTAGTGGGGGCTAGGCACCGACTCTCTCGTGCGACGGATGAGGCGCTCGTCGGATCGACAGACCCACCTCACGCATGAGCATCGGAGGGATGCACGGTAGTCGTCGAATCCGCGGGTGAGTGATGCCGCGCCACTAGACGAGAGTGTGCGATTTCGGGAGTTTCGCGCTACCGGATCGGAGCGAGGCCCCACCGAACAAAGACCGAATCCCCCCAAGTCGCCGAGTGTGTGAGGAGCAGTAGCATCGGAGAAGTCTGCCAAGCGTCCGGCAGATCGGCGAGAGGGTGTTGGCGACATGCGCGAAGCGCCAATTCTTGAGGGTGATGCTCTGAGAGCGGTTCAGCACCGTGGGACCCACATGCAGATCATCGCGTCAGCTGGCTCCGGCAAGACTGAAGTCGTCTCGCAGCGGATCGCCGATCTTCTGGCCGAGGGAGTTCACCCCGATGCAATCGTCGCGTTCACCTTTACCGAGCGTGCCGCGGCAGAGCTGAAGGAGCGAATCGAGGCACGGGTCGTGACGCGACTAGGGCGCGACTTCCTCGACCGGCTCAATGGCCTCTTCGTCGGCACGATTCACTCTTACTGCTTTCGACTCCTCCAGCAGCATGTTCCTCAGTACGAGACCTACGATGTCCTCGACGAGAACCAACTCGCCGCCTTCGTCAGCCGGGAGGCTTGGAGACTCGACGTTCGTCAGTTCGATCCGGACAACCGCCTATTTGCCTCAATCAGCACATTCCTCCGGTGCGTCGCGGTCGTTGAGAACGAACTACTCGATCTCGACGATCTGCCGGACGACGTTCGGACAGTCGTCGAGAACTACTACGCCACTCTCGATCGATAC
>VXNF01000023.1:20753-35512 GCA_009840735.1 Acidimicrobiia bacterium | reverse complement strand
GTGCCGGGCGGGGCGTCGGGGGCGGTGCCGGTGGTCATCGGGCTGATACCTCGCCGAGGGCGCGGCGCACGCTGCGCATGTGCGCCAAGAAGCGGTCGTCGTCCTCCATGGCTGCCGAGCGGGGACGGGGCAGCTCGATATCCTCGGCATGCACGACGCGCCCCGGCTTGGTTGCCATCACGAGCACCCGATCCGAGAGGATCACCGCCTCGGGGATGCTGTGGGTCACGAAGATCACCGTGTGGCCGGTCCGTTCCCATAGGTCCAGCAGCAGGTAGCGCATCTCGTTGCGGGTGATCTCATCCAGCGCCGAGAAGGGTTCGTCCATCAGCAGCACCGGCGCGCCGAGTGCGAAGCAGCGGACCAGCGAGACCCGCTGCTGCATGCCGCCGGAGAGTTCCTTGGGGAGCCGGTCCAGGAAGTCCCCCAGTCCGACGGTCTCCAGCAGCTCGAGGACCTGTGCCTCGCCGAGGGGCGGGTGGATGGCGCCGCGCCGGTTGACTTCGGCCAGCAGGGTGACGTTGCGGCGCACCGTCCGCCACGCCAACAGCGACGGTGTCTGCGGGGCGAAGCCGATCTGCTTGGTGTCCCGCGCCCGCGCCGGGCTGTTGCCGTCCACCTCGACGGCGCCCTCTTCGTAGGGCAGGAGCCCGCCGACGAGTCGCAGCAGCGTCGACTTGCCGCAGCCGCTCGGCCCGATGAGGCTGAGGAACTCGCCCGGGCGGATGTCGATGTCGATGCCTTCGAGCGCTTGCAGGAAGCTGCGACCGGTGCGGAACCACTTGGAGACCCCTCGAATCGAGACCGGGGCGCCGATGCTGCGGGCTGACAGTCCGTCGCTGGCCGGCGCGGCGACGCTGGGGGGCGAAGGGGGCACGGCGACATCGTAAGCGTCGCGGCCATAGCGCGTCATGGCCCGGCTAGGCGCGCCACGGCTTGGGCTACCGTCTCTTGGCGGCGGCTCGGGTCAGCCACCGGCACCGGCTGTCGAGGGCGCCGGCCGCGCCCGGCACCGCAGATGCGCCGATCCGGCGGCCCGGGGCGACTGGAGGGAGGTCCCTTGCTTGACGGCCTGATCGACGTTCACTCGCACCACTATCCCGACAGCTACCTCGCCGCTTGTCGCCGCCCCGACAGCGGGCTGGAGCACTACGTCCGCGACGACGGTCGCCTCGTCGTGGTCCAGGACGGGGCGGTGGCGGCCGCGGTTCCGCAGCCGCTGCCACCCATGGACCACCGCTTGGCGCTCATGGACGAGGCGGCCGTGGACATCCAGGTGCTGTCGGTGTCGGCGCCCAACGTGTTCCGCCTGCCGGCGTCGCGGCGCCTCTCGCTGACCCGTGACCTGAACGACGAGCTGGACGACCTGACAGGGGCCTCCGGTGGGCGCCTGAGGTTCTTCGCCAACCTGCCGCTGCCCGACATCGATGCCTCGCTGGCCGAGTTGGACCGCGTGCTGCGACGGCCGCGGGTCGTGGGCGTGATGCTCTGCACGACGGTGGATCGGCGCACGCTGGACGACCCGCTCCTCGCACCCCTGTGGGAGGAGCTGGCGCGCCGCGAAGCAGTCGTCTTCGTCCACCCCACCACGGCCTGCTGCACCGAGGGGTTGCGCGACTTCGCTCTGTCGCTTGCCCTGGATTTCCTGGCCGAGACCACCAACGCCGTTGGGCGGCTGCTCTACTCAGGCGCCTTGGAGCGCTACCGGGGGATCCGCTGGATCTTCACGCACCTGGGCGGGACTGTGCCGTTCGTGTTCCACCGGTTCGACAACTACGCCGGGCAGTTCCCCGAGTGCCGCCGCCACATCACGGCCAAGCCGTCGGCGCAGCTGCGCGAGCTGTTCTTCGACACGGTAAGCACCCATCCCGCCGCCATGCGGTGCGCCTTCGAGACCCTCCCCGTCTCGCAGTTCGTCTTCGGCACCGACTACCCGCACGTGCCGGGCGCGCTCGGGGTGTTCGTGGAGACCCTGGAAGCGGCGGGGCTGTCCCCAGATGACCTGGCCAGAGTTCGCCGCCACAACGCCGCCGCGCTGCTCGGGCTCGGCGGACGCGTCTCTAGGTAGGGAGGGGGCCGGGGGCCGATTCGCGGCCGATTCGCGGCCGAGGCGCTGCGGTTCCTCGCCGTCCTAGATAGGGCGGGAGCCGTGGTGCCGATTCGCGACGCCTTGCGCCGCGCCGAAGGAGCGAACGGCGCCCCGGCCCGACGGGACGGCCACTCCGATGGCCGGTGTCGGCGCGATGGTGGTAATTTTCGGTCGTGCGGAGAGCCACGTAACGGCGCGGGGGACTCATGGCGCAACCCACTGAGGTGTCTGACTTCGTAAAGGAGCGACTTGCGGGGATTCGCGGCGGGTTGCGGCTCTATGAGGACCTGCAGCCCGGCGAGACGGCCTTCGTCGTCATCGACATGCAGAACGCCTTCGTGGCCGAAGGCGGCGTCATCGAGGTGCCAGCCAGCCGGGAGATCATCCCGGCGATCAACCGCATGGCCGCCAAGTGCCGCCAACTCGGCGTGCCGGTGATCTGGATCCGCTCCCACCATCCCAAGGGCGGCGCCGACTGGCGCCACTTCTTCGACCACTTCGTGGCGCCCGAACGGCGGGAGGCCGCCGCGGCGGCGCTCTCCGACGACGCCCCAAGTTCCCGCTTCCACCCCGACATGGACATCGGTGACGAGGACTACATCGTCTTCAAGAACCGCTACTCGTGCCTCATCCCCGGCTCGTCGTCCCTGGAGCGGCTGCTGCGCAGCCTGGGCTGCGACACGCTGCTGCTCGCCGGCACCAAGACCAACATCTGCGTCGAGTCCACCGCACGAGACGCCATGATGCTTGACTTCAGGGTCGTGGTGCTCAGCGACGCCACCGCCGCGCTCAGCGACGAAGAACACCAGGCCTCACTGAACGTGCTCGTCCAAGAATTCGCCGACATCCTCGTGACCGACGAGGTACTCGAAGAGCTGCGCGCCAACGCCGGAGGTGCTGACCGATGACCGACACGCTCGCCCACGAGGCTCTCTCGTCAGGCAGCAACGGCAGCCTCGACCCGGTCACCTTCGAGATCTTGCGGTCGCGCCTGTCGGCCATCAACGACGAGGCCGCCATGACGATGCGGCTGGTGTCGGGCTCGCCGGTGGCGAATGAGGCCTACGACATGAACGTGGGCCTCATGGACGCGGACGGGGACTGCTTCGCCATCGGCATGTACATCACCATCCACGCCTTGGCGCTGAGCTCCACCGTGAAGGACATCCGCCAGCGCTTCGAAGCCGCCGACATCGGCCCCGGTGACGTGTTCATGTCCAACGACCCCTACGTCGGCGCCTGCCACCAGATGGACGTGGCCGTCGTGGCGCCGATCTTTGCCGACGGCCGGCTGGTGGCCTGGACCGGCTCCACGGTGCATCAGATCGACCTCGGCGGCCCCGTCGAGGGGCAGGTGCAGCTGGGCGCTACGTCCATCTGGAGCGAGCAGCCGCTGTTCCCGCCAATCAAGATCGTCGACGCTGGCGAGTTGCGCCCCGACGTGGAGCGGGGCTACCTGCGCCGCACCCGCCTGCCCCACCTCGTGGGCCTCGACCTGAAGGCCATGATCGCCGGCTGCAACGTGGCCATGGCACGAGTGCAGGACCTCGCCGGGCGCTACGGAACCGACGTGGTGCTGGCCGCCATCGAGGGGGTCAACGAGGCCACCGCGGCGCGCTTTCGGGCACGGCTGCGCGAGCTGCCCGACGGCACATGGTCGCACCGGGGCTACATCGAGTACGACGAGGTGTACCCGGTCGTCGTGGAGATGACCAAGCAGGGCGACTCGCTGATCTTCGACTACACCGCGAGCGCCGATCAGGCCGGGGCCGTGATCAACTGCACCCGCCCGGCGTGCGTGGGCGCCGTCGTGGCGGCCGTGCTGCCGTACCTCTGCTACGACATGGCGTGGTCCCCGGCCGGGCTGCAGCGGGCCATCGAGGTGCGTACCCGCGAGGGCACCGTCGTACACGCCGCCTGGCCCGCCGGCACCTCCAAGGCCACCACCACCGGCAGCTTCATGGCCACGATCTCCGCTGGCGTGTGCCTGTCGAAGCTGTTGGCGGCCAGCGAGAGCCACCTCCGGCAGTTCATGTCCACCTGGATGGGCGGGCTCTACGTGGAGGACCTGTTCGGCACCGACCAGCGGGGCGAGTTCTTCGGGGCGGCCATCCTCGACGCCATGGCCGGCGGATCCGGTGCCCGTGCCTTCGCCGACGGGCTCGACGCCGGCGGGTTCTTGGACTCGCCATCGGCCATCATCGCCAACATCGAGGACATCGAGTACAGCTACCCGGTGCTGTACCTGTCGCGGCGGATCCAGGCCGACACCGGCGGCGCCGGCAAGTACCGCGGCGGTAACACGCTGGCCATGACCTACATCGTCCACGGCGCCGAGCGGCTGCCGGTGAAGATCCTGCACGCCATCGGCACCTACCAGCCCGGCTCGGTCGGCGTGGCCGGCGGCTACCCGTCGAACACCAACCAGTTCGTCATCAAGCGAGGAACCGACGTGCGCGCCCTGCTGGCCGGCGGCGGAGTGCCCGATGACCTCGAAGATCTCGACGGCAAGCTGGAGATCTTCGCCGACCCCATCGTCAAGACCTCCCAGGGGCCCGACGACGTACACCGCTACGTCGCCATGGGCGGGGGCGGCTACCTCGACCCCCTCGACCGCGAGCCCGAGCGGGTGCTGGCCGATTACACCGTCGGCGCCGTCAGCGTCGCCCACGCCCGCGACGCCTACGGGGTTGTGATCGACAGCGACCGGGTGCGCGTGGATGCGGCGGCCACCGAGCAGCGACGTCGCGACATCCGCGACGAGCGTCGCCTCTCTGCCTCGCCTCTGTCCGGGGCGGGGCGCTCCGATCCCAGCTAGCGGCGTGGACCGCCTCGTCGCCGTCGACAGCGGCGGCACGTTCACCGACTGCGTGACCCTTGACGCCGCCGGGCTCGTGCGGTCCGCCAAGGCCCCCTCCACGCCCGACGATTTCTCCGAGGGCGTCGTGCAGTCGGTGGCGCGCGCCGCAGCCGCCGAGGGCGTCGAGCTCGAAGCGCTGCTGGAGCGCACGGGCTCGTTCTGCCACGGCACCACCGTCGCCACCAACGCCCTGCTTACCCGGTCGGGCTCGACCGTCGGCCTCATTACGACCAAGGGCCACGAGGACGCCATCATCATCGGGCGCACGATCCAGAAGGCCGCCGGGCTCAGCGAGTCGGAGTTGAGCAATCTGGCGCACCTGGAGAAGGCCGTGCCGATCGTGCCGCGGCCCCTCATCAAGGGCGTCACCGAGCGGATCGACTACCGCGGCTCGGTGGTGGTCCCCCTTGACACTGACGAGGCGGCCGGCGCCGTGGCCGAACTGGTGGACGCAGGCGTCGAGGCGATCGCCGTCTGCTTCCTGTGGAGCTTCCTTAATCCCGACCACGAGCGGGCGGTGGCTGAGCTCATCAGGTCGCGCCACCCACACCTGTTCGTGACGGTCTCCTGCGAGGTGGCGCCGGTCATCAAGGAGTACGAGCGGTGCGCCACCACCGTGCTGAACGGCTACCTCAGCCGGACCACCCACGCCTACATCTCGAAGCTGCAGCAGCGCCTAGCCGACGGCGGCCTGGCGAAGGACCCGGTCGTCATGCAGTCCATCGGCGGGTTGACCCGGGCCGAGACCTCCAAGGGGCGCGCCGTGACGCTGCTGGGCTCGGGGCCCACGGGCGGGGTGTTCGGGGCGGCGGCGCTCGGCACCCTGATCGGGGCGGAGAACATCGTCACCACCGACGTGGGCGGCACGAGCTTCGACGTGGGCCTCGTGACCGACGGTGAGCCGCTGGTGGTGGGCACGCCGGTGTTCGACAAGTACCACACGGTGCTGCCGGTGATCGACGTGGTCTCCATCGGCGCCGGCGGCGGGAGCGTGGCCTGGATCGAACCCGGCACCGGTCTGGTGAAGGTGGGACCGCAGAGCGCGGGCGCCGTCCCCGGCCCGGCTTGCTACGGCGCTGGTGGGACACGGCCGACGGTCACCGACGCCAACCTGCTGCTCGGGCGACTCGACGCCGATTACTTCTTGGGCGGCCAGCGCCGGCTGCACGCCGATCTCGCCACCGCCGCCATCGAGACCCATCTCGCCGCGCCTACCGGGCTGTCGGTTCACGAGGCCGCCATGGCCGTTGTGGACATCCTCGACGCCCGCATGGCCGACCTGGTGCGGATGAGCACCATCGGTCGGGGTTACGACCCGCGGGAGTTCGCCCTGTTCGCCTTCGGCGGCGCTGGGCCGCTGCACGTGGGGGCCTACGCCGCCGACGTCGGCACCCAGCGCACCGTTGTGCCCACCAACTCGGCGGTGTTCTCGGCCTTCGGCATCGCCGCCTCCGATCCCGTCGCCGTGGTGCAGGCCAGCGACCCCATGGTTGCGCCCTTCGACGGTGACCGCCTGGACGCCGTCTACGCCGAGCTGACCGAACGAGCCGTCGAGGAGTTGGCCGCCAATGGGGTGACGCCCGCCGACATCACGGCGACCCGCGAGGTCGAGATGCGCTACCGCGGCCAGGTGCATGAGGTGCGGGTGCCGGTGCCCGACGGGCCGCTGGGCGGCGACAGCTTGGCCGCGTTGATGGAGGAGTTCCGGCTTCGCTACAACCGCCGCTACGGCTCCGGCGCCGCCGCCGACTCCGCCGTGGAGGCGCGCACTTTCGTTGTGCGCGGCGTCGGCCGGCAGGCGAAACCGGCGTTGCGCCCCGCCCCGCTCGGTCCGGAGGATCCCGCCGCCGCGCTCGTCGCCGAGCGCCCCGTGTGGTTCCGCCCGCTGGGCGGCTTCGCCTCCACGCCCATCTACCGGCGCGAGCTGCTCGAGCCGGGCAACGGCATTGAGGGCCAAGCCATGATCGAGGCGTCCAACACCACGATGCTCATCCATCCCGGCCAGCGCGCCGAGGTGGACGCCTGGGGCAACATACTGCTTGACACCACAGGGGGTACACGATGACGGCGCCGCTGAGGCGGCCCACGCCCGAGCACTACGAGGCGGCACTGGCCGCTATCGACACCGACGAGCTCGTCGAGCTGTCACTCGAGTTGGCGCGGATCGACAGCCCGCCGGGGCAGGAGCAACCCGTCTCGGACCGCGTCTTCGAATGGCTGGGGGACAACGGCTTCGAGGCGTCGCAGGTCGGCATGTTCGCCGAACGCGCCAACGTCGTGGGTCGCCTGCGCGGCACCGGCGGGGGAAACACGGTGATCTTCAACGCCCACATGGATGTGGCCTGGGGCCCCGAGGAGCGGCGCTGGATGCACGACCCCGACAACCCCATCTACTACTCCGCCTGGCGGGAGGGCGACACGCTGGTCGGCAACGGCCTTATCAACGACAAAGGGCCGTTGGCCTGCACGCTGATCGCGGCCAAGGCCGTGAAGGACTCGGGCGCGCCGTTGGCCGGCGACCTCATCGTCACCGGGGTCGCTGGCGAGATCGGCCAGGAGCCCGTGGACGAGTTCACCTCCCCTGGCTATCTCTCCAAGGAGGTCGGCGCCCGCTACCTCATCACCCACGGGATCATCGGCGACTACGCGGGCGTGGCCGAGGCCACGAGCTTCGGCGTCACCTGGGTCGAGGCGGGCAAGGCGTTCTTCAAGGTGACGGTGCTGGGCGACAGTTCCCGCTACACCCCCTACGTCACCCATCCCGAGAGCCTGGCCGAGCACGGCAACGCCCTCGTGCGGGCGGCGCCGGTGATCGAGGCGCTGACGGACTGGGGGCGCCGCTACGAAGTGGCCCACGAGTACCGCTTCGACGGCGGGCGCTGCGTGCCGAAGGTGAACATCGGCGCCATCCGCGGCGGGCAGCCGTTCCTGTCGATCGTGAGCGCCGAGCGCTGCTACATCTACCTTGACGTGCGCCTCACGCCGGCGCAGACCGCCATGGACGCCCAGGCCGAGCTGGCCGAGGTGCTGGGCGCCCTCGACGTGCCCACACTGCTGGAGTGCACGCTCTACCGCCGCGGCTATGAGGCCCTCGGCGTGGAGGAGCTGCTCGACGCCACCGCTGTCGCCCACCGGGCCGAGTTCGGCACCGACTTGGGCGAGACCGAGCCGCAGATGTCGAGCATGTGGCGCGACACCAACCCGTTCATCGAGATGGGCATCCCGGCGGTCACCTACGGACCCACGGGCAGCGTCGGGGGAGGTCGCTACTCCGCCGAGATTGCCGACTTCACAGCCGTCACGCGGGTCTACACCCGCCTGGCGCTGGACCTCTGCAACCGCCCGCGCACCAGGCGCGGCATACCGGCATGAGGATCACCCATCTGCGCGGTGTGGAGCTGACTGACCCGGCGCCCGAGGACGTCGCTGGCTTCTACGAGGAGATCTGGGGGCTCGAGCGGCTGGACGTGGCGGGCCCGTCGGTGTACTTCCGCGGCACCGGGCCGGAGCATCACATCCTGTCGATCCACCCGGGCGCCCAGACCACGGTGCGCGGCTACCGGCTGGGCCTCGCCGACCGCGCCGCTGTGGACCGGGCGGCGGCGGAATTGGGCGCCCGCTCCGAGGTCCGCATCGTGAGCGGTCCGGGTTCGCTCGGCAGCCCCGGAGGCGGCTGCGGGCTGCGGATCGCCGACCCCGACGGGCGGGAGGTCGAGTTGTCGGCGGAGGTCGAGCAGGCGACCGCGACGGTGCCGGGGAGGATCACGGCATTGGCGGTCGTCGAGCGGGCTGGTGACGCATCCGCGGCAGGGTCTGCTGCAACAGGCGGCAGGCCGCCGATCAGACCCACGAAGCTGAGCCATGTGGTGCTGAACTCGCCCAACGCGGAGGCCTACCTGCGGCTGCTGATCGAGGCGCTGGGGTTCCGGGTGGCCGATGAGACCGAGCACATGGTGTTCTGCAAGTGCAACCTGGACCACCACAGCGTGGCCATCGCCCGGGCGCCGCACGCCTCCTTGAACCATGTCGCCTTCGAGGTACCGACCGTCGAGGACGTGCTGGTCGGCGTCGAGCACATGGCCGCGCACGGCTTCGAGACTCTCTGGGGGCCTGGCCGCCACCCGCAGGGCATGAACGCATTCGGCTATTTCTTGGCGCCCAACGGCCAAGTCGTGGAGTACACCGCCGAGGTCGAGCAGATCCCCGACGACGAACTCACGCCGCGGTTCTGGGCGCCGGAGGACTACGAGGTGTACGACGACTGGGCCGACGTCTCCTCGCTGCGCCCCACGCCGGCGACCCGGAGCCTGATGCGCGGCGTGCCGGAGACGGCGCCCCACGGAGGCTCGTGACGATGGCGCGTCTCAACGAGCGGATCGAGGTCGTCGGCACCGGCGCCGGGGCGGTCGCCGTCTGCGGTTGCGGCCACGAGATCGGCCCCGCCGCGGAGAACTACAAGCTGCACCTGCTGATGCGCGAGGGCCCCGTGCAGAACGCCGGCCCCTGGGTGGATCCCAACGGCATCGGCGGCGACCGATTCGTCTGCCGGGAGTTCTTCTGCCCCGGATGCGCCGCCCTGCTCGACGTGGAGATCGCCCAGCGCCACGAGCCGATCCTCTGGGACGTCCGTCTCGACCTCGCCGCCCCAGAGTCGGAGTCGGAGTCGGCAGGCTGATGCTGACGAGCGAGGACATCCGCGGCGTCTATGTCCTGCCGCCGACGCCGTGCCTGCCCGACGCCGGCGGCTGGGACGCCGTCGACTCGGTCGATCTGGACGAGACCGCCCGCATGACCGACTGGCTGATCGGTCCGGGAGTCACCGGCCTGGGCCTGTTCGGCACGACCGGCGAGGGGCACTCGCTGCTGTGGGAGGAGAAGCTGCGTTGCGCCGCGTGCGTCGTGGAGGCGTCCGCGGGCCGCGCGCAGATCTTCGCCGGCGTCACAGCCCTCGGCACCCGCGAGGTGATCCGCCAGATGCGCGGCCTGCAGGCGGTCGGCGTCGACGGGGCGCTCGTCGGACTGCCGCTGTGGCAGACGCCCACGGTGGACAACGCCGTCGGGTTCTACGCCGACCTCGCCGCGGCGGTGCCGGACATGGCGGTGATGGTCTACTCCAACTCTTGGTACTTCAAGTTCGACTTCCCGCTGGAGTTCTGGTCCGGTCTGGTCGCCCGCGCCCCGACGGTCGTGGCCGCCAAGGTCACGCACGGGTTCGGGCGCTATCGGGAGGAAGTGGAGGCCACCGACGGGCGAATCAAGATGATGCCGGGCGATCCGGGGATCTTCATGGCCTGGGACCTGATCGGCAGCGCCATCGACGCCGTCTGGTCTACGCAAGCGGCGCTGGGCCCCGAGCCCGTTGTGGCCCTGCTGGCGGCTATCCGCTCCGGCGACGCGGACCGGGTGGGGGAGATCATCGCCGACTTTCGGGCCGTGCCGTCGTACGCGCCCCCCGGAGCGATGGCCAACCGAGACCACACCGACGATTTCGCCCGCTACAACACGCAGGTCGCCAAGTGGCGCCTGAACGCCTCGGGGCTGATCGCAGCCGGCCCCATGCGCCCCCCGTACACGGACCTACCGGAGTCCTGGAAGCGTCAGGTCGAGTTGGAGGTGGCGGGTTTCGCTGCGCTGCGCGCCAAGTACGCCGCCGCCGCCGAGCCGGCTGGGACGCGAGACTAGGAACGCACCGGGAGAGCGCATGGGGATCCGTACCGGCGAGCAGTACCTGAGCGGCATCCGCGACGGCCGGCAAGTGTGGCTGGACGGCGAGTCGGTGCAGGATGTGACGGCCCATCCCGCTCTGGCCGGCTGCGCGCAGACCCTCGCCGAGGTCTACGACCTGCAGCACGATCCGGACGCCGGCGATTTGCTGACCATGCAGTCGCCGTCCACCGGCGACCGGGTCAGCCTCAGCTACATACTCCCGCAGTCGCTGGAGGATCTGCATCGCCGGCGTCGCATGATCGAGTTTCTGGCGCGCCGCTCCGGAGGGACCCTGGGGCGCCTGCCGGAGTACATGGCCGCAATCGTCGTGGGTCTCTACGACGTGCGGGCCACGCTCGCCACCGTCGACCCCGGCTATGCCGACAACATCGCCTCCTACCTGGAGTTCTGCCGCGAGCGCGACGTGGCGCTGACCCACAGCTTCGCGGACGCCCCCAAGGACATGCGGATCCCGCGGGACCGCTTCGAGAACCTGCGCCTCACCGAGCGTCGCAGCGACGGGATCGTCGTACACGGGGTCAAGTCCGTCGCCACGCTGGCGCCGTTCGCCGACGAGTACGTGGCGCTGGCACCCAACCGACCCGGCCTGGCTGACGACGAGATCGTCTACTTCGCCGTGCCGATGGACACCCCCGGCCTGCGGGTTTTCTGCAGGCCGTCGCTCGTGCCGCCGGCGCGCGCCGACCGCCGGTTGGCCGCCGCCTTCGACGAGATGGACTGCTGGGTGGTCTTCGACAACGTCTTCGTGCCCGACGAGCGGGTCTTCTACCGCCAGACCGCCCAAGTTCACCTAGGCCTGTTGGGCCAGATCCTGCCGTGGGCCTTCTACCACATCCTCATCAGGATGACCTGCAAGGCGGAGGTGCTGGCCGGCATCTGCGCCCAGGTCGTCGAGTACCTCGGCAAGGGCGACCAGCAACACCTGCAGCTGCAGCTCTGCGAGGTCTACGGCTACCTCGAGACGCTGCGAGCGTTCCTCACCGCCGCCGAGGAGCAGCACCTGCGCACGCCCGACGGCAATCTGATACCGAACCCCACCCAGGTCACGCTCGGGCGGATCCATGCGGTCGAGCACCATCCACGCGTCCTGCAGATCGTCCGCGAGATGTGCGGGTCGGGAATCCTCATGGCGCCAGGTGCCGCCGACTTGGCCAACGTCGAGGTGTCCGGTGACATCATGCGCTACCTCGTGGGACCCGACGAGAACGCCTTGGACCGCTTCCGGCTGCTGAAGCTGGCCTGGGAGTACGGCTGCGACTCGTTCGGGTCGCGCCAGCTGTTGTTCGAGATGCACAACGCCGGCTCGCACCTCACGACCCGACAGCGTCTCGGCATGTCCTACGACGCCGACCCGCTGAAGGCGCTCGCCAGGCAACTCGCCGGCATCGACGGAGCGAACAGTCACGAGGTAGCGAAGAGTTGAGCGAAGGAGCGTGCCCATGAGCGTCATCACCGAGATCGGCGGCCCCACGTCCTGGATGGGCCCCGACCTGCAGGACAGCGACGAGTGGATCCTCGAGCTGGCCGAGCCGCACCGCCGCGAGCTGCTGGCCGCCCTGGCGAGCGTCGAGGACGCCGGACTGGACTTCCTGGAGATCACACGGGAGAGCTTTCCGTTGCCCCGTGTCGGCCCGCTGCTGCGCTCGATGCTGGACGACCTGCTGGAGGGGCGCGGCTTCGTGCTGCTGCGCGGCGTGCCGATCGAGGGGCTCAGCGAGCGTCAGATCGAGCTGATGTACTGGGGGATGGGCCTGTACATCGGCATCTGTCTTCCGCAGGGCGCCGAGGGCACCGACCTGTTCGCCCATGTGCGCGACGAGGGCGTGGACCGCCACGCCAACTATGGCGGCGGCCTGTTGAACCGCCATTCGGGGGCGTTGCCGTTCCACACCGACACCAGCGACATCGTGGGGCTGCTGTGCATCCACCCGGCCATGCGCGGCGGCACCAGCACCATCGTCAGCGCCGTGGCCGTCCACGACGAGATCGTGCGGCGGCGTCCCGACCTAGCCGCGGTCATGTACGAGCCGTGGTGGTTCGACCGCAAGCGCGGCGACGGCCCCGACAGCTTCGCCCAATGCCCCATTTACGCCGTGAACGACGAGGGTCGGCTCTTCGGCTTCTACGGCCCGGACCTTTACAAGACGGCCCAGCGCGGCGAACACGTCCCCGACCTGACTGACGAACAGTGGGAGGCGATGGCGCTGATCGACGAGCTCAACGCCAGCCCCGAGCACCAACTGCACATGGACTTCCAGGCCGGCGAGATTCAGTTCATCAACAACTACTCGGTGATGCACTCCCGTACCGCCTATGAGGACCATCCCGACCCGGCGCTGCGGCGCGACCTCATCCGGCTGTGGCTCACCTTGGACCAAGACCTGAACATCCCCGAGGAGTTCAACGAGCGCGGCCTCAAGACCCGCTCCAGCGCCTTCGCCGCCTAGCCGCCCCGAGCCGTCCGGCGTCCGCGGCGAGTGACGCCGCGTGAGCCCGGCCTTGTGGCATGCTGCACCCATGGCACAGAGTCACGAAATCGAATACCGCGTCGGCGGCGACGACCTGCAGTTCGTGGAGGTCTGGCTGGACCCCCACGAGACGGTGATCGGCGAGGCCGGCGCGATGATGTACATGAATCCCGGCATCACCTTCGAGGCCAAGATGGGCGACGGTGCCGACCCCGACGAGGGGACCTGGAGCAAGCTCAAGTCCGCCGGCAAGCGGGTGCTTGCCCAGGAGTCCATCTTCCTCACGCACTTCACCAACATGGGGTCGGGCAAGTCCAGCGTGGCGTTCGCCGCCGAGTTCCCCGGCAAGATCGTCCCGGTGGACCTCGCCCAGCACGGCGGGCGCATCGTCTGCCAGAAGGACGCCTTCCTGTGCGCCGCGCTCGGCACGAGGATCGACATCGCCTTCCAGCGCAAGATCGGCACCGGCCTGTTCGGCGGCGAGGGCTTCATCCTGCAGACCCTCACCGGCGACGGCTTGGCGTTCCTGTCGGCGGGCGGCACCGTGATTCGCCGCCAACTCCAGGGCGAGCAGCTGCGCGTCGACACCGGCTGCATCGTGGGCTTCGAGCAGGGCATCGACTACGGCATCGAGCGGGCCGGCAACCTCAAGTCCAGCATCTTCGGCGGCGAGGGCCTGTTCCTGGCCACGCTGTCGGGCCACGGTGCGGTGTGGCTGCAGTCGCTGCCGTTCTCCCGCCTGGCCGACCGCATCCTGGCCGCCGCCGCCCCCCTCCCCGGCGCCTCCAAGGGCGAGGGCTCGGTCATCGGAGACTTCGCCAGAGCCTTCGAACGCTGACGCTTAGGCTCGTCTTCATGGGTGCCGCCGAGGCGAAGGACAGCGGTCCTGCCGTCGGTCGTGTCGAGATCGAACGAACAGCACAGGAGCGTGCCGCGCCATGCCACTGACCCAATACCGGATTGACCGCGGCGGTGCCGACCGTCTGCTCTTCCTGATGCACGGCTACACCGCTGAGCAGCACCATCTGGCGTCGTATGTGCCGTTAGTCGACCCAGACGAACGCTTCACGGCGATCGCCCCGCGGGGACCGATCGACATGCCCGACGGCGACGGCGCGGGCTGGTGGCACATCGACCTGAACACCTTCGAATCCGACCTCTCGCAGTTCGCGCCGTCGCTTGAGATGCTTGAGGCGTTCATCGCGGCCGAGGCGGAGGCGGCGGGTGTGCCACTCGAGCGGTGCGTCGTCGGCGGGTTCAGCCAGGGCGGCTACCTGTCGCTGGCGCTCGTCGGCCGGCCCGGTGCGCCCCGCTACGCCGGCGTGTGGGCCATCTGTTGCGGCCTGCCGAGCGAAGCGGTCGTGGACCTCGACCTGACTGGTGGCGACGGGCGGCCGGCGCTGTTCCAGTGGGGGACCCGCGACATCGTCATCGGCCCGGACAAGCCCAAAGAGGTGATCGCAGCCCTCTCCGACGGTGGGTGGGATCTGCGGCATCACGCCTACGACATGGCGCACAGCCAGACCATCGAAATGATGATCGACGCCCGCGACTGGCTCACCGGGGTCCTCTGACCCCGCTTAACCGGTCAGGCGGCGCGCTCGGGGGGTTCGCT
>VXNF01000023.1:15929-20653 GCA_009840735.1 Acidimicrobiia bacterium | reverse complement strand
GGACCGCGGCGCCTCGAGCAGTCAGGTCGTGGCGGCGACTTTGTTGGCGATCCACTCGCCGGCGGGGATCGGCTCGTTGGGCTGCTCGCCGGGCGCTAGGCAGGTCGGCACGCACTGCACGAGGGCGTCGAGGCTCGGGTTGAAGAACAGCGGCACCGAGAGGCGGTCGGTGTTCGTGTCGGTCGGGCAGATGACTCGGTGCATGCTCGACCGCCAGCGGCCGTTGCTCCAGAAACCCATGAGGTCGCCGAGGTTGACGACGTAGGTGTCAGCCACCACCGGCACGGGCACCCACTCGCCGCGGCGGGTCTTCACCTGTAGGCCCGACTCGCCGTCGGTGTACAGCACCGTCACAGCCCCGTAGTCGGTGTGCTGGCCGCGGCGGAACTGGCCCGGCTGGGGCTCGGTGCCCGTCGCCGGGTAGTAGTTCACGAACAGCGACGATCCCGGCACTTCGAATTTGTCCTCGAACCAGTCCGGCGGCAGTTCGAGCGCCACCGCCAGGATGCGTACAAGGCAGCGCGCCAGAGCGGTCGTCTCGTCGTAGAAGCGCTCGACCGCGTCGCGCAGTCCCTCGGTGTCGGGCCAGAGGTTGGCGGCGAAAAAGCTGTCGACGTGCTGCACGTCCCGGCGGGCGTAGTCGTCTCGCTGCTCGGGGGAGAGTTCGGGCCCGAAGCCGAGGTACTCCATGAAGTCGGGCGGGGTGTCGATGTCGAGGCTCGCGGCGGTGGCCATGGTGCCGACTCCCCACCAGCCCCGCAGGATGTCGCCGTTGGCCGGGGTGAAGCGCGACTTCTCCTCCGGGGACTGCCCGAAGAAGGCGCGGCAGGCCCGGTCCATGTCCCGGTTCACCTGCTTGGGGATGCCGTGGCCGGCCACGACGAGGAAGCCGTGCTCCTCGCAGGCGGCACGCACCTCGCGGATCATTCCGTCCGCGGCGGGGCCACCACTCTCGAACGGCGAGATGTCGATGACGGGAATCGTGATCATGGTGACCTCCTCGTCGCGCCGGGCGGCGGGCCGGCACCATGAGTGCGCCGGATCGAGGCCACGACGTCAACTCCGGGCGGCGACGATGTCCTGTGGGCGCACCGGCACGCGGGTCAGTGCCAGGCCCGTTGCGTCCCGAATGGCGGCCACCACCGCCGGCGTCGACGGCAGGTTGGACGTCTCGCCGACACCCTTGGCGCCGAACGGCGCCCCGTCCTCGGGGATCTCGATGAGTGCGATCTCCATCGGCGGCATGTCCGCGGACGTGGGGATGAGATAGTCGGTGAACGAGGGGTTCCGGATCGAGCCGTCCGCCATCACGACCTCCTCCATGACCGCCAAGCCGATGCCCTGGGAAGTGCTCCCCTCGATCTGGCCGATGACCGAGGCCGGGTTGAGCGCCTTGCCGACGTCCTGGCCCACGGTCACCTGCACGACGCGCACGAGGCCCAGGTCGAGGTCCACGTCCACGACGGCGCGGTGGGCAGCGAACATCCAGGAGACGTCTGCGTTGCCTTGGCCGGTCTCGGGATCCAGCGGGGAGGTCGGGCGGTGCTCGTGGCGCACCTCCACCTCGACGGGACCGTCGGCGGCCTCGGCCACGGACAGATCGATCCAGCCGTCATCGCTCCTGATCCGCCCGTTGGCGACGGTGAGGCTCTCGGTGCTGAGGTTGTAGCGGTCGGCGGTGCTCTGGCGCACCAGGTCGGCGATGGCCCGGCAGGCCTTTTCGATGGCGCCGCCCGACACGACCGTCTGGCGGCTGGCCGCCGAGGAGCCCGCTGGCCCGATGGCGGCAGTGGAAGGGGTTGCGAGTCGGACCTCGGTGACGCCGAGGATCGAGCGCACGATCTGGCCGGCGACCGTGACGAACCCCTGGCCGATCTCCGCCGCGGCACAGGTGACGGTGACGGCACCGTCCTCGAGCCGGCAGCGGGCGCGGGCGTCGTCGTTGTAGCCCTCGGAGTACGCCATGTTCTTGTAGCCGGCGGCGTATCCCACGCCCCGGCGGATCCGCCTTCGGTCAGCGGTGCGTCCGGCGCCCCCCGGCTGCCCGAAGTGGTCGGCAGTCAAAGCTTCTCCGTGGCCGGTCAACGAGTCGGTGTCACCCTCTGGGGCGACACCGTGGGAGTCGGGCGACGCGTCCCCGTTGTCGCCTCCTGGCCTCGGTGCCGGCAGGTCGAAGGCCTCAGCGGCGTCCAGGCACTCCCGCACCGGCGCGGGAACGTCGAGGACTTGGCCGGTCACGAGCTCGTCGCCGGTGCGCAGGGCGTTGCGGCGCCGGATCTCGAGGGGGCTGAGGCCGCAGGCGGCCGCCAGGCGGTCCATCTGGCTCTCGTGGGCGAAGCAGACCTGCACCACGCCGAAGCCGCGCATCGCTCCTGACGGCGGGTTGTTCGTGCGGACGCCGACGGCTTCCACGTCCACGTTGGGCACCCGGTAAGGGCCGCAGGCGAACCGCGCCGAGCAGGACACCGTGTACGCCGATGTGGAGGCGTAGGCGCCCCCGTCGAGCAGGATGCAGGCCTCGACGGCGAGCAGCTCGCCCGCCGCGGTGGCGTGGTGGCGGTACCACATCCTGGCGGGATGCCGGTGGACGTGGCCGACGAAGGACTCGTCGCGCTGGTAGACCATCTTCACGGGCCGGCCTGTGCGCAGCGCCAGCATGCAGGCGTGGACATGCATGGAGAGGTCCTCGCGGGCGCCGAACGCCCCGCCGGTTCCCGCGGCGTGCAGCCGGACCTCGTCCTCGCTCAGGCCCAAGCACGGCGCCACCTGCGCGAGATCCTGGTGCAGCCCCTGCGTGGCCACGTACAGGTCGATGCCACCGGCGCCGTCGGGCACCGCGAGTCCCGACTCGGGTCCCAGGAACGCCTGGTCCTGCACCCCCACCGCATAGGTCCCCTCGACCACCACCGCCGCGTCGGGCTCGATGCGGCCGCGGCGGATCGGCACCGAGTGGAACACGTTGCCGTCGGGGTGGATCGCCGGGGAGGCGGCGGCCAGCTCGGGGTCGGTCACCGCCGGGAGCGGCTCGTAGGCCACGGCGATCGCCTCCAGTGCCATCCGGGCGGTC
Source organism: Acidimicrobiia bacterium (assembly GCA_009840735.1). GTDB lineage: Bacteria > Actinomycetota > Acidimicrobiia > Acidimicrobiales > CATQHL01 > VXNF01. Next base: position 17,586 of record VXNF01000023.1, on the reverse strand, counting down.
TCGGGATGGTCAGCGGCCACCACCGCCACCGGCTCGCCCACATAGCGCACCGTCCCGGCGGCCAGGACCGGCTGGTCGGGGCGGCTCAGGCCGTAGGAGTTCTGCCCGGGCACGTCCTCGGCGGTGAGGACCGCCGCCACCCCGGCGATCCCCAGCGCCTCGGAGATGTCCAACGACGCCAGGCGGGCGTGCGGGTGCGGGGAGCGCAGGGTGCGGCCCCAGAGCATCCCGTCGGCGTGCAGGTCCGAGGAGAAGGCGAAGTCGCCGGTGACCTTCGGGACGCCGTCGGGCCGCGGTGCCGACTCGCCTACCCGCGAGGCGGGCCGCGGCGGCGCCAGGGTTGCCGCGGTGCGGTGCGCCCCGGCTGCGGGACGCACCGTCGTCACCCCTGGCCGTGTCCCGTCGCCGACGGCGGGCTCGGCCCGTGATCTGCGGCGGTCAATGGCCGTGGTATCCCGATCCGTGGAGGAGATGCCTGCGCCGGTGAAGCCAGCGCCGCGCAGATCCGCTGGGACTAGAGGTCCACGCCCTCGACGTTGGGCATCACCCATGCCATGGACCGTAGGCCGTCCACGCCCATGACCTCGCCGTCGGCCAGGATCTGGTTGCCGTCGATGTCGCTGAGCGGGCCGGTGAAGACCTGGCCGGCACCGCTGGCGATCCGCTCGATCTCGGCGTTGACGATAGCTTTCTCGTCGTCGCTGAGCGTGTCGTAGAGCGGCCCCCACTCGGTGAGCGTGATGGCGCCGTCGTCCATGCTCAGGTACGAGAACCCGGTCTCGAAGTCTCCCTCGAAGATCGAGGCGATGTAGCTGTCGATCTGCGGTCCCCAGTCGTACTCGGCGGTGACGACCGTGGACGTCGGCGCGTACGTGCTGGCGTCCACCTGCACGCCCGCGTACGGCACCCCGGACTCCTCGACGACCTCGCCGATGGCCGGGCTCGGCAGGCTGGTGGCCATGAAGGTAACGCCGGAGTCCACGAGGCTGCGAGCCGCTTGGCCCATGAGGTTCGTGTCCACCCAGTCGTTGGTGAAGATGACCTTGACGGTGGCGGTCGGGTTCGTCTTCTGGAGCCCGACGGCGAACCCGTTGATCGTGCGGATGTCATAGGGGATGGGGAAGGCATCGACCCAGCCGATGGCGTCGCCCGACTCGACCATGAGTCCGGCCAGGACGCCCGAGATGTAGGCGCCGTCCTCGGGGGCGTTCACGTAGCCGGCGAAGTTGTCGAGGTCGCCGGGGTTGTCCCACTGGCTGGCCACGAAGTACACGTCGGGGTTCTCGTAGGCCGCGGCGATCATCGGCTCGCCTTGCTCGAAGCTGGTGCCGACGATCACGTCGATGCCGTCGAGGATCGCCGTCTCGATCACCGACGTGATCACATCCGCGCCCCACAGGCTCTCCTTGTAGGTCGTGGTCACGCTGTCCCCGTACTTCTCCTCGATGTCCAAGCGGGCGTTGTCGAAGGTCTGGGTCCAGCCGCCGTCGCGAGCGACGCTGGAGTACAGGAACAGAATCTCCAGCGGCTCGTCGTCCATGGTCGCCTCCATGGGCTCGTCCATGGGCTCGTCCATCGGCTCCTCTGCGACCGGTTCTGGCGCCGGTGCGGGCTCGGGCGCCGGTGCGGGCTCGGGCGCCGGTGCAGGCTCGGGCGC
>VXNF01000023.1:10155-15829 GCA_009840735.1 Acidimicrobiia bacterium | reverse complement strand
GGCTCGGGCGCCGGTGCAGGCTCGGGCGCGGGTTCAGGTGCTGGCGCGGGGGCCGCGGGGGCATCCGGTTCGGCGTCGTCGCTGCTGCAAGCCGCGGCCATCAGTGCCCCGGACGCCAAGACCGCAAGGATGAAGAACAGGCGGCTGACTCGTGCTTGCCGGGTCGTTCGCGCTCGTCGGGTCGTTCGTGCTGTCGTAGCCATGGTCTCCCCCTTCATGGAATCCGCCCGGCGCCCTCCAGCGAACCGCGCTTGTGGAGCGAACCGAGTTCTGGCCTGACTCGGCAGCCTAGTTTGCCTCGCTCATAAGTCAAGTGCAGGTGTGCTTGTTTGAGCACTTGATTGGCTTATGGCTACGTTGTGGCTGTGCGCAGGCCGCGCTCAAGCTGCGCTCAAGCTTCCTCGCGTGCGTACGGCTCGCCGAGCGCCGCGGGGGCGCGCAAGCGCAGTCGGCTCCAGCCGCTGGAGACCAGCACGACCGCCACGATCGTCAGCACGTACGGCAGCGATGTGAAGATCTCCGGGGGCAGGTCCACGCCCCGCGCTTGCAGGGTGAAGCCCAGGCTGGTCACGATGCCGAAGAGGTACGCCCCTGCCAGCAGCAGACCGGGTCGCCAGAATGCGGTGATGACAAGGGCTATGGCGATCCATCCCGCGCCCGCGGTGATGCCGTCGATCCAGGCGGGCTGGAGCTCGAGGGTGTAGTAGGCGCCCGCCACGCCGGCGAGAGCACCGCCAACCATGGTGTGGCCGTAGCGGAAGCGAGACACGCTGATGCCCATGGCGTCGGCGGAGCGGGGATCCTCGCCCACGGCCTGCAGGTGCAGGCCGGTCTGGGTGCGATACAGGTAGAACGCAACCAGCGCAACCAGCAGCCACGAGACATAGACCAGCGCGTTCTGCCCGAAGATCAGCGGGCCGATGACCGGCACGTCGCTCAGCCCCAACACGTCGTAGGTCGGCAGCTTGAAGCGGGCGGCTGGCCCCGAGAGGCTGCCCACGGCGGCCAGGTAGCTGGAGAGCCCCGCGGCGCCGCCCAGGATGAGCAACGCCAGACCGGACACCACCTGGTTGGCTCGCAGCGTGACGACGACGAAGGCGTAGACCGTCGCCATGGCGGTCCCCACCGCCGCGGCGACCAGGATGGCCAGCAGCAGCGCCAGCCAGGCTGGCCCGTCGAAGGACTGCACGAACCAGAAGGCGGTGACGGCGCCCATCAGCATCATGGCCTCGACGCCGAGGTTCATGACGCCGCTGCGCTCAGCCAACAGCTCTCCGAGGCCCGCCAGCACCAGCGGCGTCCCGTAGAGCAGGCCCGCCGCAAGCAAGTCCACGAACAGGGACTCGTTCATGAGTCCTCGCCCGGGCGCGCATCCTGGCGCGGCCGCTCATCGGTGCCGTCGGACGTGCCTTGCTCTGGGGACGCCCCTGGCTCAAGCGTCGCCTGCTCCGGCGGCGGCGCTCGGTCGCCGCGCCGCGCTCGCCGGCCGATGACCAGTCGGTAGCGGGCGGTCACCTCGCTGGCCGCCACCAGCATCAGGATGATGCCCTGGTTTACCCCGATGAGCCCCAACGGCAGGTCGGGCCCCTGCAGGTTGAAGCCGGCGTTGTTCAGAGCGCCCACGAGGATGGCGCTCACGACGATGCCGATCGGGTGGTAGCGGACGAGTGCCGCCACGGCGATGCCCGTGTAGCCGAAGGTGGCGAGCTGCAGGTTCTTCGGTTCGAGGCGGTGCGACACGTCGCCGATCTGACTCGCCCCGGCGATGCCGGCCAGCGCGCCCGACAACAGCATCACCAGAATGAGCAGCCGCCCGGTGCTGATCCCCGCGTAGCGCGCCGCCTCCGGGCTGTCCGCCGAGACGCGCATCTGGAAGCCGAATCGGGTGTTGCGCACCACGAAGTAAAGGGCGAGCGCCAGCACCACGCCCAGAAGGAAGCCGAAAGGAACCGCCGCAGCAGCGCCGTAGGTCGGCCAGAAGGCGTCCTCGGCGAGCGTCTTGGCCTGCGGAAATACCCGAGCGCTCTGGGTCGACAGGTCACGCCAGTACGACGTGGAGTTGAAGATCAGATAGAAGAGGATCAGCGGCGCGATGTAGTTCAGCATCAGCGTCGTTAGCACCTCATTGGTGTTGAGATAGACGCGCAGCAGCGCGGCGATCGACGCCCAGAGGCAGCCGCCGACGATGCCTGCCAGGATCATCAGAGCCATAACCGCGGCGAGGCTCCGCCCACCGAAGAACGTGCCGGCGGCGGCCGCCAGGACCGCCCCGATCATCAGCTGGCCGTCGGCGCCGATGTTCCACACCTTCATGCGGAACGTGACCGCCGCGGCCAGCCCGGTGAGCAGCAGCGGCGTGGCCGCGATCAGCGTGTTGGAGAAGGCGCCGGGGTTCGTGAAGGCCGACCGCGCCATGCGCTGGTAGATGTCCACGGCGTCTCGCCCGCTCGCCCACAGCACGAGAGCCCCGATGGCGAGTGCCACGATCACTGCGATCGGCGGGGTGGCCGGGCCGAGCCAGCGCGGCGGCTTCAGCCGCTTCTCGAATCGAATCTCCGGAACGCCGATCTCAGAGCGAAGACGCACCGGCATCCTCCAGCGAGCCGCCCATCATCAGGACTCCGACCTGTTCCGGGTCGGCGCCGTCGGCGTCGAGCACCCCTTGGATCCGCCCACGGGAGATGACCGCGATCCGGTCGGCCAGGTCGAGGATCTCGCCGAGGTCTTCGGAGATCAGCAGGATCGCGGTGCCCGCGGCGGCCGCCTCCAGCAGCAGCCCGCGGATGGACTCCATGGCCGACACGTCCAGCCCTCGGGTGGGTGTGGCAACGACCAGCACCTGTGGCGCCGAGGAGATCTCCCGAGCCAACAGCACCTTCTGGGCGTTCCCCCCGGAGAGCTGCCGCACGAGGCTCTCGGAGGTTCCCTTCACGTTGAAGGCCTCCAGCAGGCGCCGGGTTCGGGCAAGGATCCGGGACTTGACGAGGAACGGCCCGCGGCCTAGCTGGCGCTGCCGAAACGACTTCAGCACGCAGTTGTCTGCCACGGTTAGGCCGGGCGCCAGACCGGTGCCGATGCGGTCTTCGGGGACGTACGCCAGACCGCGGTCCGAGGCGGCCCGCGGATTGCCCGGCGGCAGCGGCTCGCCCCGCAGCCTGACCTCCCCGGCTGTGCGCTTGCGCAGCCCGCCGATGACCTCGCCAAGGGCCACCTGACCGTTGCCGGCGACGCCGGCGACGCCGAGGATCTCCCCGGGCCGCACCGAGAGTGTGACGTTGTGCAGCGCGGTCGTGCCGTCGGCGTCGAGCGCGCTCACGTAGCGCAACTCCAGCGCCGGGTCGCCCTCAGCCACCGGCGCCGAGCGGGAGCGCCGCGCGAAGGCGATGTCTCGCCCGACCATCATCCGGGCCAGGCCGCGGGCGTCCACCCGCTCGCTGCGGAGGTCAGCCGAGCCGGACACGCGCCCCTGGCGCAGCACGGTGACCCGATCGCACAGCGCCGAGACCTCGTCCAGCTTGTGGGAGATGAACACGACCGCCTCGCCCTCGGTCGCCATGCGCCGCAGCGAGACGAACAGCTGCTCGGCCTCCTGGGGGGTCAGCACCGACGTCGGTTCGTCCAGGATCAGCGTGCGCGCCCCCCGATAGAACGCCTTGAGGATCTCGACGCGCTGGCGTTCGCCGACGGACAGGCGCGAGATCACGGCGCGGGGATCCACCGGCATGTCGAAGCGTTCGGCGGCGCGAGCGACCTCGTCCTCGACTTGTCGGCGGTTGAACCCCCTGCCCTTGTGGCGCTGCCAGCCGAGCACCACGTTCTCCGCCACGGTCATCGAGGAGACGAGGCTGAAGTGCTGATGCACCATGAATATGCCCGCGTCGTAGGCGTCGGCGGGAGAGCGGAAATTCACCGGGTTGCCGCCTACGAGCACATCGCCGGCGTCGGGCCGATACAGGCCGGTGAGGATCTTGCAGAGCGTGGTCTTGCCCGAGCCGTTCTCGCCGAGGAGCGCATGAACTTCGCCCCGGTCGGCGTCGAAGTCCACCCCGTCGTTCGCGGTGACGCCGGGAAACGCCTTCGTGATCCCCCGAGCGGAGACGGTGTGGCGGTCCTGATCCTGCGTCGCGGTGCCGGCAGCCGTCATCGCCGCGGTCCCATGCCGGGTGTCTCCCACTCGCCGCGCATTCCCGGCATTATTGCTGATCCCGATCCGGCGGTTCTCAGGCCGCCATGAGCAAGTCGGCGGCCAGGTCGGCGATGACCCGCGCCGCCCCCTCGAGTTGGCTGAGCGCCACCCGCTCATCCGCGCAATGGCACTCCGCCACGTTGCCGGGCCCGAAGTTCACCGCCTCGATGCCGGCGTCGTTGACGAGGTTGCGCACGTCGCTGGAGAACGGTGCCCCGTAGACTTCGCCGGGGGCGCCGGTGACGTTCTTCACGCTGCCGACGAGGCGCTGCACCAGCGAGGACTCCACGGGTATCTCCGCGGGCTCGAAGCGGTTGTAGGCCACCGTGACGTCCACGCCCACTTCCGAGCCGGCCGGCCGGGCGGCGAGGATCCGTTCGGTCACCTCTTGGACCTCGCGCTCGATTGTCTCGCCCGGGACGAGGCGGCGATCCACGTACAGGTCTACCGAGTCCGAGACGGCGTTGGGGGTGACCCCGCCGTTGACCACCGTCGGGGTGCATGAGCCCGCGCCGAGCAGGTGGTGCCGGCGCTGCTCGATGTCGCTGCGGTAGCCCTCGAGCGCGCCCAGCACCCAGAGCAGTCCCCATGTGGGGTTGATGCCGAGGTGGCTTCGGCTGGCATGAATTGAACGCCCCTGCAGGCGGATGCGCAGTGGCAGCAGGCCGCGGGTGGCGGCGGCGATGCGCAGATCGGTCGGCTCGGTGACGATTCCGAAGTCGCCGGTGTAGCCGGCCTCCAGCAGCGAGAGGGTTCCGGGCTCGGCCCGCTCCTCTCCCGCCGCGAAGTGCAGCACCAGAGAGCCCGCCAGGCGGTCGAGTTGACCGGCCAGATGGTGGGCCACGGCGATCTGCACCGCCAAGCCCGCCTTCATGTCGCAGGCGCCGCGCCCGTACATGAACCCGTCTCGCACCTCGGCGCCGAAGGGGTCGGTCGTCCACTCGGACTCGTCGTCGATCGGCACCGTGTCGAGGTGCCCGTTCAGGATCAGCCGGGGGCCGTCGGCGCGGCCCGCCAGGGTGGCGCCCACCGAGTGGCGACCCGGCAGCGACTCCACGAGCTTGGCTTCCACCGGCGTGGCCTCGAAGTACTTCACGACGCGTCGGGCCACGTCGGACTCATACGCGCCGGGGTTGGTGCTGGGAATGCGCACGAGTTCCGCCAAGACCTGCGCCACGTAGCCAGCGGAGAGGTAGTCCGGCTCGGTCGGCTGCCCGTGTCGGGGGGCCGGGCTGTCTGCGTCGGCGTTCATGCGTCACCGTCCCTTCCGTTGTCGGCGCTCCGCAGGGCGCGCACGTGGTCGTCGATCTGCCGGTGGAGGGCGGCGGACCGATCCTCATCGCAGAACGCGGCGGCCACGGCGCGCCGTGTGGCGGCCTCCACGTCCGCGATGCGCCAGTCGAGGGATCGGCTCACCTTCTCGAACTCGCCGCTGAGCGTGACATTCATGGCCTTCGGGTCGTCGGAGTTGATCGTCACCGGCACGCC
>VXNF01000023.1:0-10055 GCA_009840735.1 Acidimicrobiia bacterium | reverse complement strand
GTGCGCAGCAGGTCGCACCACCACTCGTAGACATCGAGGAACTCCGCCAGCGTGGCGTAGACGAACAGCGACTCGGCGGGCCGCAGCATCGGCACGCCGAACTCGGCGGCCAGTGCCTCGATCCGCTCGGCGCTCAGGCACGCCTCCACATGGACATGCAGCTCCACCTTCGGGAATGACCGGATCGCCTCGATGTCCGGTGGCGTGGCTGTCGTGGAGATTGACATCGGTTGGTCCTCCGGTTGTCGAGTGTCTTGGGATCCGCGTCTTCTAGCCGCCGGGCAGGACCACGGCGTGGGCCGGCAGGGATGCCATCGGCCCCCGGCTCAGCAGTTCCACGAATGCGGCCGCGGGGGCGGAGAGCGCGGACCGGGCGAAGACGGTCAACTCCCAGGCGACCGGCGGCTCCAGCGTCCGCGCCGTGTGGGCGAGCTGCTCGGGCACATTGGCCGACGGCACCAGCACAGCGCCCAGCCCGGCTGCCGCCAGCCGCACCGCGGCCTGGACCTGCGAGGTCAGCACGGCCTTGCGGGGCCGGAACCCGGCCAGCGCGCACGCCGTCGCCACGTAGTCCGCAAGCCCCTGGGACGGCTCGTAGAGGATCCAGCTGCGGTCCGCCAAGTCGCGCAGCGCCACCGCCCCGGCGCGGCCGGCGAGCGGGTCGTTGGGTGGCAGCACCACCACGAACTGCTCCCAGCCCAGCGACACCACCGGACCGGACCAGTTCGGCGGCCGCACGCCGATGGCCAGGTCGCCCACCCCCATGGCCACCGACTCGTTCATCGTCGCCTGCAGCGCGAACTCGTGGAGCTGGATGGCCACCTGGGGGTGCTCGGACTGCCAGCGCCGGAGCGGTTCGATCAGCATCGAATCCACCAGCGTCGGCAGCGTCGCCACCTCCAGGACGCCCACATCGAAGCCGGCGATGGTGCGGGCCTGGCGGGTCAGTCGGTCCGCTGCGGCCAGCGCGCCTCGGGCGTCGCCCAGCAGGGCGCGGCCCAACGGGGTCGGCTGCACGCCCCGGCGCAGTCGCTCCAGCAGGCGGTTGCCGAAGAACTCCTCCAGTGCCCGCAGCTGCTGGGAGAGCGCGGGCTGCGAGACCCCGAGCCGGCGCGCCCCCGCGGTCACCGACCCTTCGTCCACGACGGTCACCCAGGCGCGGAGATGCCGGAGGTTGACAGCCCCGGTGCCCGGCTCTTCTGCTATTAGCATTGGCTTATCGTTCATATCGGGATTGTGTCCTTGAATAATGTCACCGTCAAGCATACGCTTCGCCCAAGACCGCATCCGAACCAGGAGGGGGGCCACCCATGTGTGGCGTGAACGACACTGCACTCGCGCAGCAGATCGCGGGCCTCGACGTGGATCCCGACGCCGTCGCAGAGCACCACGACGTTGAAGATCACCTTGTTGCTGAGGCGCCCGTTGACGTCGCGGCGGGCGTCGACGTCGAGTTGCAGCCCGAGGCGCTGTTGGAGCGCAACGGCCACAAGGTCTCCAAGAGCCCGTGGGGTCCTGACGACGAGATCGGGCGGCTCAACTGGGTGACCCCCGATTCGGTGGGGGCCATCATGTCCCGCCTTAACGGCACCAAGGTGTTCGACCTCTCGGTGGACTACTGGTCGGGCATGCCGTCGTGGACCGAGGCGGGTGACCCTCCGTTCAGCATCTGGATGACCCACACTCCGCGAGGGTCGATCCTCGACGGGCGCTCCGGCTACGGGCCGGAGATCCACAAGGAGTACGCCTACTCCGGCGATTCGATCTCGATGTACACCCACTGCGGCACCCACATCGACACGCTCAACCACATGGGGTACTACGAGACCTTCTGGAACGGCTGGACCCAGGACGAGCACCTGGGTTCGATGGTCTGGACCAAGGGGGGCACCGACCGTTACCCGCCGATCATCGCCCGCGGCGTGCTGTTGGACGTGGCCGCGATGTTCGGGGTGGACATCCTCGAGCCGCACTATGAGATTGACTCGAAGGACATCATGGAGACCGCCCGGCGGCAGGGCACCGAACTGCGCAAAGGCGACGTGGTGCTGCTGCGCACCGGGCGCATGAACATGTGGCCCTCGATCGACTACCTTTCGGCCTCGCCGGGGATCAACGTGGACGGCGCCCGTTGGCTCTGCGAGGAGGCCGGAGCGATGTGCATCGCCGGCGACAACATCGGCCTCGAGCCCCAGCCGTACTACGGCCAGTACGCCCCGGTTCATTGCTACATGTTCGCCACCGCGGGGGCGCAGATCATCGAGGTCTGCAACATGCAGGAGATCGCCGCCGAGAAGGTCTACGAGTTCGCCTTCCTGGGGTTCCCCATGCACATCCGCGGCGCCACCGGCGCCCCCATGCCGTCGGTGGCCGTGCCGCTGCGCTGAGCCGACTGCGGAGACCGCAACGATGCTGAAACTCAAGCGCCTCGACAACATGGACATCGTCGTGAACGACTTCGCCACGATGGTGGACTTCTACAAGAACACCCTCGGCCTGCCGCTGCACCCCCACGGCTACGAGCCTGAGAAGGGCTGGGCCATGTTCATGTGCGGCGACGTGGACCTAGTGCTGCTCTCGGTGCCCGACGCCGACCGGCCGGACCGACAACGCACCGCCGACTACAACGCCGACCCGGCCGGCGTGCATTCCTTCGCCGCCGAGGTGGACGACATCGACGAGGCCATCGCCGAGTTGGACCGCCACGGGATCACCTGGGCCGGTGAGACGAACATCTATGGCGCCGGGGAGTTCTTGGCGGAGACTCCCGGTGACGACTTCGCCGGGATCTGGTATCGGTTCCGCTCGTTCTACGACCCGGAGGGAAACGTGATGCACATCTGCGAGGTGCATCCGCCCGCCGGGTTCGACCGCAGCGCCGCCGGGAGGTCCTGAGTTGGCAGGGGACTCTGGCGGGGACACTGGCGGGGGATCGGGCGGGCACGCGGGCGGAGGCTCATCCGGGGATCGAGCAGAGGCAGCGGCGGCTTGCCGCGCCTGACCTTCTGCCTGACCGTCGGGATGGACGCCCTTTCGCTGTGGATCACGTCGTTCCGCAGCACCAACGCTTCCATGATCTCCCGCGGCGAGATGGAGGTGCCCGGCACGCACCGGGTGCTGGAGCTGCTGGACCGCTACGACATCCGCTCGACGTTCCTGGTGCCGGGGCACACCGCCTTGGCGTATCCGGACCTGATTCGGGAGATCGTGGACCGCGGCCACGAACTGGCCTATCACGGCTGGATGCACGAGGACGCCCGCGAGTTCGACGTGGCCGGCCAGCGCCGGATCATCGAGCGCGGCTTGGAGGCTCTCGACCTCGTCGCCGGCGTGCGCCCGCGTGGCCATGTGTCGCCGGCATGGAACATGAGCGAGCACACCATCGAGCTCATCGAGGAGTTCGGTTTCGAGTTCGACGGCAGCCGGATGGCCACCGACATGATGCCGGTGTACGTGCGCAAGGGGGATCGCTGGCTGACCGACGGCGCCTACCAGTTCGGCGAGCTGACCGACATCGTGGGCATCCCCGTCGCCTGGCCGATGGACGACGTGCCGATCTTCGAGTTCGTCTGGGGGCAGATCCCCGGCCTGGCGCCCCCGTCGGTGGCCGAGGAGATGTGGACCGGCGAGTTCGACTACGCCTACGACCACTGCCCCGGCGGCGTCTACAACCTCACGATCCACCCACAGGTCATCGGGCGCGGCTCACGGTTGACGATGCTGGAGCGGGTGGTGCGGCGGGCCGCTGAGCGCTCCGACGTGGTGTTCTCTCGCCAGTCCGAGTACGTGGACGCCTGGCGAGCACTCAATCCGCGTGAGCAGTGGCGGGCGCAGAATCCCGAGCTGGCGGGCGACGGCTCGATACGGGTGCTCCCGTCGATGGCCGACACCGGGGAGTGAGCGCGGCGACAGCCTCCCGCGTCCTGGTCGCCCGCGAGGTTCCTGGCGAGCTCGGCGCCCATGGCGGAGTGAGCGCGGCGGCAGCCTCCCGCGTCCTGGTCACTGGCGGTACGGGCGCGATCGGCGGCGCGGTCGTCGAGCGGCTCTGCCGCGGCGGCGCCGAGGTGGTGTTCACGGGTCGGAACCGGCGCCGCGGCGCGGCGCTGGCGCAGCGGACCGGGGCCGGGTTCGTCCCCAGCGATCTTTGCGAGCCGGGAGCGCCGGAGGCCATCGTCGAGGGGGCGCTGGGGGTGCTTGGCGGCCTCGACGGCTTGGTGCTGGCGGCAGGAGTGCTGCACCGGGCGCCGCTGTCGGAGACGAGCGACGCCGACTGGGACACGCTGCTTGAGACGAACGTCGTCGCCCCGTTCCTGTTGGCCCGCGCTTGCCTGGACGCCCTGGCCGACGGCGGCGGAGCGGTTGTGGCTCTCGCCTCGGGAACCGCCGAGTGGCCCGAGGCTGAGCTGGGGGCGTACTCGGTTTCCAAGCGGGCGCTGCTGTGGCTGACGCGGATGCTGGCCGTCGAGGGCGCTGTCCGCGGCGTTCGCGCCAACGCGGTCAGTCCAGGCCACACGGCTGACGGCATGGGCTCGAGTTCGGTGCTTGGCGGAGGCCCGATAGATGACTTAGCGCGGTTGGTGCCTCTGCCTCCGTCGGGCCGTTACTCCACGCCCGAAGACGTGGCTGGGGCGGTGGCATACCTGCTCTCTGACGCCGCCGCCGGTAGCACCGGCGCAACGCTGGCGGTCGACGGGGGGATGCTGGCGGCGCTGCGGGCCGTGCGGGTGCGCCAATGAGCGCCGAGTTGCGCGGCCGAGGAGATAAAGCGGGCGACAGGGCCGCGGGGCGAGATCGCACTGTGACGGACGGCGCCCTCGCGGACCGGACCGCGCTGGTCACCGGCGGCACCTCCGGGATCGGACGCGCCGTCGTCGGGCATCTCAGCGAAGTCGGGCTGAACGTGGCGTTCTGCGGTCGCAGTGCCGAGCGCGGCGCGGCGGTGGCCGCCGCGACCGGGGCGTCGTTCATCGCCGCCGACGCTGCGGACCGCGCCGACTGCGATCGCAGCGTGGATGAGGCCGTTGCGCAACTCGGTGGCCGGCTCGACCTGTTCGTTGCGTGCGCCGCCACGATCTTCGCCGCGCCGCTGGCCGAGACCCCCGAGCACATCTTCCGAGAGCTCCTAGAGGTGAACCTCACCGCCACGTTCCGGTATTCCCGCGCCTGCTTGGCGGTGATGCGCCGCCAGCGCAGCGGCGTGATCGTCCATGTCGTCTCCGACGCTGCGCTCCGCGGCATCCATCACATTCCGGCTTACTCGGTCAGCAAGGCTGGCGTGCTGGCCCTGTCGGAGACGCTCGCCGCCGAAGCCGCGGCGCACGGTGTGCGGGTGAACGCCATCTGTCCCGGAGCGGTCTTCCCCGGCATGCAGACCACAGCGGCGGGCTACGAGCACCACGCCGAGGACGCCTCCACTTGGGGACCTGCGCCCTCGGGCCGCCACGGCACAGGCAGGGACGTGAGCAACACGGTCCTCTGGCTTGCGAGCGACGCGGCGGCACACGTCAGCGGCGCCACGCTCCGGCTCGACGGCGCCGCTGGCGTGGCCACCCGGGGCGTCAGCTGTGCCTGAGCGGGCCTCCAGCAGGCTCGCGCGGGCGTTGGCTCGCCTCGACGAGACCGAGCCGCTGGTCCACGCCTACGTCGAGGTAGACCGCGCCAGAGCCGCCGCCGCTGCCAGGTCGGTCGATGACGGCGATGTGACCGGGCCGCTGGCCGGCCGGCCGTTCGGAGTCAAGGAAGTCTTCTCCGTCGCCGGTCTGCCCGCAGCCGGGGGATCTTCGGCCTTCGCTGCGCACGTCGCGGCGGACGACGCCAGCGTCGTGGCTCGCCTGCGCGCCGCCGGGGCGGTGCTGGTCGGCACGCATGTGTCCCACGAGCTGACCTGCGGCCTCGACGAGCCCCCCACGCGCAACCCGTGGGCGCTGACCAGCTACCCCGGCGGTTCCAGCGCTGGCGGCGGCGTCTCGGTGGCGGTCGGCTCGGCGCAGTTCGCCCTGGGTACTGACGCCGCCGGATCGGTGCGCATCCCCGCCGCCATGTGCGGCGTCGTCGGCTTGAAGCCGACGGCCGGACTCGTGAGCACCCACGGGATCGTGCGCCACGCCACCGCCCCGTCGATCGACAACGTAGGAATCCTGGCCCGGTCCGTCTCGGAGGTCGCCGCGGTGCTGGCGGTGATCACCGGTCCTGACGCGGCCGACGCCGCCACGCTGTGGGGCGCTGGCGCAGCCTTGCACGCCAGTTCTGGGCACTCGCCAGCGGGCGGTCTGGAGGGGCGGCGACTCGGCGTGCTCGGCGACGCCACGTGCGCCGACTTGGATGCCCGCACCCCGCCGGAGCGGGCCGTCTGGGAGGCCTTTGAGGCGGTATGCGCGGTCCTGGCCTCGTTGGGGGCCGAGTTGGTGCCGGTGGAGATCCCGGCGCTCCACCGGGCGCCCGATGCGATCTTCACGTTGTTCTCCACCGAGTTGGCCGCGGCGCACCGGCAGGTCTTAGAGGGCCGGGCTGCCGACTATCACCCTGGCGTCCTTGAGATGCTTCTCGGTGCGCTGGCGACCTCCCAGAGCCAGGTCGCCGAGGCGGTCGGCTTCCGCGGCGCGTTGAGTGACGAGGTTCTCGCGGCGTTCGCCGCTGCCCGCCTCGACGCGCTGGTCATGCCCACGACGCCGCGGGTGGCCATGCCGCTGGAGTCTTTCGATCCTGCCAGCGAGCTGGGCACGCTCATCCCCTACACCTGCCCGTTCAACCTGACGGGTCAGCCCGCGGTGAGCGTGCCGTGCGGCTTCACGGCCTCGGGCCTGCCGATCGGGCTGCAGCTGGTGGGTCTACCGTTCCAGGATGTCGCGCTGTTGGAGGTGGCGGCGGCCTACGAGCAGGCCACGACCTGGCATACGCGTCTGCCGAAGGTGTTCTGATGCCTCCGAGCGCGTGCCCATTCGGCGCTGCGACCGCAAATGGGAGACCACGAGCGCCAGACATCCGTGTACCCATGCACCCAGACACCCCTGAGCTGGAGGTTCCCTGATGTCCCCCGACGCTGATCTGAGCAAGTCTTCCTTGAGCAAGACCTCGCTGAGCGAGTCCTCCCTGAGCGAGTCTTCCCTGAGCACGACCGAGCAGCGCTTGCTGCGGCGGGCGATCGAGCTGTCTGCGCAGGCCAGGGCCAACGGCAACCTGCCGTTCGGGGCGCTGTTGGCCGACGCCGAAGGGCGGGTGCTCTTGGAGGCGGAGACGACCGGCAAGACGGGCGGCAACGTGCTGTACCACGCCGAGACCAACCTCATGCACGAGGCCATGAGCGCCTTGACGCCCGAGGAGCGCGCCGCCGGCACCCTCTACTCCAGTTGCGAGCCCTGCCCGATGTGCGCCGGCACCATCTACTGGGGAGGCGTCGACCGGGTGGTGTTCGGGCTGGGCGAACGTCGCCTGTATGAGATCGCCAGCGGCCAGAGCGGCGTACCGGTGGCGTGCTTCGGAGGCTGCCGGCTGATCCTTCAGGGCGGCGCCCGCGACATCGAGGTGCTCGGGCCGTGCCTCGAAGACGAGGCCGCCGCGCCGCACGAGGGTTGCTGGACCGACTGGCAAGCCTGAGCAAGCCTGAGCGAGCCTGTGCAGGTCTGAGTAAGCCTGAGAAAGCCTGAGCAAGTCTCGCCCGGCAGGCAGGTCAGGTCGGATTCCCGGCCCGTCGTGGCCTGTAGTGCGGCAGGTCGCACAAGTGAGCGTTGACGGTCAGGACGCCGAGGTCTCCCGAGTCGCCCGCTGATTCCAGTTCCGGGGCGCTCCAGTCCCAGCTCACTGTCACGGGCGTGCCAGCGGCGGCGCAGCGGGCGTCGACGTGGGCGAAGCCGATGAGTTGGCCGAGCGTCGGCGACCAGGTCACGCTGCTGGTCCGGCCGATCACCGCCCCGGTTACCGCCCCGGTTACCGCATCTTGCGAGATCGACATCGGTGCCCGGACGGTGTGCGGCGCCACCTCGGGGACGAGCGCGGCGTCCGTATAGGAGGCGACGATCTCGGGCCAGTTCACGATGATGCCGACGAGCTTGCGCTTCGGCCCAGAGCGGAGCTCCTCGGCCAACGCGGCCCGGCCCAGGAAGGCGGCCCCCTTGTCGAAGTCGATGAAGCGACCCATGCCCAGCTCCAGCGGCGTGGCACAGTTCTCCGGCGAGGTGCGCAGGTGGCTGCCGGTCGGGTCGATCGCCGCGGGGGTGTAGTCGTATCCCGGAATCACCATCCCGGCCTCGATGCGGGCCACATCCGCGGCGTGCAGGCCCGCGGCGACGAGGCCGAAAGCTGCACCGGCCTCAAATACGGCGTCCCACACCGTCGTGGCGGCGGCTCTCGGCACCCATAGCTCAAAGCCGAGCTCGCCGGTGAACCCCTGCCGGGACAGCAGCACCTCCACGCCGGCGACGGTCGTGCGGCGCAGCCGGGAGAACCGCAGATCGGCGTGGTCCTCGCCGCTGGCCGACGCCAGCACGTCGCGGGACAGCGGGCCCTGCAGCGCCAAAATCCCGAAGTCGTCGGTGAGGTCTTCGAACTCGACATTGAAACCGGGCGCGTGCCGGGCGAACCAGCGCATCATCCGGTCGGCGGAGAACACGAACCGGTCCCGCTCAAGGCGCATAACGATCCCGTCGCCCACCTGCACGCCGTCCTCGTTGCACCACGGAGTGAAGTACGCCTGCCCCGGCGCCAGCCTGGTGGCGTCGCGGGGAATGAGGTAGTCCACGAATCGTTCGGCGTCCGGTCCGGTGATGCTGTGCTTGGCGAGCGGCGACATGTCGAGCGCCGCGGCGGCGGTCCGGATCGTGCTGACCTCACCTCGCCAATCGGTGTAGGTGTCGACGACGTGGTACTGGTCCCACGCAGTCCAGTTCAGCCGCTCGTTCAGCGCCGAGGTCCGCGGGTAGAACGGCGTGCCGAGAATCGGGGAGATGGGTTCGCTGTTTATGGGAACGAGTTTGCTTTCCGCGGGGATGCCGGGCGTCGCGCCGGTCGCCGGCTTGGCCGCGGCGGTGGCCGCTAGCGGGTCTCAGCTATCGGGTCTCAGCTATCGGGTCTCAGCTACTGAGTCTCAGACGACGCGGACGTCGATGGTGTGCCAGCCGGTGGCGCCGTCGGGGGCGGGCGGGCGGATGTCGGAGGTCTGGGTGTAGCCGGTTCCGTCGGTGGCGCGGCAGCGGATCCGGTAGCTGCCGGGCCTGGCGTCCCAGGCGTACACCCATTGTCGCCAGGAGTTGACCGACATGTTGTTGCTCACCTCGGCGGCTGCCCAGGGTCCGTCGCCGACCTGCACCTCGACGCTGGCGATGCTCTTCGTGGGGGCCCAAGCGATGCCGGCGATCGCGACTCGGCCTGCCCGCACCCGCGAGCCGCCGCGTGGCACGTCGATGCGCGACTGAGTCTTGATGGGGCCGCGCTTGGCCCAGCCCCGCGGCACCCAGTAGGAGTCGAAGCCCTCCCAGGTGGTGAGGCGGATCTCCTCCAGCCACTTGGTGGCCGACACGTAGCCGTAGAGGCCCGCGATGACGAGCCGGGCTGGGAAGCCGTGCTCGCGGGGCAGCGGCTCGCCGTTCATGGCGACGGCCACGAGGGCGGCGCGTCCGTCGAAGGCGTACTCGGTGGGGAAGCCGGAGTTCCAGTTGTCCACCGAGCGGCCCACGATCTGGGTGGCGCCGCGCTGCACGCCGGCGCGGTTCAGCACGTCGGACAGCGGTACGCCGCGCCACACGGCGTTGTCCACGAGGTGCCCGCCGACCTCGTTGGAGACGCAGCTGAGCGTGACGGGGGTCTCCACGAGCCCCATTTCGATGAGCTGGGCGAAGTTCATCTTGTAGGGCCGGTCCACCATGCCGGAGATCGACAGTTCCCAACTGTTCACGTCTACCGACGGCACGACGATGGCGGTGTCGATCCGGTAGAAGTCCGAGTTGGGCGTCACGATGGGCGAGATGCCCGCCACGGTGTTGTCGTAGTAGCCCGCCCGGTTCCGCTGCGGCGCCGGTGCCTGGGTCGCGGGGGGCGGCGGGGGTGCTTGGGTCGTCGGCGGC